>JANNGZ010000232.1:0-15792 GCA_031404155.1 Burkholderiales bacterium
AAAAAAAGACCCGGCCGAGGCCGGGTCTCCCGTTCCGCACATTCGCGGACGTTCGCTCAGGGCTTGTTGCCCGTCGGGAACGGCCACGCAGCCGCAGGGCTGAGTGCCGTTTTCGCAGCTGGCGCGGGGGCTGCCGCAGCAGCGGGGGCAGGCTTCTTCGCGGCGGCCTTCTTCGCGGGCTTCTTCACAGCAGCCTTTTTCGCAGCTGGCTTCTTCGCAGCCGGCTTCTTCGCCGCGGCCTTTTTCGCCGCAGCCTTTTTCGCTGGCTTCTTCGCCGTAGCCTTTTTCGCTGGCTTCTTCGCCGCGGCCTTTTTCGCTGGCTTCTTCGCCGCGGCCTTCTTCGCTGCCGGCTTCTTCGCCGCGGACTTCTTCGCTGCCGGCTTCTTCGCCGCGGCCTTCTTCGCCGCCGGCTTCTTCGCCGCGGACTTCTTCGCTGCCGGCTTCTTCGCCGCGGACTTCTTCGCTGCCGGCTTCTTGGCCGGGGCCTTTTTCGCAGTTGCCATTTCGATCTCCTTGATCAAGTTGCAAAGAGCGCCGCTCTGCTCGATACAGTGCGGCGATTCACCGTCCTGAGGTCTTCCGGCATTTGCCGGCTGCCCCGGTACGGTGAACGGGGTTGCGGTTCGCGCTTGCAGCTTCTGTAAGGACCTGGCTGCGCTTCGCGTTCCGCGGGTCTTGATCTCTTGCTTTGGAACATCGGCCGGACGTCTTGCCCGGCCTCATGCCCTCGCGCTTGCAGGCGTGAGGGCCTTCGTGAGACACAACACCGTGCGCAGGCACGGTGTTGTATCCGCACTCAGTCCCAGTTCAGCGCGCCTCCGGATTGGTATTCGGTGACACGCCCTTCAAAAAAATTGGTCTCCTTTTTCAGGTCGATCATTTCGCTCATCCACGGGAACGGGTTTTCTTCGTTCGGGAAGAGCGCCTCGAGGCCGATCTGCGTTGCGCGCCGGTTGGCGATGAAGCGCAGGTAGCCCTTGAACATCGAAGCGTTGAGGCCGAGCACGCCGCGTGGCATGGTGTCCTCGGCATAGCGGTACTCGAGCTCGACGGCCTTCAGGAACAGGGCCTTGATCTCGGCCTTGAATGCCAGCGTCCACAGCTGCGGGTTCTCCAGCTTGATCTGGTTGATGACGTCGATGCCGAAGTTGCAGTGCATCGACTCGTCGCGCAGGATGTACTGGTACTGCGTGGAGGCGCCGGTCATCTTGTTCTGGCGGCCGAGCGCGAGGATTTGCGTGAAGCCGACGTAGAAGAACAGGCCTTCCATCAGACAGGCAAAAACGATCATCGACTTCAGCAGCGTCTGATCGGTTTCCAGCGTGCCGGTCTTGAAGGCGGGGTCCATGATCGCGTCGATGAACGGGATCAGGAACTCGTCCTTGTCGCGGATCGACGCCACCTCGTGGTAGGCGTTGAAGATCTCGCTTTCATCCAGGCCGAGCGACTCGACGATGTACTGGTAGGCGTGGGTGTGGATCGCCTCTTCGAAGGCCTGGCGCAACAAAAACTGACGGCACTCCGGCGCGGTGATGTGGCGGTAGGTGCCGAGCACGATGTTGTTCGCGGCCAGCGAATCGGCGGTGACGAAGAAGCCGAGGTTGCGCTTGATGATTCGGCGCTCGTCATCGCTCAGACCGTTCGGGTCCTTCCAGGTCGCGAGGTCGCGCGACATATTGACCTCTTGCGGCATCCAGTGGTTGGCACAGGTGGCGAGGTACTTTTCCCAGGCCCATTTGTACTTGAACGGCACCAGCTGATTGAGGTCGGTGGCGCCGTTGATGATGCGCTTGTCGGCCACGTTGACGCGGCGCGCGTCGGCCTTCGGAGGCACCGGCGAAATCACCGCGGTGTGCGCGGCCGCGGGGGAAAGCGACGGGGCCGCAACTGCGGCGACAGGTGAAGCGATCACAACCCGCGCCTGACGATGACCGTCGTTGGCGGGCAATGGATGTGGCGTCGTCGGAGTGCGAACTTCGCTGCGGACTTCTTGTTCCCAGACCAGCATGTGTAGGTGCTTCCTGTGGTGGCGGATTATCGGAATGTTGTGTCGAAACACCAAGCACTAGTTGACATTCGAGCGGTCTCGTTGTTGCTGTCGCGCATCGTGCGGAGGTCGGCCTTCACGCATCGAGACGCATCACGAATGCCGAAGCCGCGACCCGACGAGCCGCACCAAGCCACACGCGTCATCTCGATCATTGGCAAGCTTCATTGGCATGCTTCGCATTCGGGATCGTCGATCGAGCAGAACTTGATGTCGGTCGCGGGCACTGCGTCGCGTTGCGCCTGCATCTGCGCCTGCGCTTTCGCCGCAGCCGCGTCGAGACCGGACACTCCGCCGCCCGAACTCACCGCGTTCAGCGCGCCGGTCTTGCCGGTGGATTTTTCGACATGCGTGGCCGCCATCGTGCGCAGGTAGTAGGTGGTCTTCAAGCCGCGCAGCCACGCGAGCTTGTAGGTCTCGTCGAGCTTCTTGCCCGACGCGCCGGCCATGTAGATGTTGAGCGACTGCGCCTGGTCGATCCACTTCTGCCGCCGCGACGCGGCCTCCACCAGCCAATGCGGCTCGACCTCGAACGCGGTGGCGTAGAGGCTCTTCAACTCCTCGGGCGCGCGGTCGATGCGGCGCAGCGAGCCGTCGAAATGTTTGAGGTCGATCAGCATCACGTCGTCCCACAGCCCGAGCCTTTTGAGGTCGCGCACCAAGTACTCGTTGATCACGGTGAAGTCGCCCGAGAGGTTGTTCTTCACCGAAAGGTTGCTGAACGAAGGCTCGATCGATGCGTCCACGCCGATGATGTTGGAGATGGTCGCGGTGGGCGCGATGGCCACACAGTTGCTGTTGCGCATGCCGTGTTCGGCGATGCGTGCCCGCAGGGCGTCCCAGTCCAGCGTGGCGGAGCTGTCCACTTCGAGGTAGCCGCCGCGCTGCTCGGCGAGCAGACCCACCGAGTCCAGGGGCAGGATGCCGCGGTCCCAGAGCGAGCCGCGGAAACTGCTGTAGCGCCCGCGCTCGGCGGCCAGGTCGGTCGACGCCCAGTAGGCGTGATAACAGAGCGCCTCGGTCGAACGGTCGGCAAACTCCACCGCCGCGTCGGAGGCATAAGGCACGCGCAGCTGGTACAGGCAATCCTGGAAGCCCATCAGCCCCAGGCCCACCGGGCGGTGGCGCAGGTTCGAGTCGCGCGCCTTCTTCACCGCGTAGTAGTTGATGTCGATCACGTTGTCGAGCATGCGCATCGCCGTCGACACGGTGCGCTTGAGCTTGTCCTGGTCGATCTCCTTGCCCGCGGCGCCGTCTTTAAGGTGCTGCGCCAAGTTTACCGAACCCAGGTTGCAGACCGCGATCTCGCTCTCGTTGGTGTTGAGCGTGATCTCGGTGCAGAGGTTGGAGCTGTGCACCACACCCACATGCTGCTGCGGCGAGCGCACATTGCACGGGTCTTTGAAGGTGACCCAGGGATGCCCGGTCTCGAAAAGCATCGAGAGCATCTTGCGCCACAGGTCCTTCGCCGGCATGCGCTTGAAGAGCTTGAGCTCGCCGCGGTCGACCTTGTTTTCGTAGCCGACATAGGCTTCCTCGAAAGCGCGCCCGAACTTGTCGTGCAGGTCGGGGCAGTTCGAGGGCGAGAAGAGCGTCCAGGGGCCGTCCTCGACCACACGCTTCATGAACAGGTCGGGAATCCAGTTCGCCGAGTTCATGTCGTGGGTGCGGCGGCGGTCGTCGCCGGTGTTCTTGCGCAGCTCGAGAAACTCTTCGATATCCAGGTGCCAGGTTTCCAGGTACGCGCACACCGCGCCCTTGCGCTTGCCGCCCTGGTTGACCGCCACCGCGGTGTCGTTCACGACTTTAAGGAACGGGACCACGCCCTGGCTCTTGCCGTTGGTGCCCTTGATGTACGAGCCGAGCGCACGCACATTGGTCCAGTCGTTGCCGAGGCCACCGGCAAACTTGGACAGCAGCGCGTTTTCCTTCAGCGCCTCGTAGATGCCGTCGAGGTCGTCGGCCACCGTGGTCAGGTAACAGCTCGACAGCTGCGAGCGCCGGGTGCCGGCGTTGAACAGCGTGGGTGTGCTCGACATGAAGTCGAAGGTGGACAGCACGTTGTAGAACTCGATCGCGCGCGCCTCGCGGTCGATCTCGCCCAGAGCCAGGCCCATCGCCACGCGCATGAAGAAGGCCTGCGGCAGCTCGATGCGGCGCTCTTCGATATGCAGGAAGTAGCGGTCGTAGAGGGTCTGCAGGCCGAGGTAGTCGAACTGCATGTCGCGTTCGGCCTTCAGCGCCGCGCCGAGCTTGGCCAGGTCGTACTGGAGCAGCTTGTCGTCGAGCAGTTCGGCCTTCACGCCCTGCTTGATGAAGCCGGGGAAGTACTCGGCGTAGCGCGTGCTCATCTCGCCCTGCGCCACCTCATCGTTCAGCACCTCGCGGCGGATGGTATGCAGCAGCAGGCGCGCGGTGGCGCGGGTGTAGCTCGGGTCGCGCTCAAGCAAGGTGCGAGCGGCCAGGATCGCGGCCTTGTAGACCTCGTCGATCGGCACGCCGTCGTAGAGGTTGCGCCGCGTCTCGGCCAGGATCGGCTCGGGCTTCACGTCTTCGCCCAGGCCCGCGCAGGCCGACTCCACCAGGCCCTGAAGCTTGGCGTGGTCCAGCGGCAAACGCTGGCCGCGGTCGGTCACATACAGCGTCGTCGGCGCGGCGGGCAGGTCGGCCCGGCCCTGGCGGGCGCGCTCCTGGGTGCGCCGCTCGCGGTAAAGCACGTAGGCACGCGCCACTTCATGGTGGCTGCCGCGCATCAGGCCAAGTTCGACCTGGTCCTGCACGTCCTCGATATGAAAGGTGCCACCGGCCGGCCGCGACCTCAGCAGCGCGCGCACCACCGACTCGGTCAACACTTCGACCGTCTCGCGAACGCTCGCCGACGCGGCACCTTGCGTGCCGTGCACCGCCAGGAAGGCCTTCATCAAGGCCACCGCGATCTTGTTCGGCTCGAAGGAGACCACCGCGCCATTGCGCCGGATGATCTGGTAGCCCTGGTAGGCCGAGGCGGCAGCGCTCGCTCCGGCCACGGTGCCGGCGCTGGCGTGGGGCGCGGCGGTTTCGGCACTGACGGTCACTGCTTGCATGGATTCCTCTTGGATAGATGGGTCTGCGCTGCGACGGGTTTCATCGGGACCCCAGGGCAGCGCGCCGCTTGGCGGCACGGTGAGTTGCTGATCGTGTTGCTCTCGCGAACCTCAAAGTGCGCTCAAAGGTGCGCGGCAAGCGCCGCACGCACCCATGAGCGTGCACAGGGAAATCGCGCTCGAACGAACCCGCCGTGGGAGCTTCGAAACGAACAACGAATTCATCTGCCCAGCCATCGACGTTGGTGCCACTTCAGGGTCGGTCCATGATCGGTTGGAGGTCGCTTCGTGGCCGCGCGTCGGTTCGAGGTTCGGCGGCTGGAGGCGTTGCGAGGATAACACCATGGGACACTATATCTGGGGGTGCGGCTGGGTACAAGGCGCTACCGCTAGTGTTTGCTCCGGGGCTTCCCTGATTGCACATCGCGGCCGCGATACGCCGTTTTACGCCCGTCCACACCTCAGCCCGACGCCACCCGCAGCTGCGGCGCCGCGTGGGCAAGGCGGGCACTCAAACCGCGCCAGTCGAAGCCGGCGCCCGGGTCGAGCTTGCGGCCGGGTGCGACATGCTCGTGCCCGGTGACCTCAAGCAGCGGATAACGTTGGCACAGGGCCGATAGCAGCGTGACCAGGGCCTCGTACTGCGCCGGCTCGAAGGTCTCGCCCTCCAGGCCCTCAAGCTCGATGCCGACCGAGAAGTCGTTGCAGTTGTCGCGCCCGCGCCAATGCGATGCGCCGGCATGCCAGGCCCGCTCGTCGCAGGAGACGAACTGCAGCAGCTCGCCGTCGCGGCGCACCAGGAAATGCGCCGAGACCTCGGCGCCACGGATCGTCTGGAAGTACGGGTGCGCATCCCAATCGAGCCGGTTCTGGAACAGCCGCTCGATCGCGTCGCCGCCGTATTCCCCCGGCGGCAGGCTGATCGAGTGCAGCACCACCAGGCTGATGCGCTCCCCCGCCGGCCTGGGGCCGGTGTTGGGTGAAGGCCGGTGGGCGCAGCCGCTCCACCAGCCGGCGCGCCAGCCGGGCGACATCACAGGTCGCCGACGTGGTCGGCGACGTTCACGCCCAGCCGGGCCATGCGGTAGCGCATCTGGCGAAGCGACAGGCCCAGGCTCGCGCCCGCGGCGGTGCGGTTGTAGCGGTGACGTTCGAGTGCGCGAACCAGGATGTCGCGCTCGACCTCGTCCAGATGCCGCTCCAGGTTGTCGGGCAAGGCCTGGGGTTTGGGCAACTGCGGCGCGGCCGCGATCGCGGCACCCACCTCGCGGCTCAGGACTTCGAGGTCAACCAGATCGTGGTCCCCAAACGCGTCGTCGGGCAACCCGAGGTCGGCGCGCTGGATCGTGTCGCCGCTGGCCATGGCCACCGCGCGGTGCAGCAAGTTTTCCAGCTCGCGCACATTGCCGGGGAAGGCGTAGCGCCCCAGCAGGGCTCGCGCATCGTCGCCGAGCAGCGGTGGGCGCGCGACACCGGCGTCGCGCGCGATGCGTTCGAGCACCGCATCGCCTATCGAACCCAGGTCGCCGATGCGCTCGCGCAGCGGCGGTACGCGAATCTGGATCACGTTGAGGCGGTAGAACAGGTCCTGCCGAAAGCGCGTCGCGAGCACTTCGGCGGCAAGGTCCTTGTGGGTCGCGCTGATGATTCGCACGTTCACCGGCGCCTCGATCACCGCGCCGATCGGCCGCACCGAGCGCTCCTGGATCGCGCGCAGCAGCTTGCTTTGCATCGCCAGCGGCAGGTCGCCGATCTCGTCGAGGAACAGGGTGCCGCCATGCGCGGCCTGGAAGAAGCCTTCGCGGTCTTCGTTCGCACCGGTGAAGGCGCCCTTGCGGTAGCCGAAGAACTCGGCTTCGAGCAGCTGCTCCGGAATCGCGCTGCAGTTCACAGCGACGAAAGCCTGCGCCGCTCGGGTGCTGACATCGTGGATCGCACGTGCGACCAGTTCCTTGCCGGTGCCCGACTCGCCCTGCACCAGCACCGGTGCCATGCTGCGTGCCACCTTTTCAACCAACACGCGCACCTGCTGCATCGCGGCCGAGTTGCCGACCAAGCGCCGCAACGCGGGTGGCACCGCAGGGTTCTGGGCAGCCGCGGCGTCGGTGGCTGCACTGCGCGGTGCGACGGCGCCGCGCGCAAGCGGTGCCGCCGCGCGCTCGGTGATCGCCGGTGCCGGCGGTGCGCTCGGCGAGGCACGCGCGGCCGCTTCAGGCGAGAGCTTCGCCGGCGCGCTGGTCGGCAGGCTGGAGGGCACCACCGTGGGCGAGCTCTGAGGCGCGCGGCCGAGCGCAGAGGCCACCACGGCGCGGAACTGGCGCAGGTCCACCGGCTTGGTCAGGTAGTCGTAGGCACCGGCGCGCAGGGCCTCGACCGCGTTTTCGGCCGAACCGTAGGCGGTGATCACCAGCGCCTTTTCGGCGCGCGACTCGTCCTCGAGCTTGTGCAGCAGATCCAGCCCGCTGCCGTCGGGCAGGCGCATGTCGGTGATCAGCGCGCTGTAGCTGCGCGCCTTCAGGCATTGCAGCGCCTCTTCGACCGAGCCCGCGGTTTCGACGTCGTAGCCCTCGCGCAGCAGGGTCAGCTCGTAGAGCGTCCGCAGGTCCGGCTCGTCGTCGACGACCAGCAGGCTGAAATGCGAGGGCAGATTCATTCGCGACCTTGATGGAATAACGGAGCGCCGCGCGGGTCACCCGGGCTGCGCGGCGGCGGCAGTCGTCGTGCTTGCGCGCATCGCCACTTCGAAGCGATTGCGCCGGGCCTCGTCGGCCCCGCGCTGCCGGTAGTCGATGCGGGCGCCGTAACGCTCGCACAGCTCGCGGCAAATGTACAGGCCGAGGCCGGTGCCACGGCTGCGGGTGGAGAAGAAGGGCTCGAAGAGGTGGCGCTCGACATCGGGCGCGATCGGCGGCCCGTCGCTGTCCACGCTGACGCAAACCCGCGCGTGGCCCTCGCGCGCCAGGCTCAGCACGATTGCACCCGGCGCGGCGCTGGCATGGCGCTGCGCGTTGTCCAGCAGGTTCACCAGCACGCGGCGCAGATGGTCGGGGTCGAAGACGATCGGCAGCGGCTCCGGCGGCAGCACCAGCCACAGGCGGCCGCTGTCGCCGACCTTTGTTTGCGTGGTGCGCGCCCATTCGGCGGCGCCGTCGGCCACTTCGGCGGTGGCGTCGATGACCCGCGGCGTCGGCGCGGCGCCCGGCGCCACCTCCATCACGTCGTCGACGATGCGCTTCAGGCGGTCGACGTTTTCGGCCACCATGCGGGTCAGCCGCTCCTGGCTTGGTGTGACCGCGTCCTCCTGCAGCAGCGCGTTGGCCTGCGCTATCGCGGCCAGCGGGTTGCGAATCTCGTGTGCGATGCCGGCCGACACGCGCCCCATGGCCGCGAGCTTCTCCTGGCGCGAACGCGCCTGCACGCTGCGCTCATCCTCGACGAACAACACACAGAACTCTTCCGCCGCCTGGGCGCTATCGGCCGCGCCGCTGCCGTTGCCCGGCCGGCGCCGCGTGAATCGCGCGCGCAGGTGCAGGGTGCGCGAGGCGCCGTCGGGAAAGCTCAGGGCCACGGTACGAACCGCCTCCGGCCATTGGCCCTCTTCGAAGGCGCGCGCCACCGCCTCGTGCAATTGCGCCCAGGGCGCAAAGCCCTGCAGCTGAAACGGCGCCGCGTCGCCCAGGCCTTGCGAGGCCAGCAGGCGCCGCGCCGCCGGGTTGGCCGCGCGCACCCGCGCCCGGCGGTCCACGACGAGTACCCCGTCGCTCATCTCCTCGATCACCAGCCGGTTCAGCTGCGCCTGTTGGCGCGCGAGTTCGAGGCTGCCACGCGCGGAGAGTTCTTCGCGCGCCAGCCAGGTCGCCAGCTCACCGGCCAGCAGCGTGACAACAAAAAACCCGATGCCGGCGAAGCCCGCCTGCGCCAGCGGCAAGGTCACGTCGCTGCCGGCCACCGCGCCGTACCAGGCCGATCCGAGCAGGATCAATGTCGCCGCCGACGCGGTGGCCAGGGCCAGCAGGCGCGACATCAAGACACCGGCCATCAACACCGGCAGCACCAGCAGCGCCACAAAATTGAAGCCCTGCCCGGCGGAGAGCAGGTGCAGGCTCGAAAAGGCCAGCAGGTCCAGGCCGATGGTCAAGGCCCACTGGGTTCGGCTCAGCCGCGTCGGCAAGCGCGACGCTGCGCCGCCGAGGCTGGGCAAGAGCCACAGGATCAACGCCAGCGACGCATACCCGATGCTGACCAATAACGGCACCAGGGCCGGCCCGACGCCGAACACGCTGCCCACCGCCAGTGCGGCCACCAACGCGACGCCGACGCCGGCGCGGGCGCCCACGAACAACTTGAAGATGCGCTGGAACGCGTTGGCCTGCGGGGTGATCAGTCGCCGCGCCTGCCGCGACAGGAAACGACTGTTGGACGGATCGTTCGACGGCGAGGCCCAGCCCGTCTCGAGCCGCGACTCACCGCTCGACAAATCGTCGCTGGCGGAAGCGTCCACGCCGAGGGCGCCGAACCAGGACTCGTCGCGCGGCGGGTTGGGCGCGGGGTCGGTCCCGCCACGGCGGCGGTCGCCGCGGCGGCGGTCGCTATTCGGCGTGTCCGGCGCCGCGGCGTCGCGCCGCGCAGCCTCGGCTGTGGCGGCGCTGCGCCGCCGGTCGCTGGAAGGCACCGCCATCAGGATTTGCGCGGCCCGGCGTCGCGATGGGCCACGCTGCAAAAGGTTTGCCCGCTGCCGAGCAAGGCATCGCCGCGTGGCAGGTGCACCCCGCAGTGGGCGCAAACGACCATCGCTTGCGGCTGCGCCGGCCCCGGGGTGGTGCCACCGCCGCGCGGCGATGGCGGCCGCGGCCTGCGGGCCAGCATCAACCAGAGCACCAGCACCACGACACCCAGCACGAGCAGGTATTTCATCTCTTCATTTTCAAGTTAGTCATCGGGGCTCACTTCGGCGCGCACACAGAGGCAAGCATCGAGTCAGGCCACCGCGCCGCGGCGCAACAGCACCTCGAAGACGAAGCGCGAGCCGACATAAGCGAGCAGCAGCAGCAAGGCACCTGCATAGAGCCAGCGCACCGCGTGTTTGCCGCGCCAGCCGCGCCAATGGCGCCCGACCACGAGTACCGCGAAGGTGCCCCAGCCGAGCAGCGACAACACCGTCTTGTGGTCCCAGCGCCAGGGCGACGCGAACACCACGCCGAACAGCAGCGCTGCACTCAGCACCACGAAGCCGGCCTCGACAAAACGAAAGGTCAGCCGCTCCAGGCGCAGCAGGGGCAGGCCCAGCGGCCCCGCGCCGTCACGCAGGGCCTTCAGGCGCAGGCGCCTCTCGGCGCTGCCGAGCAGCCAGGCATGCAGCAGCGCAACACCGAACAGGCCGTAGGACACCACCCCGAGCATCCAGTGCAGCGGCAACCAGGGCGACCCGGTGTGCGTCGGCACCTCGCCCGGATAGAGCAGTGCCAGCAACGCCGAGAACCCACCCGCAGCAGCGAGTGCGCGCCGCACCGCGGGCAGCGGCACGAAGCGGCTCTCCACCGCATGCACCGCGATCACCAGCCACACCGTGAGCGAGAGCACCGGTGCAAAGCCGAAACGCACGCCGACCTGCGCCGCGCCGAACGCGCCCACGTGCAGCAGCAAAGCCAATGCGTGCATCACCCAGCCGACGCCGAGCGCCAGGCTGGGCCAGCGAGGCGGCGCCGCCTCGGGCGCATTCGCGCGCGCGACCGCGGCGACCGGCAGTGCGGCAACGCCGTATCCGAGCAGCGCAAACAGGCCGACCCACAAGGGCCAAGCGTGCACAAACTCGGACGATAGAATCATCCGGACAGTGTACTGACGCGGTTCATTTCTCGATGGCCGCGGCCCCTCGATGGCCAGCAACCTCACCGACCGCCTCTCGCGCCTCGTCAAGACGATGCGCGGCCAGGCTCGCATCACCGAAAGCAACGTCTCCGACATGCTGCGCGAGGTGCGCATGGCGCTGCTCGAGGCGGACGTGGCGCTGCCGGTGGTGCGCGAGTTCATTGCGCGGGTGAAGGACAAGGCGCTCGGCCAGGACGTGGTCGGCTCGCTCAATCCGGGCCAGGCACTGGTGGGCGTGGTGCACCGAGAACTCGCCGCGACCATGGGTGCCGCGGGCGCGGAAGGCTCCGCTTCGCGTCCCGTGGCCGACATCAACCTCGCCGCGCAGCCGCCGGCGGTGATCCTGATGGCCGGCCTGCAAGGCGCGGGCAAGACCACGACCACCGCGAAGCTGGCCAAGCACCTGATCGAGAAGCGCAAGAAAAAGGTGCTCACCGTGTCGGCCGACGTTTACCGGCCGGCGGCGATCGAGCAACTCAAGATGGTGACCCGGCAGGCCGGCGCCGAATGGTTCGCGAGCACGCCGGAGCAAAAACCACGCGACATCGCCCTGGCCGCACTGGACTACGCCAAGCGCCACTACTTCGACGTGCTGCTGGTCGACACTGCCGGGCGGCTCGCGATCGACGAGGCCTTGATGGCCGAGATCCGCGAGCTGCACGCCGCGCTGAACCCGGTCGAGACCCTGTTTGTCGTCGACGCGATGCAGGGCCAGGATGCGGTCAACACCGCCAAGGCGTTCAAGGAGGCGTTGCCGCTCACCGGCATCGTGCTGACCAAACTCGACGGCGACTCGCGCGGCGGCGCGGCGCTGTCGGTGCGCCAGGTGACCGGCGCGCCGATTAAGTTTGCCGGGGTGTCGGAAAAAATCGACGGTCTCGAGGTCTTTGACGCCGAACGCCATGCCGGCCGCGTGCTCGGCATGGGCGACATCGTCGCGCTGGTTGAGGAGGTGCAAAAGGGTGTCAACCTCGATGCCGCGAAAAAGCTCGCCGACAAGGTCAAGGCCGGCGACAGCTTCGACCTCAACGACTTCCTGACCCAGATCTCGCAGATGAAGAAGATGGGCGGCCTGGGCGGGCTGCTGGACAAGCTGCCGAGCCAGCTCACCTCGCGCGCCGGCAACATCGGCCAGGCCGACATGGACCGCGCCGAGCGTGACGTACGCCGCATGGAAGGCATCATTCATTCGATGACGCCGCAAGAGCGCCGCAAACCCGACCTGCTCAAGGCCAGCCGCAAGCGCCGCATCGCCG
Source organism: Burkholderiales bacterium (assembly GCA_031404155.1). Taxonomy (GTDB): domain Bacteria; phylum Pseudomonadota; class Gammaproteobacteria; order Burkholderiales; family Burkholderiaceae_C; genus JANNGZ01. The sequence goes on from JANNGZ010000232.1 coordinate 12,255, forward strand.
CCGGCGCCGGCGTACAGGTTCAGGAAGTGAACCGCCTGCTCAACCAGTTTGAGCAGATGCAGGGGATGATGAAAAAGATGAAGGGCGGCGGCCTGATGAAGATGATGAAACGCATGGGGGGTGGCATGGGCGGCGGCGGCATGGGCGGATTCGGCCCGCCGCGCTGATACCGCTGGTCACTATTGGGGCTTGCTGGCGGAGCTGGCCAGCGCTACGGTTGCGCTTCCGCACTTGCTGCCCGACCTCATGACCCTGCAATCCTGGATCGCCTTCGCCGCAATTGCTGGTCTTCTTGTCCTGGCGGCGTTGTGGTGGCGGCGGCCGCGCGGCGACAGCGCCAGCCGCTCGCTCGAAGCCATGGACACGATTGCGGCCTGGCCGCCGGAGCCGACCCGCATCATGAGCACGCACGAGCGGCTCGCCTACCACGCCCTCGTCGCGGCCCTGCCCGACACCATCGTGCTGGCCCAGGTGCCGCTGGCTCGCTTCGTCAAGGTACCGCGCCGCCACTCCTACACCGAGTGGATCAAGCGGGTCGGGCATGTGAGTGCGGACTTTGTGGTTTGCGACCGTGCGTCGATGGTGCTGGCGGTGATCTCGCTGCGGAGCAAAAACGACAGCGAGCGCAGCCAGCGCCGGCATGCCCGCAAGGCCCGCGTGCTGGAAGCCGCCGGCATCGTCTCGGTGGTCTGGAACGAGGGGGCGATTCCAGGGCCGGAGGCGGTGCGCAGCGCCGTCTTGCCACGCGAGGAGACACCCGCGCGAGCGCCGGCGCCGATCGCCGCGCCGGCGTCGTCGCCGCTGGTGGTGGGCCTGTCCACGCTGCCACTGCCCAGCGCCTCGGCCAACGAAGCCATGCCACCCGAACTCGCCGCGAGCCTCAGCTTCACCGACCCGCCGCCGTCGACCTGGTTCGACGAGTTCGAGTCGTCGCCCGCGCCTTTGGGTGCCGTGCCGACGGATGCCCCGAAGCAGGGGGAGAAGGCGGGCAACCCGCGCTCGCTGGTGCCGCCGCCGCTGACGCCGGTGCCTCGCGGCTGATCTCGCACCGCGCGGCAGCGCGGCGGCGCAACGGTGGCGTTGTCGTCGTGCGTTGTCCCGTCGTGCCGGCGGCTGCCGGCGGCTGCCGGCCTCAGTTCAGAAGCGCTTGGGCAAACTCGCGTGCGTCAAAGCTCTCCAGATCCTCGAGCCTTTCGCCGACACCGATGAAGTAGACCGGCACCGCGCCACCGGCACGCTCGCGCGCCCACAAGGCAATCGCCGCCAGCACGCCGCCCTTGGCGGTGCCGTCGAGCTTGGTCACGATCAGCCCGGTGAGCGACAGCGCTTCGTCGAAAGCCCGCACCTGGGCCAGAGCGTTCTGGCCGGTGTTGCCGTCCACCACCAGCAACACTTCATGCGGTGCGCCCGCCATGGCTTTGCCGATCGTGCGTTTGATCTTTTTCAGCTCCTCCATCAGGTGCGTCTGCGTCGGCAGGCGGCCGGCGGTGTCGGCGATCACCACGTCGCAGCCCCGCGCCGCACCCGCCACCACCGCGTCGAAGCTGACCGCGGCGGGGTCGCCACCTTCCTGGCTCACGATCTCGACGCGGTTGCGGCCGGCCCACACGCTGAGCTGCTCGCGCGCCGCGGCGCGGAAGGTGTCGGCCGCGGCGAGCAGCACCTTCTGCTCGGCCGCGGCGAGATGGCGCGTGAGCTTGCCGATGCTGGTGGTTTTGCCGGCACCATTGACCCCGACCACCATCATCACGGTGGGTGTTGCGGCACCCACCGCGAGGGGCCGCTGGAGTGGTGCGAGCAGGTCGGCAATCGCGTCGGCGAGCAATGCCTTCACCGCGTCGGGCTCACTCGCCTTCTCGTCCTTGACCCGGCGCTTGAGGTCGGCGAGCAGGAACGCGGTGGCCTTGACGCCGGCGTCGGCCATCAGCAAGGCGGCTTCGAGTTCTTCGTAGAGTGCCTCGTCTATGAGGGTGCCGGTGAACACCTGGGCGATGCCCGAACCCGTTTGGCGCAGGCCGGCGCGAAGGCGATCGAACCAGGCCGCGCGCGGTGGCGCTGGCGATGTGGCGGCCGCGACCGTCGTCGGCGAGGCCACCTCGGACGCCGTGGGTGGAACCGGTATCTCCGGCACCACAGCCGGCGTCACGGAAACCGCCGGCGCCGCTGCCGTGTCAACAGGCGGCGCCTTCTTCTTGAAGAAGCTGAACATGGGTGGGTTGGTGGGGTGGCCGTGCCACCCGAAGTGGAAACGACGCATGGCCTCGATATAATCGCGGGCTCAGGCGCTTTAGCTCAGTCGGTTAGAGCGACGGAATCATAATCCGCAGGTCCGGGGTTCGAATCCCTGAAGCGCCACCAAATTCCTGCGGCCCGGGCTCCTGCGCGGGCCGTTTTTGTTTCGACAGCGCGGGCGCCACCCGGGCGAATCGATTCCACAGCCACCGGATCAACACCATGCTTCGCTGTGCACTGCTTGCCGCCGCCCTCGTGACGGTCTCTTTGCCTGCCGCCGCGCAGGTTCAGCGCAACTTTCCGCAGAACGCGCTGCGGGGCGAACTGGCCTTTGCGCAGCCACCCGAGGCGTTGCTCAACGGCCAACCGGCACGCTTGGCACCGGGCTCTCGCATCCGCGGCGAAAACAACATGCTGGTGATGTCGGCCGCGCTGGCGGGCTCCAAGGCCGTCGTGCACTACACGGTAGACGAACTGGGGCTGGTCAAGGACGTATGGATCCTGCGCCCGGAGGAACTGGCGAAGAAGCCCTGGCCGACGACGCTGAAGGACGCGCAGGCCTGGCGCTTCGATCCAACCGCGCAGGCCTGGACCAAACCCTGAGCCTGCGATGAAGAAGGTTTACATCAAGACCTTCGGCTGCCAGATGAACGAGTACGACTCGGACAAGATGGCCGACGTGCTGCGCGCCGCCGACGGCTACGAGCCGACTTCCGACCCGGAAGCCGCTGACCTGATCCTCTTCAACACCTGTTCGGTGCGCGAGAAGGCGCAAGAGAAAGTCTTCTCCGACCTGGGTCGGGTCAAGCACCTGAAGGCCAAGGGCGTGTTGATTGGCGTCGGCGGCTGCGTCGCCAGCCAGGAAGGTGCGGCAATCATCGAGCGGGCACCCTACGTCGATATCGTGTTCGGGCCGCAGACACTGCACCGGCTGCCGCAGATGATTGCCGCGCGCCGGGCGCAGAACCGGCCGCAGGTCGATATCAGTTTTCCAGAGATCGAGAAGTTCGACCACCTGCCTCCTGCCCGTGTCGATGGCGCCAGCGCCTTCGTCTCGGTCATGGAAGGCTGTTCGAAATACTGCTCCTATTGCGTGGTGCCCTACACCCGCGGTGAGGAAGTCAGCCGGCCGTTCGAAGACGTGTTGACCGAAGTCGCCGGCCTGGCCTTTCCTGCTGCGAGAGTTCAAGGAGGGCTTGTCGGCGCACGCCGCGCTGGCCATGGACGAGATCCGCGCCTATCACCAGCGGCTGGCGTCCTTCCAAGCTTGGTCGCAGGGGCAGGAGGGGGGCAGCAAGGACCTGGC
>JANNGZ010000233.1:0-9994 GCA_031404155.1 Burkholderiales bacterium
TGCAAGGCCGTCTTCACGCCCTTGATGACCAGCGTGTGCCCCGCGTTGTGGCCGCCCTGGAAGCGCACCACGCCTTGGGCGTGGTCGGTCAGCCAGTCGACGACCTTGCCCTTGCCTTCGTCGCCCCATTGGGTGCCGACGACGACCACGTTGTGCCCGCGCGCCGCGGCGTTTCGCTGTTGCATCACTTGTCGAAAACCTCGATGAAAATTCAGAGCGCGCGCAGCACCCAACGTCCGTCCACCGCCACCAGCTCGCGGTCGCAGTCGAACTCCTGTCCTTCGTGTTCGTGCCCCGGGAGCATGCAGACCACGGTGTCGCCGCGCTCGCGCAGGGCGCGCACCGCGTCGCGAAGGCTCGGCTCCTCACCCCAGGGCGCCCGGACGGCCGGGCTCGGCGGCATGCCGTTCGCATGCGCCACTAAGGTCTTGAGGTCGAGGCTGAAACCCACCGCCGGGCGGTTGCGGCCGAACACTGCGCCCACCTCGTCGTAGCGCCCGCCGCGCACCAGCGCGTCGCTGCCGCCGCTGGCGTAGACCGCGAAGCGCGCGCCGCTGTAGTAGGCGTAGCCGCTCATGTCGGCGAGGTCGAAGCCGACCCGCAGCGCAGGGTTGGTGCGTTGCACATGGCTGGCAAGCCAGGCCAGGTCGTCCAGCGCAGCGGCGATCGGGGCACGCTGGGGCAATACGCGGCGCGCGGCGTCGAGCACCTCGGCGCCTCCGTAGAGCCGCGTCAACGCGAGCAGGCCGTCACGCGCGGCCAGCGGGAAGTCGTGTGCCAGTTCCGCCACCCGTGGCGCGTCTTTCAGCGTCAACGCGGCGACGACATCGGTCAGGCGTTCCTCGTCGACGGCCACGCCTGCAAGCACACCGCGCACGATGCGCGCGTCACCGAGGTCGAGCACTGGCTGGTCCACGCCGGCGCCGCGCAGTACGTCGAGCGCCAGCTCTAGCACTTCGAGATCCGCTTCGAGGCCCGCATGGCCGTAGACCTCGGCGCCGAACTGCAAGGGCTCGCGCGTGGCATGCAGGCCGCTCGGCCTGGTGTGCAGCACCGGCCCGCAATAACAAAGCCGCGCGACCCCCTGGCGGTTGAGCAGGTGGGCGTCGATGCGCGCCACCTGCGACGTGGTGTCGGCACGCACACCGAGCGAGCGGCCGCTGAGCTGGTCGACCAGCTTGAAGGTCTTTAGATTGAGCTCGCGGCCGGTGCCCGACAGCAGGGAATCCAGGTGCTCGAGCAGCGGCGGCATCACCAACTCGAAGCCGTAGCCGCGGGCACGGTCAAGCAGGCTGCGTCTCAACTCCTCGATGCGCCGCGCCTCGGAGGGCAGAACATCGGCAACATGCTCCGGCAACAGCCAGGCTGAGGACATGAAAAGCGCGCGGGGGTTAAAAGCGGCATTGTACCGGCGGGCTCCATTCGGAGCCGCAGGGCCGAAGCCGCGCGTCGCCGTGAACTCAGCGCCAAATGACGAGCAGGAGAACGCCGATCAGCATGCTGGTCAGGCCGAAAAACCGGATCTGCCCGTCGCTGAGCTTGGTCACCTGCTCGAACATCCGCCGCCAGGTGCCTGGGCTGAAAAACGGCAACAGGCCTTCGATGACCAGCATCAGCGCCAACGCGCCGAGCAACAGCTCCGCCACGGCCGCGGGCTGCTACTTGCTCTTCGAAGCCGGCGCTGCATTGGCCGCCGGCCCGCCGCCACGCAGCGTCTTGAAGAACTCGCTGCTCGGGTCGAGCACCATCACGTCGCTGCGGCTGCGGAAGGTGGCCCGGTAGGCCTCCAGGCTGCGGTAGAACTGCGCAAACTGCGGGTCGCGGCCGAAGGCGTCGGCATACAGCGCCGACGATTTGGCGTCGCCCTCACCCTTGACCTTCTGCGCGTCGCGGTAAGCCTCGGCGACGATCACCTCACGCTGGCGGTCGGCGTCGGCGCGGATCTTCTCGCCTTCGGCCGCACCCTTGGAGCGCAACTCGTTGGCCACCTGCTGGCGTTCGGATTGCATGCGGCGGTAAACCGAGTCGGTGATGTCGGCCACGAAATCCACACGCTTAATGCGCACGTCAACGATCTCGATGCCGAACGCCGTGGCCTCGGCGGCCAGTCGGTTGCGAACCTCCTGCGTGACCTGCTCACGTTCGGTGGCCAGGACGCCGGTGACCGTGCGACGTGTCACCACCTCGTTGAACGCGGCCTGCACCACCGGCGCCAGGCGGTTCTCCAGGTTGCGCAGGTCAACACCGTTGATCTGGATGAACTTCTTCGGGTCGATCACGCGCCACTTGGCCAGCCAGTCGATGACCAGGCTTTTCTTTTCGGCGGTGAAGATCGGGCGGGTTTCCGGGCTGTCCAGGGTCTGGATGCGCTTGTCGAGGAAGACCACGTTCTGGAACGGCGGCGGCAGCTTCCACTTCAGGCCGGGTTCCGCAATCACGTCCTTGATTTCACCCAGGGAGTACACCACCGCCACCTGGCGCTGGTCGACTATGAAGAGGGTGGAGGAGACGAGCATCAGCACGATGAGCGCGCTGGCAATGATGAGTCCGATACGGTTCATGGTGGGCTTCCGATCAGCGGCCGTCGCGCTCGCGTGAGCGTCCGCCGTCGCGCGAGCGAACATCCACCTGCTGCGGAGTGGTGGACTCGGCGGGTGTCGGCACGGTTACGGCGGGCGCCGCGGCCGGAGCGCCGGCCTGTTGCAGAAGCCGGTCCAGCGGCAGATACAGCAGGTTGGAGCCGTTGCGGCTGTCCACCATCACCTTGCTCACGTTGGAATACACCTGCTGCATCGTCTCGATGTAGAGGCGGTCGCGGGTGACCGCGGGCGCCTTCTGGTACTCGCTGAGCACCGAGCGGAAACGCTGCGCATCGCCCTCGGCCTGCGCAATGATGCGGGCGCGGTAGCCCTCGGCCTCTTCCTTCAGACGCGAGGCCGAGCCCTGCGCCTTGGGGATCACATCGCTGGCGTAGGCCTGGCCTTCATTCTTGAATCGGTCGCGGTCCGCGCCGGCTTTGACCGCGTCGTTGAACGCAGCCTGCACCTGCTCGGGCACCTGCACATGCTGCACGTTGATATTGCGCACGACGATCCCGGTCTTCAAGCGGTCGAGCTGGGTCTGGATCAACTTGACCAGGTCCGCGTCGATCGCGGCACGCTGTTCGTAAAGCACCTGGTCCACCTTGCTGCGGCCCACGATCTCGCGCACCGCCGACTCCGCGGCCTGCTCCACCGCGTCGTCGGGGTTGCGGTTCTCGAACAGGTACTCGCGTGCGTCCTTCAGGCTGTACTGCACCGTGAAGCGGATGTCGATGATGTTTTCGTCCTGGGTCAGCATCGACGAATCGCGCAGGCCAGTGGCCTGGACCACCGTGTTGCGCCCGACCTCCTTGGAGCGGAGCTGCGTCACCGGCACGGTTTCGTGGCCCTGGAACGGGTACGGGAAGCGCCACTGGATACCGGCCTGCGCGGTGTAGGCGTAGCGGCCGAAGGAGGTCACCACCGCCTGCTGGCCTTCCTGCACGATGAACACGCCGCTGCCAAGCCAGACCAGCGCCACGACACCGGCGATCAGGCCGATGCCAATGCCGGCGCTTTTCATGTCGGGCTGAAACGAGGGCCCGCCGCGGCCGCCGTCGCCCGAGCCGTTGGGCCGCGGGCCACCGCCCTTGCCGCCGAACAGGCCGGAGAGCTTGCGGTTGAAATCGCGCCAGAGTTCGTCCAGGTCGGGAGGCCCTTCGTTGCGCCCGTTGTTGAAGGTCCGGGTGCCGACGCCGCGCAGCAGCGCCCGCGTGGCCCGGCCCGCCTCGCGCAGCCGGGGCAGGAAGCGCTCGGGCGCGTCGCTTGGGTAGGACGATGGGCGCATGGTCATGCTTGAAGGGGTTGGGGTTGGATGGGGTCGGCGTCGCCGACATCGGGAGCAGGCCGCGTATCTTGGACCAGATGACCCGCGTTCAAGGGCGCTGCGGTGCCAGCGGCGATCTGTGCGAGTTGCTCGCGCAGCAGCGCCAGGCCAGTGCCGTCGACGGCACTGACAAACACGCGCGGCGTGACAAGGCCCGGCAGGCGCTCGATGGCGTCGAGCAGCACACGCGGCCGCCGCTCGGCCTCGATCAGGTCCAGCTTGTTGTAGACCAGCACCTGCGGCACCTGGTCCGCGCCGATCTCGACCAGCACACGCTGAACTTCCGCGATCTGTTCATCGACCAGCGGGTTGGACGCGTCGATCACGTGCAGCAGCAGGTCGGCGTCCATCGCTTCCTGCAAGGTGGCCTCGAAGGCTTCGACCAGCTTGTGCGGCAGGTCGCGCACAAAACCGACCGTATCCGACAGCGACACAGAGCCGACACCTTCGCCGAGCCACAAGGCCCGAGTGGTGGTGTCCAGCGTGGCGAAGAGTTGGTCGGCGGCGAAGCTGCGGGCCTTGGCCAGCGCATTGAACAGCGTCGACTTGCCGGCGTTGGTGTAGCCGACGATCGAGATGCTGAAGGTGCCGCGCCGCTCGCGCGCCTTGCGCTGGGTGCCACGCTGGCGCTTGACCTTCTCCAGCCGCTGCTTCACCGTCTTGATGCGCTCGCCGATCATGCGGCGGTCGAGTTCGATCTGCGCTTCGCCGGGGCCGCCGCGCAGGCCGATGCCGCCGGTCTGGCGCTCCAGGTGGCTCCAGCGCCGCACCAGGCGCGTGGCCTGGTACTGTAGGCGCGCAAGTTCCACCTGAAGCTTGCCTTCGTGGCTGCGTGCACGCGCGGCGAAGATGTCGAGGATCAACGCGGTGCGGTCGGCCACCGGCACGCCGAGGTGGCGCTCCAGGTTGCGCTGCTGCGCCGGGCTCAAGGCCTGGTCGAAGATGACGCCGTGGGCGTCATGCGCCAACACCAGCAGCTTGATCTCGTCGGCCTTGCCGCTGCCCACGAAAAGCGCCGCATCGGGCGCCTTGCGCCGGGCGATCAGGCGCGCCACCGGCACGTCGCCCGCCGACTCGGCCAGCAGCGCCAGCTCGTCCAGGGTGGCATCGAAGGACGAGCCTGAGCCGAAGTCGACACCAACAAGCACGGCCCGCGTCAGGCCGGCAGGCGAAGACGCGTCCGGAGGAGAGACGGGTGTCAAGGTGGGGTGGGCGGTCGCAGCCGAGGGCGCGCGCGTCAAGCGACCTCGCCCGGCTCCTGCGCGTGGAAGTTCACCGCGCGGCCCGGCACCACGGTGGAGATGGCGTGTTTGTAGACCATCTGCGTGACCGTGTTGCGAAGCAGGACGACGTACTGGTCGAAGGACTCGATCTGGCCTTGCAGCTTGATGCCGTTGACCAGGTAGATCGACACCGGCACATGCTCCTTGCGCAGGAGGTTCAGGAACGGGTCTTGTAAAAGCTGCCCTTTATTGCTCACGATATGCTCCGTGATGAAAGTGTTGGTAGGCGCCACGTTATCACAGCGGGTGCCGCGGCCGCAGGGTGGACCCCAGCCCGCGCGGCGAGTTCCGCATCAGCCTTTGTCGTCGAACGGGTTGCGTGAGGACCTCATTTCGATGCGCATCGGCGTGCCGGTGAGCTGGAAGTGTGCCCGGATACGGCCTTCCAGGTAGCGCTTGTACGAGTCGGTCACGTGTTCCAGTGAGTTGCCGTGCACCACCACGATCGGTGGGTTCATGCCGCCCTGGTGCGCGTAGCGCAGCTTGGGCCGGAAGTGCCCGGCGCGTTTGGGCGCCTGGTGCTCCACCGCCTCGAGCACCAGGCGCGTCAGCACCGGCGTGGGCATCTTCTTGATCGCCGAGGCATGCGCGTCCGCAATCGCCTTCCACAGCGGCCCCAGCCCCTGGCGCTTGATCGCCGAGATGTGCAACAGCGGCGCGAACTTCAGGAACGCGAGCCGCTGCTCGACCGAGCGCTCCAGCATCTCGCGCTGGTAACCGTCGATCGCGTCCCACTTGTTGATCGCCAGCACCACCGCGCGGCCGGCGTCGAGGATGTAGCCCGCGATATGCGCGTCCTGGTCGGTGACGCCCTGCGTCGCGTCGAGCAGCAGCACCGCCACGTTGGCGTCGGCAATCGCCTGCAGGGTCTTCACCACCGAGAACTTCTCGATCGCCTCGAAGACCTTGCCCTTGCGCCGCAGGCCCGCGGTGTCGATCAGCTCGAACTTCTGGCCGCCGTGTTCGAAGGGCACATGGATCGCGTCGCGCGTGGTGCCCGGCATGTCGAAGGCCACCAGCCGCTCTTCACCGAGCCAGGTGTTGATCAGCGTGCTCTTGCCCACATTGGGCCGGCCGGCCACGGCCAGGCGGATCGGGCGCTCCACGCCGTCGCCGAAGGTGTCGGCATCCGGCCCGAAATCGAAGTCGGCCAGCACCGCTTCCATCAGGCTGCGAATGCCCTGCCCGTGCGCGGCCGAGATCGGATGCGGCTCGCCCATGCCGAGCTCGTGGAACTCGGCCAGTGCCGGCGACTCGCTCATGCCTTCGGCCTTGTTGACCGCAACGAAGACATGTTTGTTGGCCTGGCGCAGGTAACGCGCGATATCGTGGTCCTGACCCGAAACGCCGGTGCGCACGTCGACCAAGAACACCACCGCGTCGGCCTCGGCCACGGCCTGCTTGGTTTGCTTGGCCATCTCGGCCACCACCCCCTCGGGCTTGGCCGGCTCGAAGCCGCCGGTGTCGACGACGATGAATTCGTGTTCACCCTGCCGCGCGTCGCCGTAGTGGCGGTCGCGCGTCAGTCCGGGGAAGTCGGCCACGATCGCGTCCCGGCTCTTGGTCAGCCGGTTGAACAGCGTGCTCTTGCCGACGTTGGGGCGGCCGACCAGGGCCACCACGGGTTTCATCGCTCGGCGCCCCCGGCTATTCGGGACGGAACCCGAACAACCCGCCGTTCTTCGTCGCCACCAGGATCGTGCTGCCCGACAGCACCGGTGTGCCGACCACCGCCGAGCCGTCGGTCGGCAGCCGCAGCAGGGCCTGGCCCGATGTCCGGTCTAGGAAGTGCACTTGCCCTTCAACGTCGCCGAAGACCACCGTGCGGCCGGCGAGCACCGCGCCGCTCAGGCCGCGGTAGAGCAACTTCTCGTTGGTCCACGCGAGATCACCACTGCCGGCTTTCCAGGCCGTGATGCGGTCGGACGCGTCGGCGCCGATCACGAAGTCGGCGTCGGCGGCCACGGTCTGCGCGCCACCCACGTTTTTCGACCAGATCAGCGTGCCGCGTTCCGCGTCGGCGCAACCCACCGCTGACTGGAACGCCCTGGCGCAGACCCGGTCGCCCACCCTTGTGGCCGGGCCGACCAGGTCGGCCAGCCGTTCGACCTCGTTGGTGCCGCGTGGCGTTGCAATGGGCACCTCGAAGCGCACCGTGCCACGCAAGGGGTCGACGCCTGCCAGGCGCGGGCCCTGGCCGACGAGCAAGGTGTCCTTGAACGCGGCCACGACGCCCGACTGCGACAACGTTAGCGCATCGCCCGGGCGTTGCAGGGTCCAGAGCTTGCGGCCGTCGATGGCGTCGAAGGCATGGGCGACACGGTCCACACCCATCACGAAGACACGCTCGCCGGCCACCAGCGGCGCGGTGCTGACACGGGCGGGAAGGCGCGACCGCCACTTCACCGCACCGGCTTCGAGCACCACCAGCTCGTTGCCGCGTGTCACCACCGCGGCGAAGCGGCCGTCGCTGCCGACGCCCGCGGCCAGTGGTGCATCGACCTTCGCGCGCCAGGCCTCGCGGCCGTCATCGGCCTGCAATGCCAGCACCGAACCCGAGTCGTCGGCGACAACGAAGACGCCGTCGCGCGCCGCGGGCGCCATCACGAAACTGATGCGCTCGAGCCTGGCGCTCCACACTTGGCGGCCCGCAATCTGGGCCGTTACCGACTCCAGCGGCGTGGGCTTGGGTCGGTCGGCACCGAAGAGGCCGCAGCCGCTACCGAGCAGGCCCAGCAGCGCCACCAGCACCGCGGCACCGACGGCGGCCCTGCCCGCCAGACGGGTCATTTCGCGGCCCCGCTCGCGGCGTCAGCTTTCGGCGGCGGGGCACCCAGCGCGGTGAGCTTGGCGTCGACAAAACGACGCAGCTCAAGCTTCTCGTCCAGGGACTTGTAGGCCTCCTGGTAGGCCGCCTTGGCTTCGTCCTTCTTGCCCATCGCCGCCAGCACATCACCGCGGCGGTCGGCCACCAGCGCGGTGAACTCGGTCGCCTTGCCCACCGCGTCCAGTTGTTTGATCGCGTCCTCGTATTTCTTCTGGTCGAGCATCACGCCGGCCAGGCGCAACCGCGCCAGCGCCCGGTAGGCGTCATCGGACGCACTCTCGGCCACCCAGGTGAGGGAGGCCACGGCGGCATCGGGCTGCGCCTTCTCGGCTTGCAGCTTCGCGGCAATCAGGCCGGCCTGGCCGGTGTAGGCGGTGCGCGGGTAGCGCTCCTTCAGGTCGCCGAAAGCGCGCGCGGTTTTCTCGACGTCACCCGCCTTGGCCGCGCGGTCGAGCTCGTCGAACATCGCGCCGGCGTTGCCGGCCTGCTCGCGCTGCCACCAGCCCCAACCGTTCCAGGCCGCGTAGCCGCCGAGTGCGGCGATCAGCACCCAGATGATCGGGTTGCCGTATTGCTTCCAGAAAGCCTTCAGCTCGTCGAGCTGTTCCTGTTCTTGCAGATCGAGAGGGGTTGCCATGAATCTTGGGTGTCGAAAACGTGCGGGATTATGCGTTGATCAACTCGGCGGCCCACGAGGCCACCTCAGCCAGCGGGCGCGCTTGCTGCGGCGCGTCGGGCTGGCGCAGCGCCTTCAACGCCACCTGACCTTGCGCCAGCTCGTCGTCGCCGAAGATCACGGCGAAGCGGGCCCCGCTGGCGTCGGCACGTTTGAACTGCGCCTTCATGCCGCCGCCGCCGGCGTGCATCAACACCGCGACACCGGCCGCACGCAGCGCCTCGATCGTGACCATCGCTTGCGGCAGCGCCGCCGCGCTGGGCACGATGGCATAGGCGTCGGGCGCGCTGGCGGGCGCCGCGAGCCCGAGCGCGTCGAGCAGCAGCAGCAGCCGCTCGATGCCCAGCCCGAAGCCGATCGCGGGTGTGGCCTTGCCGCCGAGCTGCTCGAAGAGGCCGTCGTAGCGGCCGCCGCCGCAGACCGTGCCCTGTGCGCCGAGATGCGGCGTGACCCACTCGAAGACGGTGAGGTTGTAGTAGTCCATGCCGCGCACCAGGCGCGGATTGATCGTGTACGCCAGGCCGGCGGCGTCGAGCACCGCGCGCATCGCGTCCAGGTGCGCGAGCGACTCGGCGCCGAGAAAGTCGATCAGCTTCGGCGCGCTCTGCACCAGCGGCTGCATCGCCGGGTTCTTGCTGTCGAGAATGCGCAAGGGGTTGCTGTGCAGGCGGCGCTTCGAGTCCTCGTCGAGGTGCCCGGCATGCGCTTCGAAGTGGCGCACCAGCGCCTCGCGGTGCGCGCGCCGCTCCTCGGGCTGGCCCAGGCTGTTGAGTTCGAGCCGCACGTCGCGGCCTTCGACGATGCCGAGTTCCCGCCACAGCGCGCGGGCAATCAGGATGATCTCGGCGTCCACGTCCGGCCCGGCCAGGCCGAGCGCCTCCACATCGAGCTGGTGGAACTGGCGGTAGCGCCCTTTCTGCGGCCGCTCGTGGCGGAACATCGCGCCGAGCAGCCAGATGCGCAGCGGCCCGTTGTAGAGCGCGTTGTGCTCGACCATCGCACGCACGATGCCGGCGGTGGCCTCGGGGCGCAGGGTCAGGCGGTCGCCGTTCATCGAGTCCTCGAAGGAGTACATCTCCTTCTCGACGATGTCGGTGGCCTCGCCGATGCCGCGCACGAACAGCGCCGTGGGCTCGACGACCGGGGTGCGCAGGTTGCGGTAGCCGTAGCGCGAGAGCACCACGCGCATGCGCTCTTCGACCCACTCCCAGCGCGCCGAATCCGGCGGCAGGATGTCGTTCATGCCTTTGACGGCGCGGAGAATCTCAGCCATGGGTTGAAACGGGGTTGAAACAGGGTTGC
>JANNGZ010000234.1:0-3428 GCA_031404155.1 Burkholderiales bacterium
ACGATGGCGGCGGTCTTGAGCTTGTCTTTCAGTTTGTCCATCGTGTCGCGCAGGGTCTTGGCGTCGGCGCCGTCGAGCACCGCGGCAAGCACCTTGACGCCCTTGACCTCGACCGCTTGTGAAAGCAGTTCGTCGCCCTGCGCCGACGCGAGCCGGCCCTTGAGTGCTGCGATTTCCCGTTCGAGCGAGCGCACCTGGTCGAGCACCGCGGCCACACGCGCGGGCACTTCGGCGGGGGTGACCTTCAGCGTGCCGGCGACACCGCCGAGCGTGGATTCGACCTGCTGCAGGTAGGCCAGCGCGTTGTCGCCGGTTACCGCTTCCACGCGCCGCACGCCGGCGGCAACGCCGCCTTCGCCGACGATCTTGAACAGACCGATGTCGCCGGTGCGTTGCACATGGGTGCCGCCGCAAAGCTCGCGGCTGGAGCCGATGTCGAGCACCCGCACCTCGTCGCCGTACTTCTCACCGAAGAGCATCATTGCGCCGCTTTTTTGTGCGTCGTCGATCGGCATCACCCGCGCCTGCGCCTGTGCGTTGGCGAGGATTTCGGCGTTGACACGCTTCTCCACCTCGGCGATTTGCGCGTCGCTCATCGGCTCGTTGTGTGCAAAGTCGAAGCGGGTGCGCTCGGGGCTCACCTCGGAACCTTTTTGCTGCACATGGGCGCCGAGCACTTCGCGCAGCGCCTTGTGCATCAGGTGCGTGGCGCTGTGGTTGCGCACGATGCGCGCACGTTTGTCGGCGTCGACCTTGGCCACGAAGTTGTCGCCGACCTTCAGCTCCCCTTCGAGCACGCGGCCCTGGTGGCCGAACACCGCGGCCTGGATCTTGGTGGTGTCTTCCACAACGACGCGTGTGGTGGCGTTGCGCAGCTCGCCGGTGTCGCCCACCTGGCCGCCGCTCTCGGCATAAAACGGGGTGTGGTCGAGCACGACGACCACGTCGTCGCCGGGCTTCGCGGCCTGCACCGGCGTGCCGTCGAAGTAGAGCGCGGTGACCCGTGCGTGTTCGCAGACCAGGTGTTCGTAGCCGTGGAAGCGGGTGTCGGCGCCGCGGTATTCGAGCCCCTGCGCCAGCTTGAACTTGCCCGCGGCGCGCGCCTGCTCGCGCTGGCGGTTCATCGCGGCGTTGAAGCCGGCTTCGTCAACCGTGACGCCGCGCTCACGGCAGACGTCGGCGGTGAGGTCGAGCGGGAAGCCGAAGGTGTCGTGGAGCTTGAACGCCAAGTCACCGCCGATAGCCGCAAGTTGACCAACTTGTGCTGACGCAGCCACGCCGTTCAGCTGGACCGTTAGGTTTGCGGAATCTCCGGCGGACGCAGATCCGCGAGTTGAAGGCGCGTTTGCCAGAGCGGCCTCGAGGATCTCCATCCCGTTCGCAATGGTCTGGAAGAAGCGCTCCTCCTCCTGCTTCAGCACCTCGGTCACGCGCTGCCGATTGACGCGCAGCTCCGGGTACGCCTCGCCCATCTCGTCGGCCAGCGGGCCCACCAGCGTGTGGAAAAACGGCTTCCTCGCGCCGAGCTTGTAGCCGTGGCGGATCGCGCGGCGCGCGATGCGGCGCAGCACATAACCGCGGCCTTCGTTCCCGGGGATCACACCGTCTGTCACGGTGAAAGTGCAGGCGCGGATGTGGTCGGCGATCACCTTCAGCGACGGTGAGGTCTTGTCGCACCCGCCGCCGTCGGCGGCGGTTCCCATTCCGCCGGCACCCGCGGAATCCACCGCATTCTTCGCCGCAGCGAGCAGGTTCACGAAGAGGTCGATCTCGTAGTTGCTGTGCACATGCTGCAGCACCGCGGTGAGGCGCTCCAG
The DNA here is from genome assembly GCA_031404155.1 of Burkholderiales bacterium. Taxonomy (GTDB): domain Bacteria; phylum Pseudomonadota; class Gammaproteobacteria; order Burkholderiales; family Burkholderiaceae_C; genus JANNGZ01. Next base: position 1,818 of record JANNGZ010000234.1, read on the forward strand.
GCCCATGCCGGTGTCCACGCTCGGCTTGGGCAGCTTGTGCATCACACCGTCTTCGGTGCGGTTGAACTGCATGAAGACGTTGTTCCAGATTTCGATGTAGCGGTCGCCGTCCTGCTCGGCGCTGCCCGGCGGGCCGCCGGCCACATCGGGGCCATGGTCGTAGAAGATTTCGCTACAAGGCCCGCACGGCCCCGTGTCGCCCATCATCCAGAAGTTGTCGGACGCATAGCGCGCGCCCTTGTTGTCGCCGATGCGCACGATGCGCTCGGCCGGCAGGCCGATGTCCTTCAACCAGATGTCGTAAGCCTCGTCGTCGTCGGCATAGACCGTGGCCCAGAGCTTTTCGGCGGGCAGCTTGAAGTGCAGCGTGAGCAGCTCCCACGCGTAGCGGATCGCGTCGCGCTTGAAGTAGTCGCCGAAGCTGAAGTTGCCCAGCATCTCGAAGAAGGTGTGGTGGCGCGCGGTGTAGCCCACGTTCTCCAGGTCGTTGTGTTTGCCGCCGGCGCGAATGCATTTCTGGCTCGTGGCGGCGCGTGCATAGGGCCGCTTGTCGAAGCCGAGGAACACGTCCTTGAACTGGTTCATGCCCGCGTTGGTGAACAACAGCGTCGGGTCGTCGCCGGGCACCACCGGCGAAGAGGCGACGATGGTGTGCCCCTGCGACTCGAAGTACTTGAGGAAGGTGGAGCGGATCTCGGCGGCTTTCATCCAGGGGCTTCTTTGTGTGGGCGGCCGAGCGCAACTTTGGCCAAGCACGCGGCCAAGTGCTTGATTTGCCGAGGCTTTCGGCAGGCTGGAATTATAGGCAGCGGCCTTCCGGCGCCCACAGCGCAAGAGCTTGCGAGCCGCGCCCGCGACAGCCGGCTCCGCAGGCGCCGCCTATCATTCAAAGCTCGCTTGAAAACCCGGCCGGAAGCTCAGCCGACCGATCCGCCGCTGATGCCTGCGGCCACCGCCAAAACGTCGCACCCGGAAAGCCATCACCATGGACATGAAAACCTCCCCGCTCGCCGCGCTCAAGGACCCGACGCTGCTGAAAACCGATGCGCTGATCGGCGGCGAATGGGTGCGCGGCAATCAGCGTTTCGATGTGACCGACCCGGCCACCGGCTTGAAGCTGGTCGACGTGGCCAACCTCGGCGCGGCCGAGGCCCAAGCCGCCCTCAGCGCCGCCAACAAGGCCTGGCCGGCGTGGCGCAGCAAGACCGCCAAGGAGCGCTCGGCCATCCTGATGAAGTGGTACCACCTGCTGCACCAGCATGCCGACGAGCTGGCCGTCATCATGACCGCCGAGCAGGGCAAGCCGCTGGCCGAAGCCAAGGGCGAGGTGGGTTATGGCGCGAGTTTCATCGAGTGGTTTGCCGAGGAAGCGCGGCGCGTGTACGGCGAGACGATCCCGACCACCGACAACAACAAGCGCTACATCGTTATCAAGCAGGCGATGGGCGTTTGCGCCGCGATCACGCCGTGGAATTTCCCGATCGCGATGATTACGCGCAAGGTCGCACCCGCGCTTGCGGCCGGCTGCCCGGTGGTGATCAAACCCGCCGAGCAGACGCCGCTCTCGGCGCTTGCGGTGGCCGAACTCGGGCAGCGCGCCGGCATGCCCGC
>JANNGZ010000235.1:0-8097 GCA_031404155.1 Burkholderiales bacterium
GGCTTTGCGCTGTGGAAAAGGCTAAGTCGATGTGCGACTGCGTTGTGGCGAGCGAAGCCATCCGAGGGTGGCGCGTTGCGGTTTGCGTGCAGCGAAGCCACGGGCGGGCAGCCGTCGGCGCTTCATCTGCTTGCCGCTCGCGTTCGCGAGCGGTTGCAGCCGCTGAACGCGGCTGCCCCTGGCTGCGGCCGGCCCTGGAGGCCTTAACTTCGCTGGACGCGAAGTTAGCCTGCGCCGCATCGCCTCCAGCGATGTCGGGCCGTCCAAGTTCGCTGCGCGAACCCGGAGCCGCGGGCCCTCGGTCCTGCGGTGCTCGCCGGCCAAGGCAAGCCCGCAAACTCGGGCCCGAGTACGGACCCTCAAACAGTGCGGACTTGGCGCGCAAGCGCGCCGACCTTGGCCAGCTCCGCTCCTCGGCTGCGCACAGGCGCGCCGCCGGCTGCCCGCCCGCGGCTTCGCCCCACACCCGTGGTGCGCCAGACGAGGTGCGCCCCTACCTGCAACGGGCCCCGGCGCGAGGCAGCAACCAGTCCGCGAGCGCACTTCACGTTTGACAAGTGCGGCAGTCGCCGAATTGCCGGTGGCTTTGCGCTCGATGCAAGGGCTATGGCTCTCCAACTTCAGCCCCAACACGACCAGCTGTTGCATATGCGGAGACACCGGTGATCATGACTTTGACCTCATGAGAGCCGTCTCGCTCCACCACGTGATAGCTGTCGACAGTCAACTGACGAATTCTTCCCTTGTTGCCGCCGCCACGCGTGGGTAGTTGGGCGTCGCAGTTCGGACAAAGGAAGCGCAGGTTGCTCGGCCGGTTGTTCTTCCTGTTCCCATCGACGTGGTCCAGGATCAGAGGAAGAGCCTTTCCATTCCATTGAGGGCTCGGTGTACTGAGATGACATGTCGAGTTGTCGCACCTCAGCGGCAGCTTCTGTTCGTCACGCCATCTGTTGTATGCCCGCCGGATCGTGCTCTGACTGACTGGTGCAGGCATGTAGTCCAGAATCTTTCCGAGCGGCAGCCGCGTGTTGCGCATGAGAGCCCTACCCCCTGTGATACCGATGCCCCACAAACGGCATCCCCGTCACCCGCATCGGCTGCGCCTTGCCGCGCACGTCGGCATACACCTCGTGGTTCGGCAGCGCGTGGTTTGCGGCCAGGTAGGCCATCGCGATCGGGTGGTTGGTGGTGGGTGACAAGGTGCCGCTGGTGACGTGGCCAAGCTTGTGGCCCTTGGTGTCTGTGATCACCGCGCCTTCGCGCACCGGGATGCGCTCCAACCCGAGCAGGCCGACGCGCTTGATCGACGCGCCGGTGGCAAGCTGCCCCGCGATCGCGGCGGCACCGGGGTAACGGCCGGCGCGCTCGCCACCGGGGCGGCGCACTTTCTGGATCGCCCAAGTCAGGCCGGCTTCCACCGGTGTGGTGGTGCCGTTGATGTCGTGGCCGTAGAGGCACAGGCCGGCTTCCAGGCGCAGCGTGTCGCGCGCGCCCAGGCCCACCGGCTTGACTTCGGGCAGCGCCAGCAGCGCCTTGGCCAGCGCCACCGCGGCGTCGGCGGGCACCGAGATCTCGAAGCCGTCTTCGCCGGTGTAGCCGGAGCGGGTGACATAACACTCGGCGCCGGCGAGCGTGAACCTGCCGCCGGTCATGAACACGAGTTGAACCACGTCCGCGTTCAGGCTCGCGAGGGCACCCACCGCGGCCGGGCCTTGCAGCGCGAGCAGCGCGGATTCGGGCAGCGGCACCACCTGGCAGCGGTGGCCGATGTGGGTGATGAGGTGGCGGGTGTCGGCCACCTTGCAGGCGGCGTTCACGATCAGCAGCAGGTCCTTCTCGCGCCGGGTCACCATCAGGTCGTCGAGGATGCCGCCGCTGGCATTGGTGAACATCGCATAGCGCTGCTTGTTCACGCCCAGGCCGACGATGTCCACCGGCGCCAGGCTCTCCAGCGCGGCCGCGGCGTCGCTGCCCACCAGGCGCAACTGGCCCATGTGCGAGACGTCGAACAGCGCCGCCTGGGTGCGGCAATGTTTGTGTTCGTGGAGGATGCCGCCGGGGTAGTTCACCGGCATTTCGTAGCCCGCGAACGGCACCATCTTGGCGCCGAGTTCGAGGTGCAGGTCGTGCAGCGGCGTGCGCAGCAGTTCGGTGTCAGCGGACATGGCTCAATCTCCCGAGGGCGTTGTTCATTCCACCATCTTCGGTGGCTTCGCCCTCGCTGTCCGCTTTACCTGAGAGATTGGCGCTTCGAGCCTTGCGGCGCTCGGCGCTTGCCCCTTCGGTGGCTTGCCTCGCGGGCAAGCTCTCTCCAGTGAGGAACACCCGCGACACCAATGCTCGCCGAGCGCTTTAACCAGTCCTTTTGCCTGAGCGTTCGAGGTGAACCACAGCACCCCTGCGCCTTCGGCGGCTGAACACCTTGTGGGGTGGGCAGCGCTCTCCTGGTTGGCGGCGATTGTAGCCACGCCGCGCAGGCCTGGGCAGCCCACGAATCGCACGCGCGAAGCCCCCGCCACAACACCGCCGCGGCGTCGCCACCAGGTCGCAACACCGGCGCAACAGGCGGGCACGCACAATGCCTGCATGCTCACCACCACCGGTTCCAGCGCGCACAACGCCACCATCCGCCACGCCGGGGGCGAGCCGCTGTCGCTGGCCTTGATGGCGTCGCGCAACCGCACGCTCAGCCTGTTCGCCCTCTTCGAGCCGCTGCTGCGCGAGCAGGGCGTCGGCGCGGCTGCCGTGGCGCCGGCACTCTGGCGGCTCGGCCGTGCCGGCTGGTTTCAGGAATGGTGGGTGGCGCGCAACCTGCAGCGTGCGCGCGGCGTGGCGGCCGACAGCCGCGCCACGCGGCTGGCGTCGATCGAGCCGCGCGCCGATGCCTGCTGGGCCAGCGGTAGCGAAGACGCCGCCGAGGCCGCGGGTGTGCGCTGGCCCGGCATCGACGACATCAAGGCCTACCTGCTGCAAACGCTCGAAGCCACGCTGGAACTGCTGGCGCACGCGGCCGAAGATGACGCGGGCCTCTACTTCTACCGCCTCGCGCTGCTGCATGAAGACCTGCTGCACGAGCAATGGATCGAAGCCGCACAAACCCTCGGCGTGGCGCTGCCGCGCGAGTGGCGCGACGCGCTGCAGGCGGTGGCGCGGGCGCCGCGGGATGCGCTGTTGCTGCCGGCCACCCGCTTCATGCTCGGCAGCGGTAGCCCGGGGTTCGCCTTCGACCATGAGCGGCCGGCGCATGGGGTCGACGTGCCCGAGTTCGAGATCGACGCCCAGGCCGTCACCTGGGCGCAGTACGCGGAGTTCGTGGCCGACGGCGGCTACGACCGCGAGGAATGCTGGTCAGGCGACGGCTGGGCTTGGTTGCGCGCCCATGGCGAGCGGCGCGCGCCCCGGCATGTCGAGCAGATCGGCTCCGGCTCGGGCGCCGCACTGGTCACCCGCTTCGGTGTGCCGGTGCGCATGGCGCCGCAGCACGCGGCCTTGCATGTGAGCTGGTGGGAGGCCGACGCCTGGTGCCGCTGGGCCGGGCGCCGCCTGCCGGCCGAGGTGGAGTGGGAACTCGCCGCGGTCACCGCAGCGCGGCGCGGCTTCCACTGGGGCGATGTCTGGGAATGGACCGCGAGCCGGGGCCGCGTCTATCCCGGCTTCGAGCCCGGGCCCGCTTCTGCGGGCATGACCCGCGCAGACGCGGGCCGCGACATCATCGGCAACAAGCTCACGCGGGTGCTGCGCGGCGCGTCCTTCGCCACCACCGGACGGCTGCGCTGCCCGCGCTACCGCGCTTTTGCACCGCCCGAACGCGACGAGGGCTTTGTCGGCTTCCGTTCTTGCGTCTGACCTTGCGCCTGAACTGGGGTCTGACCTGGGGTCTGACCTGGGGTCTGGCCGTGCGCCTTTCCTTGGGCCTGGTCCAGAGCACCGTCGGCCGGCTGGGTGTCCGCACGGCGCCACCATTGCCACCAGCGCGGCGCTGTCCAACCCAGTGCAAGCGCGGCTGCCAGCGCCTTGCGCTGCGCTTCGTCCACCGTGTCGCAGCCGCTCGCGGTGACACCGGTTTTGCTGCCGGTGAACCCGGTCCAGACCACCGAGGCCCGATACGGCGGTGCGCCGTCCCCCGGGCGGCCGGCTGAGTTTCCCGGCGCGGACCGCGGCGGGGCCCGGCGCAACGCCAGGCCGATCAAGGCGACGACGCTCACGTGGTCACCACGCCGGCGCCATACGGCAAGGCCACGATGAAGGCGGTGACACGCGAGTCGAGCAGCACCAGGGCCAACACAAACGCGCTCAACGGCAAGGGCCAGATCAGGCGCCGGCGCGGAGGCCCGGGCGCCGCCGGGCCCGCCTCGCCAGCAGAGGCCGGCGCGGCGGCCTGGGCTCCCGGGTTGGGCATCGGAGTCACCGGTGTTCCGGTGTTGGAAGGAGCTTCAGTTCCATCGCCCGCCGGTCCCGCCGACGCTGAAGCGGCCGGCGCCGAGCATCGCCACCGCCACCGCCACCACGAAGTAGAAGGCCTGCAACTCCAGCGTCCAGCCGCCGGTGGGCGCGAGGCTGCCGAACTGGGCCATATGCACCAGCGCCACCGCCACCACCATGTTGACCGCCACCACCAGCGCCGCCGCGCGCGTCCACAGGCCGACGATCAGCAGCAGTGGGGCGACCACTTCGCCCAGATAGACGAGGTAGCCCAGAGCCGGCGGCAGGCCGGCCTTGGCCAGCATGCCCTGGATGCCCGCGATGCCGCCAATAAGCTTGGCGATGCCGTGCAGCAGCATCAAGGCGCCGAGGGTCAGGCGCAGCAGCAGCCTGGCGCTGTCGTCCAGGTCCAGGTTCGAACTCACCACGCGGCCGTCGGGCCTCAGGGGGCGGGTGCTTGCGGCGATGCCCATCTCGGCTCCTCCATGCGCTGGCCTCTGGCGCGCTGCGCCGTTGCGGTCCTTGCGGCAAGGTACCGTACTGAAGCGGGCCCGGGCGGTCTGTTCGCTGACGAACATTCGCGGGCAGCGCGGAGGCCGCAGGCCCACTGACGCCACGGCCTTGGTCCCGCGGCTGTAGGCGTTGTCCGACCGGCATAGCGCCTGTCCTGACCCGGGCGACGCGCCGGATCGGCATGGCGTCAGCCGCGGGCGCCGCCTAAGGTCTGTAGCACCTCGTGGTTCACGCGGGGTGTTTCGCTCCGCGACGCCGATCGCGACGGCGGCCAGGTCACCGGTGGCGGCAACGCCCGCCGCCGTGCCACTTTTTCCCTCCACTTCAGAAAGCCACACCATGACCAGCAAGACCAGCCCGAAAAAAGACACCCGCCCCGCCGGCAAGGCCGACGTGATCAAGCTGTTGAAGGACGATCACAAGGAAGTCCACACCCTGTTCCAGAAGTACACGCAACTCTGCAAAAGCGGTGCCGGGGGTGAGGAGCGCCAGCCGTTGGCCGAGCAGATTTGCCTGCTGCTCACCGTACACGCCACGGTCGAGGAAGAGATCTTCTACCCCGCTGCGCGCGCAGCCGACGTACCCGCAGCCTTGCTCGACGAGGCCGAGGTCGAACACCGCACCGTCAAGGACCTGATCACCCAAATCCGCGGCATGGAGCCCGACGACGAGTTGTACGACGCGAAGCTCACCGTGCTGAGCGAATACGTCGAACACCACGTCAAGGAAGAGCAGGACGAGATGTTCCCCAAGTGCCTCTTGTCGGGGATGGACCTGAAGGCAATTGGCGGCCAGATCGCCACACGCAAGGCGGAGTTGATGGCCGAGATGAGCGAAGGCATGGAAGTGACGCATTGAGCGCCTGAGCTGTGCCCGACGCGTGGCTCACGCGCGTCGCGTCCTTGGTTCATCGTGCCGGTCGTTATGAACGCCCGGCCATCGCTCCTGCGTCCGTTGAGGATCAGGCGCGCTTGCGGGCCGCGCGCGCCGGCGCGGCGGGCGCGGCCCGGCGCGGCGCCGCGGCCTTCTCAGAAGCGGCGGCCTTGGCCGGCGCGCCCGGTTTGCGTTGGGCCAGGCTGCGGACCAGCAGGTCGGCGAGGTCGATCACGTTCGAGCCGCCGCTGTCGGGCGCGTCCTCGATGGCGGTCACAGTTTGGGTATCGCCGGCATGCACCTTCCGGTTCACCAACTCGTGGATCGCCGCGCTGAAGCAGTCGGCGTAGTCCTCGGCCTGCCACGGGCTGGTCATGTCGGCTATGAGCTGCGCGGCCATCTTCAGCTCGGCAGGCTTCAGGTTCGCCGCCGCCTTGCCCGCCTCGGGCAGGTTCAGCTCGGCGGTGGGCTTGATTTCGCTGGCCCAGCGGATCGTGTTCAGCAGCAGCGCCGGGCCCGCCGGAATCAGCGCGGCCAGGTGTTCCTTGGTGTGCATCACCACGCGCGCAATGCCGATCACGCCGGCCGCCAGCATCGCTTCGCGCAACAGCGCGTAGACCTTCTCGGCCTTGCCCGCGGGTTCGAGGTAGTAGGGCCGCTCAAGCAGCACGAAGGGAATTTCAGCGGCCTTGACGAAGGCCTCGATCTCGATGGTTTGTGTGGCCTTGGGGTACGCGGCCTTGATCTGCTCGTCGCTCAGCACCACGTAGTCGCCGTCGTCCTGCTTGATGCCCTTGACGATGTCCTCGTTGCTGATTTCCTTGCCGGTGCGCTTGTTCACGCGCTTGTAGCCCACCGGGTCCATCGAGCGTTTGTCGAGCCAGTCGAAATCCACGCCGGCTTCCTGCGAGGCCGGGTAGACCGCGATCGGCACATGCACCAGCCCGAAGCTGATGGCTCCTTTCCATACGGCGCGTGGCATGAAGGCTCCTTGGGCGAACGCGGCGAAATGCGCTTGAGCCTCGATGTTGAGTCCGCAGTCGGCCCCGCCCACGTAGGCCGGCCCGTCAAGATGGCGTAGGAGAAGGGCCGCTCTTGCGGGATTCGGCGGTATCCGGCGCGGACCGGCGTGAGATCAGGTGACGCGAATCGCCGCGCCCGCCGATGGCCTGCGCCAGCTGGTCGCGGGCGGCGCGTACCGCGGCCGCGGTCGCTGCTTTCCCGGCGGCTTCGAGCACCGCGATCAGGCCGCTGAGTGCGCTCTCGAGCTCGTGCGTCAGGAGATGGTCGCTGAGTGTCGGCAAGGAGCGCAGGATCAGGTCCTCCGCCGGCAGCTGCAACGCCGGCGGCAGCCGCTCGAACAGCAGCTCGAAGGTGCGCAGTGGCGAGACTCAGCAGAGCGCTAATGCACGCGTCAACAGCCACGGGCATTGTTAGGGGAAAGAGGTAGTACGCAGGAAGAATTTGTTGAGGTAGATGCGGCGGTTAGCCCTCACCCTTGAGATAGCGTGCATGGCCTGATTTTGAATTGTACTCAAGGATGGAGACGCCTTCTGGTATGAGATGGCTTTGCAGCCGAATGTAGTACTCGGCAAGTGTTTCCTTGCGCGAAGGATGCTCTGCCCGAAGAACAAAGAGTACCTTTCTGAAATGCGAGGGGGCCAAATGGAAGAAGTACATGGCTTCATTCCAAACAGTGACCTTCGCGCTCGGCATGTTGCCTGTTTCGGTCCAGTTGTGTGACTTGCACTCGATCAGAACAGGTGGGTTCTTGCTACCAAGGTCAAAGCCGTGCGTTTTCTTGCTCGTTCCGACGCCAATATCAACATTGAAATCCGATGTAAGGGCGAGAGACTCCGCTCGGAGAAAGTATTTGTTGGCCTCGTGCTCAAACTCACGGCCAGCGTGGGCGTTGGAAATTGCACCTATGCGCTGATGATTCGCCATGTGAGGGCTAACGACCCACATCACCTGCGGCCGGAGTGCCGGACGCATGGAGGGGACCCAAAGCAACGCTTTGGGCTGTCAAATGCATGCGGAGGTTAGGGCTTTCGTTTTGAGGAAGCATTGGCTTGCGGCAACAGATTGAGGAATGACCAATTAAGGAAGATGATGGCTATGCGTGCAGCCTCTTCGACGCCCTTCGTGCACGCGACCTTGTAGGCCTTCTTCTGGATTGGCTCCCAATGAATCTTCAATGAGTTCAGTTCGTCGAACGTAAGCTTGTGATCCTCACGATGCGCGTAAACGTTGCGAATGTCATTGAGCGCTTTCGCCGCGCTGAGCGCA
>JANNGZ010000236.1:0-3318 GCA_031404155.1 Burkholderiales bacterium
CGCGGTGCTGTAGTCGGGTTTGCGCTTGCCGGCCATGATCGCGCCGTCGGCGAACTGGCGGCGCACTTCCACCACCACCGAGCCGGCAGCACGGCCCACCGCCTCCATCGCCATTGCGCCGAAGAGGTAGGGGATCAGGCCACCGATGAACAGGCCGACGATCACCCGCGGGTCGCTCAGGTCGAAGCTGGCAACGATGCCGCGGCTTTCCAGCGAATGGGTGTAGTCGGCGAACAGCACCAGCGCTGCCAGGCCGGCCGAGCCGATCGCATAGCCCTTGGTGACCGCCTTGGTGGTGTTGCCCACCGCGTCCAGCGGGTCGGTCACGTCGCGCACGCTCTTGGGCAACTCGGCCATTTCGGCGATGCCGCCGGCGTTGTCGGTGATCGGGCCGTAGGCGTCGAGTGCCACCACGATGCCGGCCATGCTCAGCATCGAGGTCGCGGCCACCGCAATGCCGTACAGGCCCGCGAGTTGATAGGCGGCCAGGATCGCGGCGCAGACAAACAGCACCGGCCAGGCCGTCGAGCGCATCGACACGCCCAGGCCGGCGATGATGTTGGTGCCGTGGCCGGTGGTGGAGGCCGCGGCGATGTGCTGCACCGGCTTGAACTGCGTGCCGGTGTAGTACTCGGTGACCCAGACCATCGCTGCAGTCAACACCAGGCCGACCGCGCAGGCGCCGAAGAGGCGCAGATGCGTGCCGGCGCCGAGCGCGTCGGCGGGCATCACCGCGGCGGTGACGAACCAGAAGGCGATCAGCGAGAGCACGCCCGCGACGGCCAGGCCCTTGTACAACGCCGGCATTACGTTTTTCATGCCCGGGCTGGCTTTGACGAAGGTGCAGCCGATGATCGACGCGATGATCGACACGCCGCCGAGCACCAGCGGGTACATCACCGCGGCCATGGGCGCGGCGGTGACCACCAGCGCGCCGAGCGCCATGGTGGCGATCAGCGTCACCGCGTAGGTCTCGAACAGGTCAGCGGCCATGCCGGCGCAGTCGCCGACGTTGTCGCCGACGTTGTCGGCGATCACCGCCGGGTTGCGCGGGTCGTCCTCGGGGATACCGGCTTCCACCTTGCCCACCAGGTCGGCGCCGACGTCGGCACCCTTGGTGAAGATACCGCCGCCCAGCCGCGCGAAGATCGAGATCAGCGAGGCGCCGAAGGCGAAGCCGAGCATCGGCTTCAACACCGTGGCCAGGCTCTTGTCGGGCGTGAGCTGGCCGTTCATCGTGGTGAACCAGAAGAAGATGCCGACGCCGAGCAGGCCCAGGCCGACAACGAGCATGCCGGTGATCGCGCCGCCCTTGAAGGCCACGTCCAGGGCCGGGCCGATGCCCTTGGTGGCGGCTTGCGCGGTGCGTACGTTGGCGCGCACCGAGGTGTTCATGCCGATGAAGCCGCAGGCGCCCGAGAGCACCGCACCGAAGACGAAACCCGAGGCGGTGACGCCGTCGAGGAAGACGCCGATCAGAACGGCCAAGACCACGCCGACCACGGCGATGGTTTTGTACTGCCGCGCCAGGTAGGCCGCCGCACCCTGCTGGATGGCGCTGGCAATTTCCTGCATGCGGGCATTGCCCGCGTCCTGCTTCAGGATCCAGCTGCGCTGCACAAAGCCGTACAGAACTGCGGCCAAACCGCAGGCAAGCGCGATGTATAGCGCCATGGTGGTGGACATGGGTGCAACTCCTACTTCGGTTCAGGCCCTGTGGTGGATCGCGCCCGGACGTTCTTGGTCCGCGCGGAGCGGGGCCCAGGTCGCGGGGCGGAGCTTAAGGGATGCGTATGACGGTCGAAACTGTGTTTTCCCCGCGCGGGCGCCGGGCGCCATAGTCAGGAAGCCGAAAGTGGAAACCGTAGAATGCGGGTTATCCCCGAAGCAACCGCACAACACATCCCATGAGCCTGCACAACGTGACCCCAGGCGCGAAGGCGCCCTCCGAGTTCAACGTGATCATCGAAATTCCGATGAACGCGGACCCCATCAAGTACGAGGTGGACGAGGACAGCGGCGCGCTCTTCGTCGACCGCTTCATGGGTACTGCGATGCACTACCCGTGCAACTACGGCTACATCCCACAGACCTTGGCCGACGACGGCGACCCGGTGGACGTGCTGGTGATCACCCCGGTGCCGCTGATCCCGGGGGTGGTGGTGACCTGCCGCGCGCTGGGCATGCTGGCGATGGACGACGAGGCGGGCGGCGACAACAAACTGCTTGCGGTGCCGATCGACAAGATCCTGTCGATCTACAGCCAGTGGCAGAAGCCCGAAGATTTGAACCCGATGCGGCTGAACACGATCCAGCACTTTTTCGAGCACTACAAGGACCTCGAGCCGGGCAAGTGGGTCAAGGTCAAGGGCTGGGAAGGCCCCGCCGCGGCGCAGGCCGAGATCGTCGAAGGCATGGCCGCGCACCAGCGGGCGAAGGCCAAGAAGTAGCCTCCGGTCGCAGGGCGCCGCGCCCGCTGTCGGCGCGCGCCTAAACTGCCGGCCTCGCCACTCGGGGTCGTGCACATGTCGCTCATTCGAAGCATCGGTCGACGCTTGCGGCTGGGTGCCGCCGCGCTGCCTGTCGCGCTGCTGATTGCGTTTCCCCTGACCTCGGCCCTGCCGGGTCTTGCGCAGGCGCAGCGGCTGCCCACGGGCGTCGCACAGGTCACCGCGGTCGAGGGCATCACCGAGTACCGCCTGGCCAACGGCATGCAATTGCTGCTGGTGCCCGACGATTCCAAACCGACGACCACGGTGAACCTCACGTTCCGGGTGGGCTCGCGCCACGAGAATGGGCCCGGAGCCGGTCGGCGAGCGCCCCGGCGGTTTGTTCGACGGTCGCATCGACCTTGCCCTCGAGCCGCACGAGCACGAGCCGGGCGAAGGGGGGGTAGCCCAACTCCCGCCGTCGCGCCAGCTCACCGGTGATGAAGGTTCGGTAGTCGTGGGTCGCGGCGGCGGCGAGGCTCGCGTGCGTGGGCCGCAAGGTCTGGACCAGGACCCGACCGGGGCGCTCGCCACGACCGGCGCGCCCGGCGACCTGGACGAGCAACTGGAACGTGCGCTCCGCGGCGCGAAAGTCGGGCACGTTGAGCGACTGGTCGGCGAGGAGCACGGCGACCAGCGTCACCCCGGGGACGTCGTGACCCTTGCTCACCATCTGCGTGCCGACCAGGACGTCGATGTCCCCGGCATGCCAGCTCTTCAAGATGCGACGTTGCGCCCCCACGCGCTGCGCGACGTCGCGATCGAGCCGCTCGACCGCGACGCCCGGATGAGCCTCGCGCAGGGCGGCTTCGATGCGCTCGGTCCCGAC
>JANNGZ010000237.1:0-15018 GCA_031404155.1 Burkholderiales bacterium
TCTGCGCGGCATTGAACTCGTTGCGAATGCCTTCGAGGAACTTCAGCACCGTTGCCAGTTGCGCGGGCTCGTTGACGGCCCAGTCCTTCTGCGGCGCGAGGCGGATGCGCGCGCCGTTCGCGCCGCCCCGCTTGTCGGAGCCGCGGAAGGTGGACGCCGACGCCCAGGCCGTCGAGACGAGCTGCGACACCGTCAGGCCCGATCCCAGGATCGTCGTCTTGAGGGATGCGATGTCCTGCGCATTCACCAGCGCGTGGTCGAGCGCGGGAATCGGGTCCTGCCAGATGAGTTCTTCCGCCGGCACCTCGGGGCCGAGGTAGCGGGCGCGCGGGCCCATGTCGCGGTGGGTCAGCTTGAACCAGGCCCGCGCAAAGGCGTCGGCGAGCTGGTCGGGGTTGGCGAGGAAGCGGCGCGAGATCTTCTCGTAGGCCGGGTCCATGCGCAGCGACAGATCGGTCGTCAGCATGGTCGGCGCCAGCCGCTTGGCCGCGTCGTGCGCGTGCGGGATCGTGCCCGCACCGGCGCCGCCCTTGGCCACCCACTGGTGCGCCCCCGCGGGGCTCTTGGTCAATTCCCATTCGAAGCCGAACAGGTTCTCGAAGTAGTTGTTGCTCCACTTCGTCGGCGTGGTGGTCCAGGTGACTTCCAGGCCGCTGGTGATCGTGTCGCCGCCCTTGCCGCTGCCAAAGCTGTTCTTCCAGCCGAAGCCCTGGTCTTCGAGGTCGCCGGCCTCGGGTTCGGGCGAGACGTGCGATGTCGCGGCGGCGCCGTGGGTCTTGCCGAAGCTGTGGCCGCCGGCGATCAGCGCGACGGTTTCTTCGTCGTCCATGGCCATGCGCCCGAAGGTGTCGCGGATGTCCCGGGCGGCGGCGATCGGGTCGGGGTTGCCGTCCGGGCCTTCGGGGTTGACGTAGATCAGGCCCATCTGCACCGCGGCGAGCGGGTGCTCCAGGTCGCGCGAGTGCACCTTGCCGTCCGCGTCGTCCTCGGACACGAGCACGCCGTGGTCCTTCGCAACCCCTTCCGAGCCGTGGGCGTAGCGCACGTCGCCGCCCAGCCACTTCGTCTCGCGACCCCAGTACACGTCCTGGTCCGGCTCCCACACGTCCTGGCGCCCGCCGCCGAAGCCGAAGGTCTTGAAGCCCATGGTCTCCAGGGCCACGTTGCCCGCGAGGATCATCAGGTCGGCCCACGAGAGCTTGCTGCCGTACTTCTGCTTGATCGGCCACAGCAGGCGGCGCGCCTTGTCCAGGCTGACGTTGTCCGGCCAGCTGTTCAGCGGCGCAAAGCGTTGCTGGCCGCGGCCCGCACCCGCGCGGCCATCGCCGATGCGGTACGTGCCGGCGCTGTGCCACGCCATGCGGATGAACAGCGGCCCGTAGTGCCCGAAGTCCGCCGGCCACCAGTCCTGCGAGTCCGTCATCAACGCAGCAAGGTCCTGCTTCACTGCCGCCAGATCGAGGCTCTTGAACGCCTCGGCGTAGTCGAAGCCCTTGCCCATCGGGTCGGACTTGGAGGAATGCTGATGGAGCAGGTCCAGGCGCAATTGCTTGGGCCACCAGTCGCTGTTGGTCGTGCCACCGGCTGCGCCTTGGCTGAACGGGCACTTCGCTTCGGTCTGTTCGCTAGCCATGTCGGGAACTCCTGCTTTCTGAGGTGAGAGGGAACGTGATCGGGAGGCGACAAATTGTCTTCCAAACGCTTGCTGGCGCAACGAAAATCACGCTATCCCGTCGATAGCCGCTGGCCTCCGTGTGCTGCACCGCCTTCTTCGCGGTGAGCGAGAGCATCGCTGGGCGCATCCGCTGCGGCGCAGGGCCAGACCATGCCCGACAAGGCCGCGGCCGACGCGCAGAAGCCGGTCGCCGAGGCGAAGGCGGCCCCGAAGGCCGCCCTGGCCGCGACCGCGAAGGACGTGCTGCGCGGCGCTGCGCCTGCTGTCAGCGGAGCCACCAAGGCTGCTGCGCCAGAGTCCATGCGCTCGATCTCACCAACCAAGGACGGTTACTCGGGCTGCCACTTGAAGGACAGCGACGCCTGAGTTGCCGCGTCGGCGCGGCGGTCGTGGCGCCAGAATTCGGGCATGAGTCACCCGCACGACGAGCCGGACACTGCCGGATTCATCTCATGTAAATGCGGCCGGCGCTCGTAAAGAGACTCCGTTCGCCTTGAGCCTGCCGAAGGGCCTCAGCCGTACGCGGCGGCGTCGGCAGGCTCAGCCTGAACGGTGTGTGTTTCCCTAGAGCCGCGCGGCCAGCGGCATCAACGCTTGAGCCTTGTCGCCAACGGCACGGCGGCCCAATTGCCCGCGCCCACCGCGGCGCCCATCAGCCAGAACAAGCCGGCCACGCCGATGGCGGCGCCGGCCGCGCCGAAGGCCAGCGGCATCAGGGTGCTGGCAAAGTTGATCGTCATCGAGCGCAGCGCCAGCGCCTCGCCGTGGCGCGCTTCGGGTGTGAGCTGGTGCAGGGTGGACATGATCATCGGCTGCACCGCTCCGAGCGTGAGGCCGAGCAGCAGCGCGCACAGCGCCATCAGCCAAGGCGTCTGGACCAGCGGGTAGAGCGCAAACACCAGCGCGGTGCCGACCATCGCCGCGCGCAAGACGCGCACCTCGTCGAGCCGGTGCGCCAGCATCGGAATCAGCAGCCGCACCGCGGTCACCGCGATCGGAAATACGCCGAGCACCAGGCCGATGGTGGACGCACTGAAGCCGCGTTCGTGGCCGAGGATCGGCACCGCAAACGCATGCACGTCCCAGCTGGCCGAGAGCAGCCAGTTGACGAAGAGCAGGCGGCGCAGGTCGGGTGAGGCGAGCAGGTCCCAGGCGGCGCCGGAGTGCGGTGCGTCGGGCGCCGCCGGCACTTCG
Organism: Burkholderiales bacterium; assembly: GCA_031404155.1. GTDB lineage: Bacteria > Pseudomonadota > Gammaproteobacteria > Burkholderiales > Burkholderiaceae_C > JANNGZ01. The sequence goes on from JANNGZ010000237.1 coordinate 2,870, forward strand.
CGCGGGACGCGGGTGGACATCCACCAGGCCAGCAGCGGCAGCACGCCCAGCGCCACATAGGCCGAGCGAAATCCCGCCCCGTCGATGACGACGCCGGCCAGCACCGGGCCGACGAAGTTGGACATCGCCGGTGCAATGCCGAGCCAGGAAAACACGCGCATGCGCTCGGTGTTGTCGGCCGCGCTGCGCCCGGCGGTGCGCTGGATCGCGATCAAGCCGAAGTTGGCGCCGGCGCCGCAGAACATCGCCGCGCCGCAAAGCATCAGGAAATGCGGCTTGCCGGTGAGCAACGTGGCGCCGATGGCGAGCAGCGCGCCAAAGGCGCTGAAGCCCATCGCCACATGCATCGGCCGGTGAAAACCGTGGCGGTCGGCCATGCGGCCGGCGGAGAGCGCCAGCGCAATCGGCGCGGCGGCAAAGAGCGCCATCAGCACACCGACCGCAGCCGCGCTCTGCCCTTCGCGCAGCGCTTGCAAGGGCGCGGCCATGCGCACCCCGGCCATGGTGCTGTGCAGGCCGATCTGCACCAAGATGAGTGCGAGCAGGGTGCGCGGGCTCAGGCCCGCGCCGGCAGTGGGTGATGTTGCGGCGGCCGGGTCAGCCATCGAGGCGCGTGGCTTCTTCGATCTCGTCTTCGACCTCCGGCTCGGCGACACCGGGCAGCAACTGCTGTGTGCGGGTCTCGGGCAGCGCCTCCACCGAGCGCAGCTCGCGCGCCATCGCCCGGGTGCGGCGCTCGGCCATGTCGATATGGCCGCTGGCTTCGTCGAGTTTTTTCTTGGTCTTGGCGAGCACGTCGCCGAACTTGGCGAACTCGGTTTTCACCGCGCCGAGCACTTCCCAGACCTCGGCGCTGCGCCGCTCCAGCGCGAGCGTGCGAAAGCCCATCTGCAAGCTGCTCAAGGTGGCGAGCAAGGTGGTCGGGCCGGCGAGCATCACCTTGTGTTCGCGCTGCAAGGCCTGCACCAGCCCGGGCCGGCGCAAGGCCTCGGCGTAGAGGCCCTCGGTCGGCACGAAGAGGATGCCGAAGTCGGTGGTGTGGGGTGCGGCGATGTATTTTTCGCGGATCGTTCTCGCCTCCAGCTTCAGGCGCAATTCGATCGCCTTGGCTGCGAGTTCGACCGCCGGTCGATCGGCCGCCTCTTGCGCTTCGACCAGGCGCTCATAGTCGTCGCGCGGGAACTTGGCGTCGATCGGCAACCACAGCGGCGCCCCGTCTTCGCGCCGCCCGGGCAGGCGGATCGCAAATTCCACGCGCGCGCCGGAGCCCGGCACCGTCTCGACATTGGTGGCGTACTGCTCGGGCGTGAAAACCTGTTCGAGCAGGCCGGCGAGTTGCACCTCGCCGAAGGTGCCGCGGGTCTTCACATTGGTCAGCACCCGGTTCAGCGAGCCGACATCCGAAGCCAGCTTCTGCATCTCGCCCAAACCGCGGTGCACTTCCTCCAGCCGCTTGGCCACCTGGGCAAAACTTTCGCCAAGCCGCTGCTCCAGCGTGGCGTGCAGCTTCTCGTCGACGGTGGCGCGCATCTGCTCGAGCTTCTTTTCGTTGTCGGCCTGGATCGCCGAGAGCTTCTGCTCGACGCTCGCGCGCACCTCGGTCAGGCGCTTGTCGCTCGACTCGCCGAGTTGTTTGAGCTGGTCGGCCAGCACATCGCCCAGCCGTTTCAGCGATACCGCCTGCGCCTCGGCGCTGCGCGAAAGCGCCGCATCTTGTGTGTCGCGCGCGGCTTGGCCTTGCAGCGCCAACGCCGATGCGCTGTTCTGCAGGCCCGACGCCACCGCCTGCTGCAAGGCCGCGAGCTGGGTGCGGAAGCTGTCGATCTGCTCGTTTTGCGTGCGGGCTACGTCGCCCGACTGGTTCAGCAGGGTTTGCTGGAACTGCGCGAGCGTGTGGCCGAGGTCTTGCCGCGAAACGCCGAGCTCACGCGTCATGTCCTGTCTCGTGGCGCTTGCGCTGCGCGTCACCTCGTCGCGCAGCGCGCGCTCCAGGCGCTCGCCATCAGCGCGGGTGGCGTGGGCGAGCGACGCCGCCAGCGCTTCGCTGTCCGGCCGCCGCAGCGCGAGCCAGACCAGCAACAACAGCACCAGCACCAGCAGCGTGAGAACAATCCAGTCGATCAGCATGCGCCGATTGTCTCAAGCGCGCGGGGACGACCCCAGCACCTGCGGGTTGACCGGCGTCAGCGGCTGGCCACCGCTGAGCACAGCGATCAGGTTGTCGGCGGCCAGGTGGGCCATTGCGCGGCGTGTCGGCAGGCTGGCGCTCGCGATATGCGGGGTGAGCACGACGTTGGGCACCGCGAGCAAATCGGGGTGCACCTGCGGCTCGCCCTCGAACACATCGAGCCCGGCGGCGGCGATACGCCGCTCGCGCAGCGCCGCGGCCAGCGCAGCGTCGTCGACGACGCCGCCGCGGGCGATGTTGGTCAGCGTCGCGGTCGGTTTCATCAAGGCCAACTCGCGCGCGCCGACCAAGTGGTGTGTCTGCGCGCTGTAGGGCGCGACCACCACCAGATGGTCGGCGCGCCGGAGCAACTCTTCCTTCGAGACCCAAGCGGCGCGGAGTTGCTGCTCGATGTCGGCGCCGAGCCGCGAGCGGTTGGCGTAGAGCACCGGCATGCCGAAGCCCAGGGCGCCGCGCCGCGCGATCGCCTGCCCGATGCGGCCCATGCCGAGCACGCCGAGCGTGGCGCCGTGGATGTCGGCGCCGGCGAAGAGGTCATAGCTCCAGCGCGTCCACTGCCCCGAGCGCAGGAAATGTTCGCTCTCGGTGACGCGCCTTGCCGCGGCCATCATCAACGCGAAGCCGAAGTCGGCGGTGGTTTCGGTGAGCACGTCGGGCGCGTTGGTGACCAGCACACCGCGCGCGGTGCAGGCGGCCACGTCGATGTTGTTGTAGCCCACCGCCATGCTGCACACCGCGCGCAGCTGCGGGCAGGCGTCGAGCAGCCCCTTGTCGATCGGCTCGACGCCGGCCACGAACACCCCGGCCTTGCCTTGCAGGCGGCGGACCAACTCGTCCTGCGGCCAGTCGACCGGCTCGTCGTTGGTCTCGACCTCGAAGTGCTCGCGCAAGCGTTGCACGACGTCCGGGAATACCTGGCGCGCCACCAGCACTGCTTTGTCTCGAGTCATCGGCAAGCCTCCGCGCTCAGGGCGCCTTGGCCGGCTGCGTGGCCGCAGGCGGCGACATCGACCCGCCCTTGATCGGATGCGGGTTCCAGCCGATCACCCCCAGCATCACGAAGTAGCCCACCACGTAGCCGAGCGCCACATGCCAGCCGCCCTTGATCCAGGCGAACACACTGCGCGCCTCGGGGTAGAGGTTGGACAGCGCGACACCCGCCGACGAGCCGAACCAGATCATCGAGCCGCCGAAGCCGACCGCATAAGCCAGGAAGCCCCAGTCGTAGCCGTCCTGCCGGATCGCCAGCGCGGTGAGCGGGATGTTGTCGAACACCGCGGAGAGAAAGCCCAGGCCGAAGGTACTCGGCCACGAGGGCAGGGGCAGCTTCTGCACCGGCATCAGCGACGCGCACCAGACCAGCGCAAGCAGGAAGATGCTGCCCTTGAGAGCGCCGGGCAGCAAGCTCCAGGTGGGCTTGGCCATCGGCGCGGCGACGAGCAACGCAATCACCACGGCCAGGCCGATCACCGGGAGTTGCTCGAGCACCCGCGGCGCCCGCAGGTTGAAGAACACGTTGGCACCGATCGCCGCGAGCAGCACGATGACCACCACGGCGATGCGCGGCCACGCCACCTGCGCGCCCCGCGTATCGTCCTTCTGGATCGGCTGGTAGGCATGCTGCTGGCGTGCGGCCAGGGTGCCGAAGATGAGCAGCGCCACGCCGCCGCCGATATAGGCCTCGAGCACCACCAGCGGGCTCGCGCCGGCGATCCACATCATTGTCGTGGTGGTGTCGCCCACCACACTGCCGGCGCCGCCGGCATTCGATGCCGCGACGATCGCCGCGAGGTAGCCGATGTGCACTCGGCGCTTGAACAACACCGCGGCCATCGCGCCGCCGATCATGGCGGCGGCGATGTTGTCGAGGAAGCCCGACATCACGAACACGCCCACCAGGAGCAGAAAGCCGCCCTTCCAGTCGTCGGGCAGCACGTGCGGCAGCAGGTCGGGCACGCGGCTCTTCTCGAAGTGGTCGGCGAGCAGCGCAAAGCCGAGCAGCAAGCCGAGCAGGTTGGCCAGCGTCACCCACTCGTGAGCGAAATGCGCCGTCAGCCCGGCCAGGCCCGGCCCGGTGTTGAAGCCGGCGAAGACCCATTGGTAGAGCGTGATCACCAGCGCGCCGGTGAGCGCCACGACCAGCGTGTGGTGATGAAACAGCGCCACGCCGAGTAGCGTGAGCGCGAAGAGGATGAAATCGACGGGGACACCGGCCACGGACATGAGCATTCCTTCTTGGTCTTGTTCAGGGCAGGAATTTTGCGAAGCCCGCCACCGGATCGCGCTCGGTGACCAGCGAGTTCTCCACCGCGTTCATGTCGGCATGCCCGAGCGACATGCCACAGACCACCATCTCCTCGCTGCTCAAGGCCAGGTGCGCGGCGATGATGCGGTGGAACTGCATGAACGCCGCCTGCGGGCAGGAGTGCAGGCCACGGGCCCGCGCGGCCACCATCACGCTTTGCAGGAACATGCCGTAGTCGAGCCAGCTGCCCTGCTGCATCACCCGTTCGATGGTGAAGATGATGCCCACCGGCGCGTCGAAGAACTCGTAGTTGCGGCCGTGCTGCTGGTGCATGCGGGGCTTGTCGGCCTTGCCGATGCCCAGCAGCGAATACAGGTCCCAACCCACCTTGCGGCGGCGGTCGATGTACGGGCTGCGCCACTCGGTGGGGTAGTAGACGTACTCCTCGCTGTGGCGCGCGCGCTCCTCGGGGTCGTCGTAGGCGGCGCGGATCTTTTGCGACAGGCCGGTCTTGGCCTCGCCGGTGAGCACATAGACGCGCCACGGCTGGGTGTTGGTGCCCGAGGGCGCACGCGAGGCCACCCGCAGGATCGACTCGACCACCTCACGCGGCACCGGTGTGGGTAAAAAGGCGCGGATCGAGCGGCGCGACGCGATGGCGTCGTCGACTGCGGCAATGGATTCGGGGCTTGGGGTCACGGGTCGGTCGCTGGGTTGGTGGTGGGCGAACGGTCCGCTCCGGGCGTCGGATTCACCCGGTTCGGTCCAATGAAGTGGAAGGGCCTGGACGCTGCCGCGTTCAGGCGCGGCATTGTTCCATGCGCCGCCAGGCCCGGAAGCTCGCGAGCGCCTCGCGCAGCGGTTGCTCGCGCAACGCACCGCACTTCGGTGCCCCGGCGGTAGCGGCAGCACAAAGGTGTCGGCGCGGAAGATCTGCATTGTTCGGGCCTGGGCAGGATTCTGCGGCGACGCAGGCACCGCCACCGCGCTGAGGCGCTATGTCGCGATGACGACAAACAGGCCTGTATAGAACTTGCCCCCTAAAATGCTGCAACGCAACAAAAATAACTTGCAATGCCGGCGGAGCTTCGTATACTTCAGTCCATGTTGCAATGCAGCAAAACGGTTCCCAAGTCCCTCAATCCCTTGTCTGGAGATTTACATGCTTACCGCTGAACAAGTTCTGGCCGCCCAAAAAGCCAACCTCGAAACCCTTTTCGGTCTGACCGGCAAGGCCTTCGAAGGCGTCGAAAAGCTCGTCGAGCTGAACCTGCAAGTTGCAAAGGCCGCCTTGGGCGAAGCCGCGCAAACCACCAACGCCGCGCTGTCGGTGAAGGACGCGCAGGAACTGCTGGCGCTGCAAGCCGCGCTGCTGCAACCGGCCGCCGAAAAGGCTGCCGCCTATGGCCGCCACCTGTATGACATCGCCACCGCCACCAACAGCGAAGTGACCAAGGCCGCCGAAGCCCAGTTCGCCGAAACCCAGAAGAAGTTCATTGGCCTGGTGGACAGCGCCTCCAAGAACGCCCCGGCCGGCACCGAGAACGCCGTCGCCCTGGTGCGCTCGGCCGTCGCCGCCGCCAACAACGCTTTCGAGTCGGTGCAAAAGGCCGCGAAGCAAGCCAGCGATGTCGCCGAAGCCAACTTCCAAGCCATGACCAACACCGCGGTCAAGGCAACGCAAGCTGCCAGCAAGGCCAAGCGCGCCGCCTGATCGGGGATCAACTACAAACCGAAGGTTGAACTTTCGGGAGCAGGCTGCATCTACGGAACAGTCGCGGGGTTTGGCTCGCGGCCTCCCTGAATGGTTGTCTCCTCGGTACCTCTCGAAATCCCCTTTCAAGGTACCTTCAAGCCCGGTGTTCGCACCGGGCTTTTTCTTTGCTCGGCCCGGCGTTCGCACCGGGCTTTTTCTTGCTCGGCCCGGCGTTCGCACCGGGCTTTTCTTCGTGCTTGCGGCTATTGCACCAGCGCTGCCATGCGTTCGCGCAAGGCGGCGAGTGAGGCCAGCGCCGCGTCCCGCCCGGCCTGGATTGCGCGCCGGCGCGCGCTGAAGTCGGCGCTGCCGACGCCGGCCAGGCGCGGGCGCAGAACGATGTCGGCGTCGCGCAGTTCGAACTGGCTGATGCTGCGGCCCATGATCGCGAAGGTTTGCAGCATCAGCCGCAGTGCGTCGCCGGTGGGGTTGCCATCTGGCACGGTCGAGATGTCGACCGCGATGACCAACTCGGCCCCCATCTGGCGCGCAAAGCGCACCGGCACCGGCGAGACGAGGCCGCCGTCCACGTACTCGCGCGCGCCGATGCGCACCGGCTGAAACACCGCCGGCACCGCGCTCGAAGCGCGCACCGCCGCGCCGAGGTCACCGCGCTAGAACAGGATCGGCGCGCCGCTGTCGAGGTCGGTGGCGACGATCCCGAGCGGCAGCTTCATCTGCTCCATGTTGCGGGAGCCGGTCTGCTCGCGCACATAGCGCGCCAGGGCTTCGCCGCGGATCACGCCGCGCCTGCGGAAGGACCAATCCGTGATCGCCGACTCGTCCATTGCTTCGGCGAGCGCGGCCAGCTCCGCTCCGGTCTTGCCCGAGGCGTAGAGCGCAGCCACCAGGCTGCCGGCCGAGGTGCCCACCACCAGCTCGGGCCGGATGCCGGCCTCCTCCAGCACCTGGATCACGCCGATGTGCGCAAAGCCGCGCGCCGCACCACCGCCGAGCGCCAAGCCGATTCGAGGCGGCCGCAGCGCGCGAGCGGGCGGCCCGAGCGGCGGCGCCTCCGGCAGCGTGGCCTGCGGCGCCCGCGGCGCCATCTGGCATGCCGCCAGCGGCAGCAGAAGCGAAGCAATCAGGGCATTTCGACGATTGGGCAGGCGGGGTGGTCGGGGCGCGAAATGCATCGGCCCGATTTTGGCATCGGCTGGGCACCGGGCATCCGTCATACCGATTGAGCATTTGCAACCAACTTCTTTGTTCTTCTCAAACATATGGCGCTTGCCTAGAGTGCCGATCACCTCAGGGTTTCCCCGTGAGTGGCTCTGTTCGCCCACCCTCCACCCCGAACCCCAAACCCGCACTCCGCAGCCTCAAGCCATGGACCCCATCGCCATCCTCAGCGGATTCGCCGTCGGCGCCATCGTCGGGTTGACCGGCGTGGGCGGCGGCTCGCTGATGACGCCGTTGCTGATGGGCGTGTTCAAGCTCAACCCCGCGGTCGCGATCGGCACCGACCTGTGGTTCGCCGCACTCACCAAGACCGGCGGCGCGGTGGCCCATGCCCGCCACGGCCATGTCGACCGCCGCATCACCAGCCTGCTGCTTGCCGGCAGCCTGCCCGCCGCCGTGGCCACGATCGCGCTGATGCACTTCACCGGCATCACCAAGGGCTGGGCCAGTGCGCTGACCGTCTCGCTCGGCATCGCACTGCTGCTCACCGCGCTGGTGGTGGCCAACCGGCCGGCATGGCAGCGCCTCGGACTGAAACTCGAACGCTGGCTGCCCGAGTCGCAAAGGCCCGCGCTCACAGTGACCGCCGGCGCGGTGCTCGGCGTGCTGGTCACGCTGTCCTCGATCGGCGCCGGCGCGCTCGGCGCCACGCTGATTCTGCTGCTCTACCCGCGCCTGTCGGCGCAGCGCCTGGTGGGCACCGACATCGCCCACGCGGTGCCGCTCACCCTGGTCGCCGGCATCGGCCACGCCACGCTCGGCCATGTCGAGTGGGGCCTGCTCGGCGCCTTGCTGGTCGGCTCGCTGCCCGGCATCTGGCTCGGCGCGCAACTCACCAAGGCGATGCCCGAAAAACTGGTTCGCGCGCTGCTCTGCGTGTCGCTCGTCACCGCCGGCTTGAAAGTCATTCACTGATCCGGATTGCCCATGTACCAATACACCGACTTCGACCGCCACTTCGTGCATGCACGTGCTGCGCAGTTTCGCGACCAGCTTGAGCGCAACCTGAGTGGCGAGCTGTCGGACGACGAGTTCCGACCACTGCGCCTGCAAAACGGCTGGTATGTGCAGCGCCATGCGCCGATGCTGCGCGTCGCCGTGCCCTACGGTGAGCTGAGCAGCCGGCAGTTGCGCCAACTCGCCCGCATTGCGCGCACGCATGACCGCGACTTCGGCCACTTCACCACACGCCAGAACCTCCAGTACAACTGGATCCCGCTGGACCAAAGCGCCGACGTGATGGACCTGCTGGCCGAGGTGGACATGCACGGCATCCAGACCAGCGGCAACTGCATCCGCAACATCACCAGCGACGCACTCGCCGGCATCGCGCCCGACGAGGTGGTGGACCCGCGCCCGTACTGCGAAATCCTGCGCCAGTGGAGCACGCTGCACCCGGAGTTCGCGTACCTGCCGCGCAAGTTCAAGATCGCGGTCACCGGCGCGCGTGAAGACCGCGCGGCGATCGCATGGCACGACATCGGCCTGCAACTGTTGAAGAACGAGGCCGGCGAGGTCGGCTTCAAGGTCCTCGTCGGCGGCGGCATGGGCCGCACGCCGGTGATCGGCTCGCTGATCAGCGCCTTTGTGCCGTGGCAGCAGATCCTCGTCTACATCGAAGCGATCGTGCGGGTCTACAACCGCTTCGGCCGCCGCGACAACCTCTACAAGGCGCGCATCAAGATCCTGGTCAAAGCGGAGGGCCAGAAGTTCTTCGACGCGGTAAACACCGAATTCGCCGCGATTCTCGAGCGCGATATCGACGGCAGCGCGCACCTGATACCGCAAGCCGAGCTCGACCGCGTCGCAGCGCATTTCGTCGAGCCCGAGGGGGTTGGCGCCACCGCGGTCGGCTTTGCAACGGATGCCGAGGCCGACGCACCGCTGGCCTACACCCGCTGGCTCCAACGCAACGTGCATGGGCATCGCGTGCCGGGCTACCGCGCGGTGACGCTGTCGCTCAAGCGCGCCGGCCAGGCGCCGGGCGACACCACCTCGTCGCAGATGGATCTCGCGGCCGACCTCGCCGACGCCTACAGCCACGGCGAGCTGCGCGTGACGCACGACCAGAACCTGCTGCTGCCCTGGGTGCACGAGCGCGACCTGTTCGCGCTGTGGAAGGCGGCCAAGGAGGCGAGCTTTGCCACCCCGAACATCGGCCTGCTCACCGACATGATCGCCTGCCCGGGAGGCGACTTCTGCGCGCTGGCCAACGCGCGCTCGATCCCGATTGCCGCGGCCATCACCGAGCGTTTCAGCGACCTCGATGAGCTGTACGACATCGGCGACATCGACCTGCACATGAGCGGCTGCATCAACTCCTGCGGCCACCACCACAGCGGGCATATCGGCATCCTCGGCGTCGACAAGGACGGTGCCGAGTGGTACCAGATCACGCTCGGCGGCTCCGACGGTTCCACCCTTTCCGGCAACGCGGTGGCGGGCAAAGTCATCGGCCCGTCATTCGCAGCTGATGAAGTCCCGGATGTGCTCGAAGCGGTGATCGATACCTACCGCCGCGAGCGCGGCGATGGAGAGCGCTTCATCGACACCGTGCGCCGCATCGGCTCGCCGGCCTTCCGCGCGGCGGCCGACGCGGTGCGTCAAAGCACCGCGATCGCCGCCTGACAGCGGCCCGAAGCAGGAGACACACCATGAGATTCATCGACCCGCAACACGACGCCCAGGCCGCGAACCGCGTGTTCACGCTGGTGGGCTGGCTGGCCGAACGCGCATGGTGGCCCGAGGGCCAGCGGGCCGCGGTGCAACTGCCCAACGACACTGACATCGAGGTGCTGAACGCGGACCTGCAGCGCATTGCGCGCATCGAGCTCGAGTTCCCCAAGTGGACCGACGGCCGCGCCTACAGCCAAGCCCGCCTGCTGCGCTCGCGCTCGCGCTACCTGGGCGAAGTGCGTGCCACCGGTGAAGTCCTGGTGGACATGCTGCCGCTGCTGCAACGCACCGGCTTCAACGCGGTGCAACTGCGCACCGACCAGAGCCTGGATTCGGCGCAGCGCGCCCTGCGCTTCTTTGCCGGCCACTACCAGGGCGACGTGAACGAAACCCAACCCTTGTTTGGGCGCGCGGCGGCACCGGCGCTGCTTCGGGCCGAGGGCCACGCGTGAACGCGATCAGCCTTCACGCCCGGCCGAGCGCGGAATACGAACTCAAGCTCGCGCACACGCTGGCGGTGCTGCAATCGGCCGCCAGCGAACATGCCGGCGCGCTGGTGCAGGCGTCGAGCCTGGGCGCCGAGGACATGGTGCTCACCGACCTGATCGCCCGCCATGCGCTGCCGATTACGGTGGCCACGCTGGACACCGGCGAGCTGCACGACGAGACGCTGGCGCTGCTGCCGCGCATCGACGCGCAGTACGGCCTTGCGGTGCAGACCTTCAAGCCGGTGCAGGAGGCGGTGGTCCGCTTCGTCAACCGCCACGGCGCCAAGGCGATGTACAAGAGCATCGAACTGCGCAAGGCCTGCTGCGCGATGCGCAAGCTCGAACCCTTGAGCCGCATGCTCGCCGGCCGCTCGGCATGGGTCACCGGCCTGCGGCGCGAGCAGAGCGAGCACCGCGCCGAAGTGCCGTTCAGCGAACGCGACAGCGACGGCCGCATCAAGTTCAACCCGCTGGCCGACTGGACCTGGGGCGACGTCTGGCACCACATCGCGCTGAACGAAGTTCCGTACAACCCGCTGCACGACCAGTTCTTCCCGAGCATCGGCTGCGCGCCCTGCACCCGCGCGGTCGCGCTCGGCGAGGATTTCCGCGCCGGGCGCTGGTGGTGGGAGCAGGAGGACGCCAAAGAGTGCGGTCTTCATCTTTCCCCCACAGAGAAACCACAAGAGACCCAGACCGCATGAACGCCCCTCTAAGCCTCGACAAACTGCTGCCCAAGCTCGACCACACGCACCTCGACCATCTGGAGGAGGAGGCGATCTTCATCCTGCGCGAGGTGGCAGCTTCGTTCGAGCGGCCCGCCCTGCTCTTCTCCGGCGGCAAGGATTCCTGCGTCGTCTTGCGCCTGGCCGAGAAGGCCTTCAAGTCACGCGTCTCCGGCAATGATTTCAGCGGCCGCCTGCCCTTCCCGCTGCTGCATGTGGACACCGGCCACAACTTCCCCGAGGTGATTCGGTTCCGCGACCAGCGTGTGGCCGAGATGCGCGAGCGCCTGATCGTCGGCCACCTCGACGACTCGATTGCACGCGGCACGATCCGCCTTTCGCACCCGCTTGAATCGCGCAACGGCCACCAGACCGTGACCCTGCTCGAAGCGATCGAGGAACACCGCTTCGACTGCCTCGTCGGCGGCGCGCGGCGCGACGAAGAAAAGGCGCGCGCCAAGGAGCGCATTTTCAGCCACCGCGACAGCTTCGGCCAGTGGAGCCCGAAGGAGCAGCGGCCGGAACTCTGGACCCTTTTCAACACCCGCATCCGCCCCGGCGAACACTTCCGCTCGTTCCCGATCAGCAACTGGACCGAGCTCGATGTGTGGCTCTACATCGCACGCGAAAACATCCCGCTGCCGGGCCTGTACTTCGCGCATGAACGCGAGGTGGTCCGCCGCAAGGGCCTGCTGGTGCCGGTGACCGAGGTGACCCCGCCACAAGCCGGCGAAACGGTGGAGACCGCGCAGGTGCGCTTTCGCACCGTGGGCGACATGACCTGCACCTGCCCGGTGGAAAGCCCGGCCGCCAACGCTGCGGAGATCGTGGCGGAGACGCTGACCGTGACGGTGAGCGAGCGCGGCGCCACACGAATGGACGACCGCAC
>JANNGZ010000238.1:0-2287 GCA_031404155.1 Burkholderiales bacterium
GTGCAGCCGGCGTCGGCGAGCGATTGCAACTCCTGCCCGAAGGCAAGCGCCACGTCGTCGTAAAACGCCGGCTCGAGCTCGGGGTAGGCCTCGCGGCTGATGCCCGCGCGGCCGCCGCGGAAGTGCAGCATCGTCGGGCTCGGGATCGTCACCTTGGGTGTCATGCCGTCCTTGCCCAAAGACGCCACTTGGCTCTTGAGGTATTCGAAGTCGGCGCGCTGGATGTCCTTCACATGGCGCACCTTGTCCACCACGCGCATCGCCGGCGGCGCCAGTTCTTCCGTGCCGTCGGGCTTCTTCACCAGCACCGGAATGTCGGTCTTGACGCCGCCGAGCTGGTCGAGGAAGTCGATATGAAAGTAGGTGCGGCGGAACTCGCCGTCGGTGATCGACTTCAGCCCCACGTCCTGCTGGAACTGCACGATCTCGGTGATCGCCTTGTCTTCCACCAAACGCAGCTGCGCGGGCGTGATCTCGCCGCGCGCCTTCTGCTCACGCGCGTCGAGCAGGTATTTCGGGCGCAGAAAACTGCCGACATGGTCGGCGCGAAACGGGGGTGCGGTGCGGGCGGTCATGCGAGTCTCCTTGAGGGCTTGGATGGTAGCCCCGCCCGAAGCTGCTTTGAGCCCGCGAATCGGGTTCGCACCTAGTTGACCCGCTGAGGGCGGCTGATCAGCATCGACGCGGTGAGCGCGGGTGCGCGCACGCCGCCCGAAGCCTTTCGTGAGTACACCGCCATGACGCCGACGACCTTTCCGCTCAACGCCTGGTACGTGGCCTGCACGCCCCACGAAATCGACGACAAGCCGCTCGGGCGCACCGTGTGCAACCAGCGCATCGTGTTCTACCGCGGGCCCGAGGGTGTGGTGGCGGCGCTGGAAGATTTTTGCCCGCACCGCGGCGCGCCGCTGTCGCTCGGGCGGGTGCTCGAAGGCAAGCTGGTTTGTGGCTACCACGGCCTGGAGATGGGCTGCGACGGCAAGACGATCGCGATGCCCGGGCAGCGGGTGCGTGCCTTCCCGCCGGTGCGGGTGTTCCCCGCGGTCGAGCGCCACGGTTTTGTCTGGGTCTGGCCGGGGGACGCGGCGCTGGCCGACCCGGCAAAGATCCACGACCTGCATTGGGCCCAGAGCCCCGACTGGGCCTACGGCGGCGGCATGTACCACGTGGCCTGCGACTACCGGCTGATGATCGACAACCTGATGGACCTGACGCACGAAACCTATGTGCACGCCACCAGCATCGGGCAGAAGGAAATCGACGAGGCCACGCCGGCGAGTAAGACCGAGGGCGACGAGGTGGTCACCTCGCGCTTCATGGAGAACATCATCGCGCCGCCGTTCTGGCAGATGGCGCTGCGCGGCAACCACCTGCCCGACGACCAGCCGGTGGACCGCTGGCAGATCTGCCGCTTCACGCCACCCAGCCACGTGATGATCGAAGTGGGCGTGGCGCTCGCGGGCCGCGGTGGCTACGAGGCCGAAGCGGGCGTGAAGGCATCGAGCATCGTGGTCGACTTCATCACGCCGGAAACCGAGACCTCGATCTGGTACTTCTGGGGCATGGCGCGCAACTTCAACCCCAAGGACAAGGCGCTCACCGCGAGCATCCGCGACGGCCAGGCGAAGATTTTTGCCGAGGATCTGGAGATGCTGGAGCGCCAGCAGCAGAACCACCTGGCCTGGCCCGAACGCGCGTTGTTGAAGCTCAACATCGACGCCGGCGGCGTGATGTCGCGGCGGGTGCTCGACCGCATCGTCGCGGCGGAGCGGGCCGGCGCTGCGGCATGACGGAGGTGGCAAAGCGCCAATGCGGTGCGGCATCGAGCGGGCCGGTTACGCGCGCCGCTTTCGCGAGCGCGGCGCTGGCGGCGCTGGCGGCATTTGCGGCACAGGCGACGTTTGTCGCGCTCACCGCGCTCACCGCGCTCATCGCGCTGCCCGTGCCCGCTGCCGCGGCACCGGCGCCCCCGCCCACTGCGCCCGACCTCGACGTGCCCTTCGTCGTCTCGCCGCCCGCGGTCACCCGCGCGATGCTGGAGATTGCCCTGGTCGGGCCGACCGATCGGCTGATCGACCTCGGCTCGGGCGACGGCCGCATCGTCATCACCGCCGCGCGGCTGTACCGCACCCGCGGCCTGGGCGTTGAGATCGACCCCGCGCTGGTGGCGAAGAGCCGCGAGAACGCGAAGAAGGCCGGGGTCGCCAAGCTGGTGCAGTTCCGCGTCCAGGACCTGTTCAAGACCGACCTCGGGCGCGCCAGCGTGATCACGATGTACCTGCTGCCC
>JANNGZ010000239.1:0-12594 GCA_031404155.1 Burkholderiales bacterium
TTGAGCGAGTCGGCCTCGTCGATGCCCTTGATCGTGATCGTGCGCTGCTCGCCGCGGCCGTTGGCGTAGGTGACCGTGGCGCCGAAGAAGATCTGGTCGTGCCCGAAGTGCAGCGCCGGGTCGGCCACCTCGGCGATGTCCAGGCGCTTGCTCAGGAAGCGGATGCGGCGGTCGATCTCGCGCAGCCGCTTCTTGCCGTAGAGGTAGTCGCCGTTTTCGCTGCGGTCGCCGTTCTTTGCGGCCCAGGACACCGCCTCGACCACCTTGGGCCGCTCGCCGTCGAGCAGTTCGAGCAACTCGCCGCGCAGCCGCGCATAACCTTGCGGCGTGATGTAGTTGCGCGTGCCGGCAGGCAGCGGCGGCAGGGCGCCAACGGCATCGTCGTCGTCGTCATCCTGGCCGTCGGGCTCTTTCGTGAAGGCCTTGTTCATGGCGCCATTTTGCGCGGCCGGCGAACAGGCTGCAGGGCGTGTCGATCTGAAGTCACGGGCTATAACATCGAGAACCCAGAACCGTTCCGGAGAGCCCATGCCCCGCCGCCCCGAGCGCCTGCGCGACATCGTGAGCATCGGCGTCGAGCGCATGGGCGACCTGGCCGACAGCGCCCGCGAAGGGCTGCTCCGGCTTGAAAATCTCGATGTCGACATCCTGCCCTGCGCGGCCGCCCTCGAGCGCACCCGGGCCGCCGCCAGTTGCGACGCCGACAACAGCTACCTGCCCTTCCTCGGCCAGCACCGCCTGCGCCAGGCCGCGGCGGCGCATGTGGCGCGCGCGGCAGGGGTCAGCTACGACGAATCCAACTGTGTGATCTCGCCCGGCGGCCTGGCCGGCCTCCTGAATGTGCTGCTGGCGACGGTCGAGGTCGGCGACGAAGTCATCGTCACCGACCCAACCTACGCCGGCCTGCTCAACCGCATTCGCCTGGCCGGTGGCGTGCCGAAATTCGTGCCCTTCGAGTTCGTCCCGCAGGGCCCCTGGCGGCTCGACCCCGCCGCCCTGCGTGCCGCCGTCGGGCCGCGCACCCGCGCGATGCTGCTGATGTCCCCTTCGATGCCGAGCGGCGGCCTGCTGAGCGAGGGCGACTGGCGTCTCGTGAGCGAGCTCTGCGTGGCGCACGACCTGCTGCTCATCGTCGACGCGGCGATGGAGCGCCTGCTCTACGACGCCCAGCCGCTGATCCACCCCGCGGGGTTCCCCGGCATGCGCGAGCGCACGGTGACGGTGGGCAGCGCGTCGAAGGAGTTGCGCATGATCGGCTGGCGCGTCGGCTGGGTTGTCGGGCCGGAGGCCCACATGCCCGACATCGCGGCGGTGTCGATCGCCAATTGTGTGGTGCCGGTGGGCCTGGCGCAGGACGCCGCGGCGATCGCGCTCGCCGACTCCTACCACTCGATCGGTGCCTACGTGCATGAGCTGCAAGGGCGGCGCGACCTGCTCCTGGAGGAACTGCGGGGCCTGCCCGTCGGCGTGCCCGCGGGCGGCTGGTCGATGCTGCTGCGGGTCAGCGACTTCGGCCTCGACGGCGCCGAGATGTCGCGCCGCCTGCTCGAGCAGGGCATCGCGGCGACCTCAATGAACGGCTGGGGCGAGACCCACGGCGCCCAGTACATCCGCTTCGTCTACTCCAACGAAAGCCGGGATCGTTTGCGCGGCGCCGGCGACAAGATCAGGCGTGCGCTGGCTTGCTGATCTGCCTCGGGCGCCGGGAAGCGAGCGCCCTGCTCATCGGCAAACAAAGCTGGCCGCATTCTCCAGGCTGCCCTGCCCGAGGTAGCGCGCCACGCTCGGGTACGGGCATAGCGGGCGGGTGCGGTTGGCGGCCCATCCGGCCGGCAACTCCGCGTTCACGCCGCCGGCGTTGCCAGCGCCGCGCGCGGAGGCCGGCACGCTGTTCGGCGCCTTGCCCTGCTCGACCCAATCCACCAACGCCGAAAGCATGTCGAACTGGTCCACCGCCGGCCCGCCCGAACAATGGCCCATGCCGGGCACCCGATAGAAGCGCGCGAAGTTCGACGCGTCGCCACCGTTAGCGGCACGCAGGCCGTTGTACCAAGCCATGGTGTCATCGACCGAGAAAATCGCGTCGCTGACACCGTGGTAGACCATCATCTTCGCGCCGCGCTGTTTCAAGCGGCTCAGGTTGGTCGGGTTCGGCGGCGCCATGAAACTCATCGCCGGCTCGGTGTAGGTGGCGTCGGTGGCGTTCATCTGCGCCAGCATCTGCTCCATGTCGGCGGCCATCGCAAACGCGGCGCCGTTGAAGCCGCTGGGCTGCACTGGCGGCACCTTGAAGATCATGCCCACCGCGCCGGGGTCGAGCTGCACCGGTGCCACGAACTCCCAGAACGCAATGCCGTTGGCGCCCAGGCCGCTGTCGTAAGGGAAGCTGGTGTAGACCGGTGCGCCGGCTCTCGTGACCGCACCGCTGAAGATCGGTGCGATCGCGCTCTTTTGCGCGGCGCTCAGGCAAGTGCCGTTGCGCTCGCCGGTGCAGGTGGGCACGTCGTTGGCCAGGCTGAACACCTTCTGGCAGGCCGAGGTGTCCTGCACCAAACCGTCGACAGCGCCGTCAAGCGCGTCGCATTTGGCCAGCACCGCATTCGCCACCGTGGCCCGTTCGGGCGCGCTGAACGCGGTCGACAAATTCGCCGGGTCGGTGGCCACGGTGGCATAGCGCTGTGCGCCGAAGATGTTGGCCAGCGCGGCCTTGGGCAGGTTGAAGCCGGGCGCGCCCGCGAGGTAGCCGTCGTACTCGTCGGCATAACGTGCGGCCGCCACGAAGGCATGGCGCCCGCCGTTGGAACAGCCGCCGAAATAGGAGCGGTCCGGCCCCTTGCCGTAGGCGATCGCGATCGTGCGCTTGGCCATCGGGGTGAGCTTGGCCACGGCCTGGTAGCCGTAGTCCAGACGCGCCTGCGGGTCGTAGCCGAAACGCGGGCCGACCGCGGCGGTGTGGCCCGCGTCCGAACTCAGCACCGCAAAGCCCTGGGCCAGCGCATGGGTCAGCGGGCCGCCGCCCCAGGCGCCGGTGGCGGGCACCACGTTGCCGTCGATGCCGCCGTTGGCTTGGTACAGAAAGCGGCCGTTCCATTGCCGCGGCAGCCGCATCTCGAACCCGATGGCGTAGCTTTGTTGGTCCACCGGGCTGACACGTTCATGCATGCGCCCGCTGACCAGGCAATGTTCGGCCACCGGCTGCCCGCCGATGCTCAAGGTGCCCGCGGCGACGGTGGTGCTGGCGCCGACCACCGTGTTCGGCAGCGTGACGAGCTTGGCTGCGAGCTCGCCGCAATGGCCCACGAGCGCAGCGCCCACCGCTGGTTTCAGCTGGGGCGCTGCGGCCTGCCGGCCGCCATCGAGGGCAACGCCGGTGCAGGCGCCGAGCGCGAGCAGCGCGCACAAGGCCAGGGCGCCCCGCAAGCGCACCACAAGCGCTGCGTTGTTTGTTTTCGACATCAGAAAGTCTCCTGGTTGGGTTGGCAGTGGAGCAAGGGCACGGCGACAATGCCGCGATGAATTCGGATGCCCGCACGCAAGACAGCCTCACGCCCTACGGCAAGCTCGCTGAAGCGGGCATGCACCAGATCATTGGCTACCAGTTGGCGCAGGCCACGATCGCGACGACGCAGGTGTTCGCGGCGCAAGTGGGCGCGGCCTTCGAGCTGCGGCCGGTGGAGTTCACGATCCTCACGCTGGTGGACGAGAACCCCGGCGTCTCGGCCAAGCAGCTGGCGCAGGCGCTGGCGGTGACGCCGCCGAACATCACGATGTGGATCGACAAGCTCGAGCAGCGCGGCCTGGTGGAGCGCGAACGCAGCACCACCGACCGGCGCGCGCAGCACATCACCGCCACCGCACGCGGCGCCACGCTGGCGCGCAAGGCGGTGCGCCTGCTCACCGAGGGCGAGAAGGCCACGCTGCTGGCGCTGAGCGCGGCCGAACGCGCGATGCTGATCGAGCTGCTGCACAAGGTGGCGCGCTGCCGCGAGAGATAGCGGCAGGCGCTGCGGCGCATGCGGACGCGCATGCGGACACGCATGCAGGCGCGCACTCATCGGCGCACGCTGCGGCGCACGGCGCGGCGCATGCCGCGACCCAGCGCCGGCCACCGCCTCGCGAGACCAGGTCGCACCGCCGCCCCGGCCGTCATTGTTCTGGGGTGAAGCCCACGCGCTTGACGATCGGCGCCCACGCGGCGTTTTCGTCCTTCACCGCCTTGCCCAATTCGGCCGGCGAGGTGACCGCGATCTCCAGGCCGAACTGCGCCATCGCTTCGGCCATTTCGGGCGCGGCCATCGCGGCGCGGATTGCCACCGCCGCACGCTGCGCCACTTCGGGCGAGGCCTTGCCGGGCAGGAAGAAGCCGTACCACTCCACCTGCTCACTGGCCTTGAAGCCGAGCTCGCCGTAAGTGGGCACGTCGGGCAGGAAACGCGAGCGCTGCGGCCCCGAGGTGGCGAGCACACGCAGCTTGCCGCTCTTCACATGCGGCAGGTAGTCGCCGATGGGGCTGCTGAAGGCGGTGACCTGGCCACCGAGCAGGTCCTGGATGCCCGGCGCGCTGCCGCGGTAGGGCACATGGTTCATCTCGACGCCGCTGTCCTTGCTGAGCAAGGCGGCCACCATGTGCGGCGGCGAGCCCGCGCCCGGCGAGCCGTAGCTGGCCTTGGCCGGGTTGGCCTTGGCCCAGGCGAGAAAGTCCTTCAGCGTTTTGACCGAATCGGGCACCGCGGGGCCGACGCCAAAGGCGAAGGCCACGTTGGCGGCGGCGCACACCGGCGTCACATCGTCGAGGCCATAGGCAAGCTTCGAATACAGGTGCGGGTACAGGGTGATCATCGCCGCAGGCGTGACCAGCAGGCTGCTGCCGTCGTTGGGGCTGCGTTTGAGTTCGGACACACCGAGCTGGCCGCCGGCTCCGGGTTTGTTCTCCACCAGAGTGACCTTGGCATAGCTGCCACGCAGCTTGTCGGCCACCCGGCGGGCCAGCGCGTCCACCGTGCCACCGGCAGGGAAGCCGGCGATGATGCGGGCGCTTTCGAGCGCCTGCGCGCTGGAGCGCAGCGGCCAACCGGCGAGCGTGGTGGTGGCGGCGGCGGCAACGGTGAAATGTCTGCGGTTCAACATGCGGGGAACTCCTGTGGTGAAGGGGTGGATGTCATCGCGGCGGCATCCCGAATCGACGAACGCGAATGGCGCCGCTCATCGCGGCGCCATCCCGAATCGACAAGCGCGAACGGCGCCGCTCATCGCGGCGCCATTCGCAGGGCGCCATCCAAACGAATGACCTCGCCGTTGAGCGATGCATTCGTGACGATGTGGGTAGCGAGCAAAGCAAACTCAGCGGGGTCGCCGAGCCGCTTGGGGAACGGGATCGACGCGGCGAGCGACTGCTGCACCGCGTCGGGCAATTCCTTGAGCAGCGGCGTCGCGAACAGGCCGGGCGCGATGGTGCACACCCGCACCCCGAACTGCGCCAGGTCGCGCGCCAGCGGCAGCGTCATCGAGACCACGCCACCCTTGGACGCGGAGTACGCCTCCTGCCCCACCTGCCCGTCGAAGGCCGCAACCGACGCGGTGTTGACGATCACCCCACGCTCGCCGTCGGCGTTGAGCGGCGCCAGCGCCACGATGCGCGCCGCGGCGAGGCGGCAGACGTTGTAAGTGCCGATCAGGTTCACCCGCACGATGCGCTCGAACTCGGCCAGCGGTGCCGCCGCGCCGTCCTTGCCGACGATGCGCCGGGCGCTGCCGATGCCGGCCACATTCATCACGATGCGCGCCGGGCCATGGGCTTTGGCGGCGGCCTCGAGCGCGGCTTCGAGCGAGGCGCTGTCGGTGATGTCGCAGGCGAATGCTGCACAAGATACGCCGCCGGCACCAGCACCGAACGCCGCGTTGATCTCGGCCGCGAGGGCTTGTGCGGCGGCGAGGTTGATGTCCAGCAGCGCCACCTTCGCGCCGCCCGCGGCGAGCGCTCGCGCGGTGGCGGCGCCGAGGCCGGAGCCGCCACCGGTGACGATCGCCGCTTGTCCTTGCAGTTGCATCGCTTGTCTCCTCGGAATGCGTGGGAGCTTCAGCCGCGGCGCGGCAGGAGCACGTCGGCTTCGGCGCCGGTCTTGGTGTCGGTGTCGGTTTCAAGTACGGCCGCGTAAAGCCGCTCGACCAGCGCCGCACGGTGCGCGAGGACGGCACGCTGGTTGATCGACCCCTTGTCCGTGATCTCGCCGCGGTCGATCAGCGGCGGCTCCACCATCACCAGTGCACGCGCCGGCCGGTTGGCGCTGCCGGTGCCGGCGGCCCAGAGCTTGTCGAGCAGCGCTTGAAAAAACTCGCGCACCCGCGGGTCGGCAAACACCTCGGCCTGGCTGAGCGACGCGGCCAGACCAAAACGAGCCCGCGTCTCGTCTACCCGCGCAAAGACGAGCAGGCCGATCTCGTCGCGGTTGATGCCGGCCACCACCGCGTCCTGCACCAGCGGGTCGCCGGCCGCGATGATCTTCGCGCGCAGCGGGCCCACGCTGACGAAGGTGCCGGTGGAGAGCTTGAAGTCCTCGGCGATGCGGCCGTCGAACATCAGGCCGCGCTGCGGTTCTCCCGGGTCGACGAACTTCACCGCATCGCCGGTGCGGTAGAAACCTTCTTCATCGAAGGCGTCGGCGCTTGCTTGCGCGGCCCGCCAATACCCCGGCATCACGTTGGGGCCACGAAAACGAATTTCGGTTTTGCCCTCATCGGTCGCACCATGCATCGGCACCAGCTTCACTTCGACCCCCGGGTTCGGCAGGCCGATGTGGCCCGAGCGCACCGCGGCGGTGAGCGCGAAGGTGCAAGACGGCGCGGTCTCGGTCATGCCCAGGCCGGTGATGACGGGAATGCGCTCGCCCACCGTTTCTTCGCCGAGCCGGTCGAGCCGGTCCCACACCGCCTGGCTCAAGCCGGCACCGGCGAACATGAAGGCCTGCACCCGGCTGAACAGGTTCTTGCGCAGCACCTCGTCGCGCTCCATCGCGAGCGAGAGTTCCTCGAAGCCTTTGGGCACGTTGAAGTAGACCGTGGGCGCCACCTCACGCAGGTTGCGCAGCGTCTCGGCCATGCCCTTGGGCGTGGGCCGGCCTTCGTCGATGTACAGGCTGCCGCCGTTGTAGAGGCAGATGCCGATGTTCTGGTTGCCGCCGAAGGTGTGGTTCCAGGGCAGCCAGTCGACCAGCACCGGCCCACCTTCGTCAGCCCGGTCAGCGAGGAAGGCCATCGCCTGCGTCGCCATTTGCAGGTTGCTGCACATCATGCGGTGGGTGTTGACCACCCCTTTCGGGTCCTTGGTGGAACCCGAGGTGAAGAGAAACTTGACGATGGTGTCGGGGCCGACCTGCGCATGCGCGGCATCGACTCCCACGCCGGGCAACGTGGCGAGCAGCTCGGCAAAGGGCGTGGTGGCGCGGCCTTCGAACTCGCCCTCGTGTCCAACGCCTCCGAGCACCACCGTGGTGTTGTCGCGTGGCACCACCGCGTCGATGGCGCGGCGGTACGCCGGCCCCGACGCGAACACCAGGCCCGGCGTGGTCACGCCGAGGATGTGGCGCAGCTTGCCGAAGTCTTGCGAGAGCAGCGAGTACGCGGGGGAGATCGGCACGAAGGGCACGCCGGCCCACATCGCGCCCATCATCAGCGTGAAGTGTTCGAGGTCGTTGTCGGAGAGGATCGCCACCGGCCGCTCGGCCGAGAGCCCGCGGTCCACCAGCGCCTGGCCCACCGCGCGGGCGCGTTGCAGCATCTGCGCGAAGCTGACGCGCTGCCAGTCGCCGCGGCCGTGGCCGATGTCGGGCGCGCGGCGTGCCACCAGGGTGCGACCGGGCGCGTGCGCGGCCCAATGCGCGAAGCGGTCGGTGAGGCGCTGCGGGAACTCGCCAAGCGGTTCCGTGGAACGCAGCACCAGCACACCGCCGTCGCGCGACTCGATGTGAGCGCTGAGGCAGCCGCCGACTCGCGCGGCGCGGTATTTCGCACCACTCGTCGCACCACTCGTCGCACCGCCGGTCGCACCCCTCGTCGCATGCGCGGTCGTGCCGCCCGCCCCCTTCGCAGCGCCGGCGTCGCTCGCAGCGCCAGCGTCGTTCACATTGCTCACGACTTGCCCACCTTCCCGGCTTTGCCTTCGAGGAAGGCGCGCATGCGCTGCTTGGCGCCGTCGTCGCCGCCGGCAATCGCGGCCATCAGCGACTCGACGAACAGCCCGTCGCTTTGCGACATGTTGGCAATGCGCGGCAGCGCCTGCATCACCGCGTAGTTGGACAGCGGCGAGTTGGTCGCGATCTTCTGCGCCAGCGTGCATGCCGTGGCCAACCCCGCGCCATCGGCCACCTGGTAATGCGACAGGCCCAGGCGCTGGCCTTCATCGGCATCGATCACCCGGCCGGTGAGCATCATGTCGGTCATGCGCGAGACGCCGATCAGCCGCGGCACCCGCGCCGAGCCGCCACCGCCCACAAAGAGGCCGCGCTGGCCTTCGGGCAAGGCATAAAACGCGCTCGCCTCGGCCACGCGGATATGCGCGCTGGTGGCCAGCTCCAGGCCGCCGCCCACCACCGCGCCGTGCAGCACCGCCACCACCGGCACGCTGCCGAACTGGATCTGGTCCATCGTCACATGCCAGTTGCGCGAATGCGCCACGCCTTCGAAGGTGCTGCGCTCGCTCAGCTCGGTGAGGTCCAGGCCGGCGCAAAAATGCTCGCCCTCGCCGCTGAGCACCACCGCGCGGGTTTCCGCCGGCAGGTTGACAAACGCGGTGTGCAGCTGGCCGACCAGCGGGTCGTTGAGCGCATTGCGCTTGGCCGGGCGCATCAGGCGCACATGCACCACGGCGCCGTCGACCCCGATGCGCAACATGTCGAGCGCGGCAAGCAAGCCGCTGGCGGGAGTGAAGTTCATGCGTTACCCAAGATTCTGATTTGATTAAGTGTATGAACTACATGCCTCACTCGTGGATTCGGGCAAACCCTGCCTTTGGTGCCTTGACATAGCGCATTTCGGCTGCGGGGTCCGAAGCCATCAGGCGCCCACCCTTGAGCCCAGCCCCCCGCCTGGATATCATTCAGCGCTTAAACCGTCATGCCCTCCCTTGCCCCAACGGAAGCGCCGCAACGATGAACACCGCCGAGCTGATCGCGATCGACACCCACACCCACGCCGAGGTGTCGTGCTGGAACCCGTTCGACAACTACGGCGAGGAGTACGACCGCGCCGCCGACAAGTACTTCGGCTCCAACCGCCGGCCGACCATCGAACAGACCATCGCCCACTACCGCGAGAAAAAAATCGGCCTGGTGATGTTCACCGTGGACTCCGAGTCGCAGCTCGGGCGCAAACGCATTCCGAACGAGGAGATTGCCGAGGCGGCGCAGAAAAACGCCGACATGATGATCTGCTTCGCGAGCATCGACCCGCACAAAGGCAGGATGGGCGCACGCGAGGCGCGGCGCCTGATTGCCGAGCACGGTGTGAAGGGCTTCAAGTTCCACCCCACGGTGCAGGGCTTCATGCCCTTCGACCGCATGGCCTGGCCGCTGTACGAGGTGATTGCCGAGCACAAGCTGCCGGCCATCTTCCACTCCGGCCACAGCGGCATCGGCTCGGGCATGCGCTGCGGCGGCGGCCTGCGTTTGCAGAACAGCAACCCGATGCTGCTGGAGGACGTGGCGATTGCGTTCCCCGACATCCAGATCGTCATCGCCCACCCAAGCTGGCCCTGGCAGGACGAAGCTCTATCGCTCGCGCTGCACAAGCCCAACGTGTGGATCGACCTCTCGGGCTGGAGCCCGAAGTATTTCCCGGCGCAGCTGGTGCAGTACGCCAACACGCTGCTCAAAGACCGCATGCTCTTCGGCAGCGACTACCCGTTGATCACCCCCGAGCGCTGGATGGCCGACTTCGAGGAAGCCGGGTTCAAGGACAAGGTCAAGCCGCTGATCCTGAAAGAGAACGCGAAGCGATTGCTCGGCCTGGCTTGACGGCCGTCTCTCACTCCTTCCACCTTGACGGGGGAAGGAGCAATTCACCTTGGCAGCGTGCGTGCCTGCTCAAGCAACCAGCCCGCGAGGGCCGCCACCGCGGGCCGGGTCATCGCCTCGGGCTCGCCCACCAGGAAGTAGCCACGCGCCGACGCGGTGGCGCCTTTGAACGGCGCCACCAGCTTGCGCGCGCGCAGCAGCGTGTCGACCAGGGGCCGCCGCCCCAGCGCCACGCCTTGGCCCGCGAGCGCGGCCGCCACCACACCGTCGTAGTTGTTGAAGGTGAGCACCGCCGCAGGCTCCAGCTCGGGCAGGCCCACCGCCTGCAACCACGACTGCCACTCCATCGGCATGCCCACGCCCAGCGGCGAGCCGGTTTGCAGCAGGGTGTGGGCGCGCAGGTCGCGCGCATGTTTCAGCGGCCGCGCCGCGCTGCGCAAGAGCGCCGGCGCACACACCGGTTGCATCGACTCCTCGAACAGCGGCGTGCCTTCGCCGCCGAGCACAGGGCCGTAACGCACCGCGATGTCGAAGCCCTCGCCGCCGAGTTGCCGCCGCTCCAGCGTGGCGTCGATGCGCACATCCACCCCCGGGTGCGCGGCGAGAAACGCCGACAGGCGCGGGATCAGCCACAGCGACGCCAGGCCCGGCGTGGTGGTGAGCGCCACCACCTCGCGCCGGCGCGGCGCGCGGATTTCAGCCACCACGCGGCGCAGCTGCGCGAGCACGCCGCGCACCGCCTCGTGCAGCCGCCGCCCCTCGTCGGTGAGGTCCAGGGCGCGGTGGCGGCGCTTGAACAGCGCCACGCCGAGATGCGCCTCCAGCAGCGCCACCTGCCGGCTCACCGCCGACTGGGTAAGAAACAGCTCACGCGCCGCGAGCGTGAACGAGAGCTGGCGCGCGGCCGCCTCGAAGGTACTGAGCAAGTCCAGCGGCGGCAGTTTCTGGGGGTCGTCTTGCATGTGCTGCAAGCATGCGAGGCATGCCGAATGATCGTTTGAAGAGGGTCCCGTAGCCGACGATATTCCATTCGTCGGCCGCCTTGTCAAAGAATTTGGATTCTCTCAAAGCATGCAGCCAGGTGCTGCAAGCCGACACCACGGAGTTGCCATGAACATCCCCTTCGGCGCCAGCACCGCAAGCCTCGACCGCCTACACGCCCTGCGCCTGCCGAGCCACACGCCGGCGCGTGTGCGCGCCCTGCGCGGCAGCCTCTGGATCACCCTGGACGGCGACCCGCGCGACATCGACCTGCCGGAGGGCCAGAGCTTCGACTTCGACGGCTCGAGGGCGGCGGTGATCGGCACGCTGGACCGCGAAGCACGGGCGCAAATCTGCGCCGAGGTGCAGCCCTCCCTCTGGCTGCGCCTGCGGGCAATGCTGGCGCGTGCCGCCGAGCCGGCGCTCGGCTGAACCCCGCATGCGGCGGCGGCGCGGGCCGCGTGGGTCCGGGCTCGGCCGTCAACCAGCCGCAATGCCGCGAGGCGCGATCAACCGATCGTCGCAGCGCGTCGACGCGCCCACCACGGCGCGCCGGACTTCGAGCACCGCGCCTCGGCCGGGGCTTGCCGCTGGCAGCCGCAGCAGCAGCACGTCGCCGCCCGCCTGGTGCAAGGCGAGCGGCCGGGTGCGCCGTGTTGGCGCGCTTTGCGCCGCCGCCGCGTCCAGCGGTTCGAACAAGAGCGCCGCGAGTTGCGGCGACAGCGCCTTGGTTTCGATGTCGAGCTGCACACACACCGGCTTGGCGCCACCGAGTTCCTGCGGCAGCCAGGGCAGCAGCAACAGGCCGGAGAGCAAGGCGGTCACCACCAGCAACAAGGCGACCAGCGCGATGTACGACAACACCAGCGCGCCCCACAGCCAGGCGATCGCGCTGGAGAAGGCATGCATCCCGCGCGACAGCCAGCCGCCAGCCTGAGCAGGGCTTTCGGGCAGCAAGGTGGCGCGCGCCAGCCCGCCCGGCGCCACGACAAGGGTGTCGCTCTTCAACGAGTCGCGCACCATGGCGAGCCAGAACCAGCCGATGAAGCCGACCAGCAGGACCACACCGACAAGCCGGGCTGCGATATTCAGGTCTAGGCCTGTCCACCTGGCCAAGGTGGACACCGCGCCGAGCAGGACCGCACCGCCCATCACCGTGACGCCCAGGACGCGGTCAATCCTTGCGGCCAACGGCGGGTGCAACTGCTCGTACTCGGCCAGACGCCGCAGCCAGCGGTGCACCAGCAGCACCAGGCTCACCAGCGCCGCCAGCGGCAGCATCAACAGCGTGCCGGCCACGAAGTACTGGAAGTCCAGCGCCGGCAGCACCCCGAGCTGCTCCGACCAGGCATGCAGCGCGCGCGCGAGATAGCCCAGCGCGTAGGCGCTGCCCGCGCCCGCGACAAAGAGGTTCTTCGCATCCGCCAGCCGGTGGCTCCAGCGCTGCACCACGCCGGGCTCCGCAGCGCGCCGACGCCGGCGCCTCGCGTCGGGTAGGGTCATGTCATGAACGCCATGCTGCCGCTGAACCCGTTCAGGCCGGCCGAATCACGCGCGGGCCGCCGCTGTACAGCGCTGACACCTCCGCCGCGCGCCGGCGCAGCAC
>JANNGZ010000240.1:0-17118 GCA_031404155.1 Burkholderiales bacterium
CCCGAAGGCCTGCGCAGCTGGCTCAAGCCCGAGATCGACAAGTGGGGCGTGTTGATCCGCGCCGCCGGCAGCTACGCCGACTGACTGACAACCCCCACGCTTGTCGCTTCGCGCCTGCGCTGCCCCCGAGGGGGCGCAGCCCGCCTTGGGGCGGCCCGGCGCCGGGCTGAGCCGGCGCTTGCGGCTCACGCTTTGAAGGAGTCAACGATGGACCAGGACCTGTTCGACAAGGGTTTGAAAACCCGCCGCGAAGTGCTCGGCGCCGAGTATGTGGATGCGGCGCTGAAAAACGCCGATGCGTTCAACATGCCGATCCAGGAGTTCGTCACCCAGTACTGCTGGGGCGACGTGTGGAACCGGCCCGGGCTGGACCGCAAGACCCGCAGCCTGATCAACCTGGCGATGCTCACCGCGCTGAACAGGCCGCACGAGTTGAAGCTCCATCTGCGCGGCGCGATCAACAACGGCCTGAACAAGGAGCAGATCAGCGAGGTTTTTTTGCAGTCCGCGATCTACTGCGGCGTGCCGGCGGCGATCGACAGCTTCCGCAGCGCCAAGGAAGTGTTCAAGGAGATGGGGCTCTAGGATGCGCTCGCGGGGCGCGCGTCAGCGCCGCGCCTGGCAGGCAGTGGGCCTTCAGTTGCGGGCCAGAACCGCGGGCGCGTCGTCGCCCGCGGCGCCGCCCGCCGCCTTCGCGATCCACGGCGCCTTGCGCGGCAGCACGGTCTGCTGCAGCCAGGCCAGCAGGCCGTCCGGCGACATGGCCGGGCTGAACAGGTAGCCCTGCATCACGCCGCAGCCCAGGCGGTGCAGCACTTCCATCTGGCGCAGGTTCTCGACCCCTTCGGCCACCACACGCAGCCCGAGCGAGCGCGCCAGCGCGATGATCGCGGCGATCACAGCGGAGCTCTGCGGCGTGATGCCGAGGTCGCGCACGAAGCTGCGGTCGATCTTCACTTCAGAGATCGGCAGCGTCGTCAGGTAGGCCAGCGACGAGTAGCCGGTGCCGAAGTCGTCGATCGAGATCTGCACCCCGATTTCGTTGAGCCGGTGCAGCGCGGGGATCACGTTCTGCAGGTCCTTCATCAGGCCGGTTTCGGTGATCTCGAGCTGAATGCAGCGGTGCGGCACGCCGTACTGGCTCACCGCCTGGTGAATATGCTGAACCAGGTCGGTTCGTTCGAAAAGCCGGTTCGGCAGGTTCACGGCGATCGAATCGTCGAAGCCGAAGCTCTGCTGCCACACCTGGGCCTGGCGCGCCGCTTCGCGCAGCGCCCATTCGGACAGCGGCACGATCAGCCCGGTTTCTTCGGCCAAGGGGATGAAATCCGCCGGCGGCACCAGCGTGTCGCCCCGCTGCCAGCGCATCAGGGCCTCGACACCGACCATCCTGGCGGCACGCACATCCACCTTGGGCTGGTAGTGCAACACCAGTTCGTTGCGCTCGATGGCCTTGTGCAGGGCGCTTTCGAGTTCGAGCTTCTCGCGCCCGCGCCCGGCCAGCATCGGGCTGTAGACGGTGGACGCGTCGCGCCCCTGCGACTTCACCGAGTACATGGCCACGTCGGCGTTGCGCATCAAGTCGGCGCCGGTGTCGCCGTCGCGCGGAAACAGCGCGATGCCCACGCTGGCGGTGACGAAACACTCCTGCCCGGCGACGAAGGTCGGCTCGCGCATAGCCTCCAGGATGCGCGCGGCGACACGTTCGGCATCGCGCTCGTCGGCGACCTCGGGCAGCAGGGCGACAAACTCGTCTCCACCGAGCCGGCCGACGGCTTCGAGCGTGCGGTGCGAACGTGAGCCCGCCACTTCGAGCGCGCCTTCGAGGAACTGGTCGCTGTGGCGCACGCAGCCGCGCAGGCGGCGCGAGACCTCCATCAACAATTCGTCCCCGGCGGCATGCCCGAGCGTGTCGTTGATGACCTTGAAGCGGTCCAGGTCGATCAGCAGCAGAGCGGCGTGGTGGCCGAGGCGGCGTGCGGTGTCCAGCGCACGCTCGGTGCGCCAGATCAGCTGGCGCCGGTTGGGCAGGCCGGTGAGCGCGTCGAAGTTGGCCAGGTGGCGAATCTTGTCCTCGGCCGTGCGGCGGTCGGTCACGTCCTGCACGATGCCGGTGTAGCCGGTGGTCTGGCCGTGTTCGTTGAACTCGGGTTCGGCTTCGACATGCACGATGCGCCGGCGCCCGTCCATCAGCGTCACCGGCACGTCGGTGGCCAGCACCGCGTTGTGCGCGGTGACCTCGTGCAGCATGCGCAGCAGGCCGCCGCGGTCTGCGGTCGGCACCATGCGCAGCAGGGCGCGCAGGCCCACCGCCTCGTGCGGGCCGTGGCCGAAGACACGCAGGCCCTCGGGCGACAGGAACAGGGCGCCGCGCGAGCCCGATTCGCCCTGGCGCCGCCAATCAAAGCTGCCCATGCGGGCCAGGTCCTGCGCCCGGGCCAGCTTGGTGCGGCTGCGCTCGAGTTCCTGGCGCGTGCGCGACGCCCGCAGCAGGTAGCGCAGGCGCCCGGCCAGCAGGCTCCACTGGGTGCATTTGACGAAGAAGTCGGTGGCACCCGCCTGGTACGCGCGGGTGATCGAGGCGTCGTCGTCCAGGCCGGTCAGCATCAGCACCGGCGTGGTTTCGAAGCCAGCCCGGGCACGCAGGCGGATGCAGGTCTGGAAGCCGTCCATGCCGGGCATCAGGGCATCGAGCACGATCACGTCGGGTGTCCAGTCGGCCAGCATGCCTAGGGCCTGCGCGCCGCTGGCGGCTTCGGTGATCGTGAAGCCGCGCTCGCTGAGCGCCACCGAGGTCAGCAGCAGGTTGACGTCGTCGTCATCGACGAGAAGCACCTTCGGCCGTTCGCTCGAATCGTCGTCTGCAAAGGCGTGTTGCAGCGTCATGGGAGCGACCGACCTGCCGGGCGCAAGGCCGCGGTGCAGCCGCCGGGCGGGACCGCTGTGGCACAGCCTGGCTTTGCCGGTGTGGGCTTGGGCACCTCAGACCTCTCGAAAGGCTTGCAAGGCGCCGAGCAGCCGCCTGGCCTCGGACACCATGGCGTCCAGCAGCGGCTCGAGGCCGTCGCTGCGCTGGTCGCGGGCACGGCTCTCGATTTCGACGCACAGGCGCGACAGCTCGAGCGCCCCCACACTCGCGGCCGAGGATTTCAGGGTGTGCGCCACATGCCGGTATGCCGCCATGTCTGCCCCCTTGCGGGCCTCGCCCAGTTGCGCCAGCAAGCGGGTCAAGGAAGCGTCGAACGTGGACAGGATGCGCGCCAGCAGGCCGCTGCTGCCGCTCGGGTCGAGTTGCCGCAATTGCGCAAGCGCCGCCGGGTCGAGCACCTGCTCGAGCGTCGCCGGGGCGCAAGCCGGGCTCGCCAACGGCCCGCGTGCGCCGAGGGCGACGCCGCTGTCACGATCGGAGGACGATGGGTCGAAGGGTCTGCTGAGCATCTTGCGCAAGGGGCGGTGTGGAATCGGCTCTTGTTTCACGGAGTCTTGATCGGTGCCCCGTTGAATTCGGCATCGAAGCTTCGGGGCAGGATTCGTGGACCGGTGGACCGACGCTCCGCACCTTCGCCCGGGGTAATTCGCGCGGCTACAGGGGTCCGTCGCTCAAGGCGCCGCACCGCCCCGCGGCAGCTCGATTTCTCTCGCCCCGAGGATGTGGTCGGCCGGCGCAGCCGTCAAGACTGTGACGATGCCGCTGCCGTGAACCACGCCCGAATCCGGCGCGCATCGTAGGCAATCACCCGGGCGCAGCACTCGAAGGCGGCACTTCTTCGCGATCCGGCCCTCGCGGCGAGGCGAGGTGTGGCGGCGCGGGTCAGGCACGCCCCGCCCCCACATTTGGATGCCGGGTGTCCACAGCCGCGGGCGCCTGTCGGTGCAGGCGCGAAGAGGCCGCCCATCGCCTGGAGCTGGCCTGGTATTCCCTCTCCCGAAACGCGCGGCAGCCGGCCGCGGCGTCTCCCCCCTGTTCTCGGGGGGGGCGTGACGCGCGCACGCTTCGGGGACACACAATCGGTTGCACAAGAGTGTGGAGGCTCGAATTGAGCGATATCAGTGTGTTCCATCACCACGTGTCGATGTCGACATTCGTGGCGCTATTGGCCGACACGCTGCTGTGTTTCTTCGCGGCGCCGTTTGTGGTGGCGGCAGTGTGGGATGGCTCGCTGACCGACAGCGTCGTGCTGAGCAATTCGTACGACGCCTGGTGGACCGCGGGAAGTTATGCCATCGCAATGCCGCTGCTGTTCTCGGCCGTGGGGCTCTACCGCCGCAGCTCGGTGCCGGTGAGCCGGATGACGATCGGCACGCGCATCCTGCTCGCGCTGCCGGTGGGTGCCTTGATCACCTACGTGATGCTGCAATCCTTCGAGCAGGAGATGTCGACACCGATGCGCGTGGCTACGGCACTCGCCTACGTGCTGATCGGCCTGGCGGCGGTGCGCCTCACGCTCTACCTGATGCAAAAGGTCGTCGGCCAACCCCGGGTGCTGATCGTCGGCGTCGGCAGCGAGGCACTCGCGGTGGCACGCGACCTGGAGTCGATCAAACGGGTCGTGGTGGGCCATGTGCCCACCACGTCGCAGCCGGCGGTGATCGCGTCCCGCCACAAGGTTTTTTCTGCGGACGAGTCGATCGAAGAAATCGTCAAGCGCTACCGTGTCTCCGAGATCATCGTTGCCGCGCAGGAGCAGCGCGGCGGCGAGATCGACATGGACGCCCTGCTGGCGTGCCGCATCAGCGGCGTGCCGGTAATCGACCTGGCGGCGTTCTACGAACGTGTGCGCGCAGAGGTTCCTGTGGACACGCTGAAGGCGAGCTGGCTGATCTACGGCAGCGGCTTCGTGCAGGGCCGTATCCGGCGCATCGTGAAGCGCGCCTTCGACATCGTCTCGTCGAGCGTCCTGCTCACGATCGCTGCGCCGATCATGTTGCTCGCCGTCCTCGCGATCCGCCTGGAAAGCCGCGGGGCGATTATTTACCGCCAGGAGCGGGTGGGCTTCCTGGGGCGCAAGTTCATGTGCCTGAAATTCCGCAGCATGTGCGTGGATGCCGAGGCCGACGGCGTGGCGCGCTGGGCGGTGCAGAACGACGCGCGCATCACCCGTGTGGGCGCCTTCATGCGCAAGACGCGCATCGACGAATTGCCGCAGCTTTTCAGCGTGCTGCGCGGCGAGATGAGCATGGTCGGCCCGCGGCCGGAGCGGCCCTCCTTCGTAGCCCGGCTGCGCGAAGAGATCCCGTACTACGAGCTGCGCCACAGCGTCAAACCCGGCCTCACCGGCTGGGCTCAGATCCGTTACCGCTACGGTGCCTCGGTCAACGACTCGCGCCGCAAGCAGCAGTTCGACCTCTACTACGTAAAGAACAACTCGCTGTTCCTTGATGTGCTGGTGCTGATCGAGACGGTCACCGTGGTGCTGTTCCGCGAGGGTGCGAACTAGATTGATCCGGGGCGGTGCGAGCGGCAGACGCCCCCAGCCGTCCCCCGCTCGGCCGCGACTGGTTCAACGCGCCGACCAGCCGTAAGCGAAGAGCGCAGGCAGCGCGAGCATCGCCGCAAAGCGCTCGCGCGTGACATAACGCTCCACCGCCAGACGGCGGATGCGCATCGGGTCGAGCCGGGCCGCCGGGTTGGGCCCCGCGTGATAGACGAAGGCGTAGCGGTAACCCGCCTCGCGCGCCGCGGCCACCACACGTTCGTCGTAGGCCTGGCGCCCACCCACCGGATACGCCAGCGCGAGGGCAGGCTTGCCGGTGTGCCGCTCGACCGCCGCCTTGGAGTCGACCAGTTCGCGGCGCAGCGCCGTCAGGTCGGTGATGTTCGCGAGCACTGCATGGCTGACCCCATGCGAACCGATTTCGATGCCGGCGTCCGACAGCGCGCGCACCTCCGGCCAGGTCATCGGGCGGTCGAGCGTTGACGCAGTGTCGGGCATGGGCGCGTGCAACTGCGCGCGCAGCGCGGCCAGATCCGCGAGGCGCTGTTCGTCGGGCATGCGCTTGAGCCGCTTGAGCAATTCGTTCGCACCCGCACGACGGGATGCAGGCTCCACGCCCAGCACCACGGTGCCGCCGGCGCAGGCCACGCGGCGCGCCGTCGAGTGCAGGACATCGTGTACCAGTTGGTCGTACCAGAAGGTGCCGCCGCGGCCCATGTAGCCGGTGGCGACGAAGACCAGCGCCGGCACGCCGTGGCGGCGCAGGATCGGCAGCGCAACATCATGGTTGTCGCGGTAACCGTCGTCGAAGGTGATCACAAGCGCGCGCCTCGGCAGCGGCCGCCCTGCGTCGGCCAATGCCGCCAGGTCGCGGCAGGTCAGCACCTCGTGGTGCCGTGCCACATACCGCACCTGCCAGTCGAACTCTTCCTCCCAGGCACTCACCAGTTCCAGGTCGAACCCGAAGGCGTCTTCGCGGGTCCGGGGCAGCACCCGGTGGTAGGCCAGCACCCGCAAATCGTGATGCAGGCGCGAACCGATCGTGGCGGCGAGTCGGCCCAGGCCGGTACGCACCAGCCAGGCCGCGGCAAGGTCTCGTGACGGCCTCACCGCAATTCCGCCGGAGCGCCCGCGCCGAGCTCCCTGCGCGAACGTGGCGAATTGGCCGGCGGCGCGAGGCGGTAGTCGCGGTAGCGGCCGGGGTCGCCGCCGAGCCCGTCTTCGGCGGCCTTCACGATGTTGTACAGCTCACGCGCGTTGACGTAGTGCAGCACATGGCGGCGGCCGTCGTTGTAGCGGCTTTCCAGGTGCTTGAACATCGCGTCGGCCGGCGCGCCGAGCAGGGTGTCCATGTCGCCCTCCTGGCAGCCATGGGTGTGCACCTTGATGAAGATCCATTCCGGCCGGCCGAGGACGTGGATGTGCTGGCGCACCCAGAGGTCGACACGGTCCGCGGTCGGCGGGCTCGACGCGCGGATGTCGGCATTTTCCACCCGCGGCATCAGGCCCCACTTGCGGCGGCGCCAGTTGAGCGCCAAGGGGCCTTGCACGATCATCAGGTCGCCGCTCGGCGGCCGGCCCGCCCCCACATCAACCCCGCTGTCGTGCGACCGCGGCGCCGCGGGGTCGTCGGTGGCGTAGTAGAGGCTGTTGATCTTGCGCGTCTGCGTGTCGCTCGGCGCCGAGGGCAGCGTGAAGTCGGCATAACAACCGAGCTCGGCGAGCACCTGCAGCTCGTTGTTCACGCCGCACCAGCGGCCGTCGGCGCGCGAATTGTCCAGCGCCCAGTTGCCATGGATGAAGCCGAAAGCGGGCTTGCCGGTACGCTCGTCCAGCGGCAAGGCGCCATGGCGCCGGTGCAGCAGCGAGGCGAAGCGGGTCAGCTTCTCGCGCAGGCCGTCCGCGGTGTCGTGGTCGTGGTGCAGGTGCACTTCGATCTCGCCGTAGCCGGCGCGGCACAGGGCTTCCAGCGCGTCCAGATGCTGCGGCTCGTACTCCTCCTCCGGGTAGAAGAAGGTGTGCTGCGGGGCGACACCGTCGGCGTCTTTGTGGCCGCGGGCGAGCGCGACATAACGCTCGCACCACTGCGCGACACGTTGTGCCTCGACCTCCGCCGTGGGGCGGCCCCACTTCGGCTCGAAGTGGTCGACGAAGCAGAACATCACATGCACCGGCCCGCCAACGCGTGCCGGCCGCTGCTGCCGCCAGTACGCCGGCAGCCAGATGCCCAGGTTCTTGCGCCGGATGTCGCGCAGCACGAGACCGAGGAGCATCACGAGCAGCCCCAGAAGCAGCGCAGGCAAAAGCCACCAGATCACCTTGAATGGGCCTCGTCTTGATGTGCAGTGGTGGGCCTCAGCGCGGCGTGCGCGCCCAGGTGCCCGAGAGCTGGCCGCTCAGGTAGCGGTACGACGCCACCAGCAGGGCCAGGTTCATGCTCACGAAGAATACCGGCACCCGCAGCAGGCGCGGCACACGCCCGCGGCGCCCGAGCCCGTAACCAACAGCCGCGGCGCCGTAGAACAGCAGCTGCACCCCGAAGAACAGCAGGTACGCCTCCCGCTGTGCCGCCAGCGCCGCGTTGGCCACCAGGAGCACCAGCAGCGCATGCGGCACCAGCCAGCGCAGACATTTGTGCGAGATGAAGCTAAAGGCCACCGCACCACGGCGCGGGTCCATCAGCGCAGCGTGCCGGCGCCAGGCCTGGTAGTTGCCGATGCCGATGCGCACACGGCGGCGGAACTCGTCTTCGATGCGCGCCGGAATCTCCTCGCTGGCCCGGGCCTCGGGGTCGTAGGCACAGCGCAGGCCGCGCAGGATCAGGTCGACCGAGATCGAGAAGTCGTCGACGATCGTGTCCGCCGGTATCGCCCTGTAGTGCGCGCGCCGCAAGGCGTAGACGCCGCCGTTGGCGCCGAGCAGCGCGCCGATGCGGCCCTCGAAGAACTTCAGCAGCCGCTCGTAGCGCCAGTACAGGTTGTCCGGATTCTCGCTGCCCGGCGGTGCGGTCAGGCGCAGCTCGCCGCAGACGCAGCCGATGCCGGGGTCGTCGAAATGGCGCACCAGCTTGGCCATCGCGTCGGGCTCGAAGGATGTGTTCGCGTCGGTGAAGACCAGGATTTCTTCGTCGGCCAGCGCAGCCAAGTCGTTGATCACCGAGGGCTTGCCGCGCCGCGCCTCGTAGGCGCGAAAGACGATGCGCTCATGCGCCGCCGCGCGCACCAGCGCATTGGTGGCGTCGGACGAGCCGTCGGAGCCGATGTAGACACGCATCAGCTCGGGCGGGTAGTCGCAGGCGAGCAGGTTGCGCAGGCGCTCAGCGATGTGGCGCTCTTCGTTGTGCGCGGCCACCAGCACCGCGACCCGCGGCAGGCGGCCGCGCTCGCGCTGCGCGGCCCGGCGCGAGCTGCCGCTGCCGAGGTAGCGCAGGTCGGCCGCCAGTTGCTTCAGGCCGGAGAGAGCGATCAGCAGCACCGGGTAGACCCCGTAGGTGTAGACAACCAGGCTGCCGGCAACCCAGAAGCTGATCTCGATCGGATTCATCGCTTCGGCGCCGCTCTTTTCGCCACTTTCCTCGCCGCTGTTGCGGCCGCGTCCGCTGCTGTGTCGTGCGCCGCTTGCCGCAGCAGGTGATCGAGGCGGGCGACATTCGCCTCCCACTGGAAGCCGGCGGCATGTTCGATCAACCGCGCACGGTCCCATGAGCGGCCGAGCGCGATGAACAGCGCCGCTGCGAGCGCCGGCACATCCTGCGGCGGCACCAGCAGCCCGGCATGGTCGGGTAGCACTTCGGCCACACCGCCCACGTCGGTGGCCACGACTGGCGTGCCGCAGGCCATGGCTTCAAGAATCACATTCGGCACACCTTCGGAGTGGCTCGGCAGGCAGAACAGGTCGGCGGCACAGAACCAGGGCGCCAACTCGTCGTGCGCTTTGCGGCCCGCGAAGTCCACCCGCTCGGCGAGGCCGAGCGCGCCGGCGCGGGCAGTCAACTCTGCCACCTGCGGCCCAGGGCCGACATACACCAGCCGCAGCGCCGGCAGCCTGGACGCCAGGCGCGCGAAAGCCTCGAGCAGGTTGGCGCAGCCCTTGCTCCGCTGCACATTGCCGATGAAAAGCAGCAGCCTCGTCTCGGCGGTGTAGCCCAGGGCGAGCTTGGATTCCCGCTGAGGCAGGGGCAGGAAGCGCCGCATGTCGACACCGTTGTAGAGCACCGAAGTTCGTGCCGGGTCGACACCGATTTCGGTCAGCCGCGCACGCAGCGCAGCGCTCACCGCAACCACATGGCGGGCTCGGTTCAGGGCCCAACGGATCTGCGCGCGGCGTGCCGGCTCGCGGGTGAAGCCGTTGATGTCGGTGCCGTGCACCTTGGCCACGAAGGGGGTACGCCTCAGTGCGGCGAGGGCGCAGGCGGCCACCGCATCCGGGTAGCCCCAGCTGCCGAGCACGCAGTCCCAGTGGCGCAGGAACAGGGTCGGGAAACGCTGCAGCAGCAGCGACAGGAACAGGGACGCCGCATGCAGCCGGCGCCCGATACCCGGGAGGTACCAGTAGACGACATAGTCGGCGCAGGGCCAGCGCGCCACCGCCTCGCGCTTCAGTCGGCGGTAGGCGAGTGGGTGGCGCAGCACCGCGAGCCACGACACCGGCACCAGCACGGTCAAGTCCATCGCCTTCGCCAGGCGGCCGAACTGCTCCTGGTTGTAGGTGCCGCGCGACGGGTTGAACGGGTCGGCGAACAGGTTCGAGACGATCAAGAGGCGAAAGGCCGCGGGCGCGGCGATGGCGCCGGAGACGGCGTCCCGCAGGTTCATGCCCGCGACCGCATCGAAACATCGGGCGCATCACCCGAATGCCGCCGGCGCGAAGCCGCGCCTTGCCGGTACAGCGCGAGGTACCGCTCGTACATCGTGTCGAGCGAACCTTCGCGCTCGGCCCATTGGGCCGCCTCCCGCGCAAAGCGTTGTCGAAGGGCGGCGTCGGCCGCCAGTGCCGCCATTGCCGCGGCGAGCGCGCTCACATCTCCCGCGACGAGCAAACCGCTGCGCTGGTGCTGGACGATCTCGGCATTGCCGCCGACGTCGGTGGCAACGATCGGCAAGCCCGCGGCGCTGGCTTCGATCAGCGCGAGCGAGTAACCCTCGGTGCGCGAGCAGAGCACGAAGACGTCCATCGCGGCGAGCAATTCCGGCACGTCGCTGCGCGCGCCGAGCAGTTGCACCGCGGCGCCGAGTTGCAGGCGCCGGCACTCGCCTTCGAGCGTTGCGCGCAGTTCACCGTCGCCCACGATCACCAGCGCCGCGGGCACCGCCGCGTCGAGCAGCGCACGCAGGGCTTGCAGCAACAGCTGCTGTTGTTTGGCTTCGTTGAGCCGGCCCACGCTGCCGAACAACACCGTGCCGGGCGGCAGGGCCAGGCCGGCGCGGATGCGCGCCGCGGCGCCGCGGTCGGGGTTCGTGAAACGGGCAAGCGCGATGCCGTTGTGCACCACCACCGCCTTCGCTGCGGGGATGACTTCGTGGGCGACAAAGCGCCGCTGTGCCGCGCTGCAGACGCTGACCGCGAAGGCGCTGCGGCGCACGGCCAGCCGGTACAGCCGCTCGGTGCGAGCGTTGAGGCGCTGCGAGCCCATGCCATGGCGCGTGTTCAGCACGCTGGCGACACCCAGGCCGAGCGCGGCGGCCACCGCGTAGTAGTGCGCCATCGGGTTGTGGCTGTGCAGCACCTCTGGCTGCGCCTGGCGCAACAGCGTGCGCAGCCGCCACAGCGCGGCAATGTCGAAGCCGGCGCGTTTGCCCGCACATTGCACCTCGACACCGCTCGCGGCGGCAACGGCTGCCAGGGCACCCGGGCGCCACAGGCAGACGATGCGCACCTCGTGGCCGCGTTGCCGCTGCAAAACCGCCAGCGCAAGCACCACATGCTCCAGGCCGCCGACGTCCAGGCTTTCGACGACATGCACGATCCGCATCGGGCGCCCCGCGCTCAGCCGGCGATGCGCCGGATTTCCTCGGCCATGCGCCTGGCCGGGCCACCGTCCCACGCTGCCGGGCTGCGCCGTGTGCTGCCCAGGTCGGCGCACAGGCGCCGCGCGTGTTTCGCCGCCGAGGGGCCGGCCGCGAGTTCGATGCAGGGCACGCCCAGCGCCTCGGCCACGTCGGCCAGCACCCGATTGCGGCCACACAACAACCAGGTACTGGCGGCCAGCAGCGAAACCACTTCCAGGGGGTTGAGCCAGGGCACGATCGCCACCTGCGCCTTGCGCAGGCGGTCGACCAAGCCGGCGGAGCGCAGCGCGGTTTCGGTTGCCGCGTCGACCATCCACAGCACCGGTGTGCCCTTGCGCATCGACTCGACAAAAAGCACTGCGTCCAGGCCGAGGCTGTCGCCCGGCGCAACCGCCAGGGTCATGACGCCGAAGGGGGCGTCGACCAGCTTGGGTGTCAGGTCCAGGGCCAGAAGCGGCAAGACCTCGGCGGCGCTGGGCGCGCAATCGCGCTGCAGGTGTGCCACGTTGAGCATCAGGCTGCCGAGGCAGAGCACCCGCTCGGCGGCAACTCCGCGTTTGATCAGCGCCGCGTGGGCACTCACCCGGCTGGTGACCAGCAGCGACGCCAGTTGATCGATCAAGCCGGCATTGAGCACCTCGGCGGCGGCGATCTCGGGCACCTGCGCGCCGGCGTCGACGCGGACCACCGGCAACTCGCGTTTGCGCGCGGCGAGCCCGCAAGCCAGCGCGGCGTCGCCGTGACCGACCAGCACCACGGCCCGGGGCGCGAGCTCGTGCAGCAGGCGGTCGAAGCGGCTCAGCACGGCGGCAGTGCGCTCGGCGCCTTCGCGTGACGGCACGCCCAGGTCCACCTCAAGCACCGGCGCTTCGAGGTGTTGCAGCGCGGTGTCTTCGCCGGCAAATTCGGCGGCGGCATGCGCGGCGACATACACCGGCGTGCGCTCGCAGGCCAGTTCGTCGAGCGCGTTGCCGAGGGCGCGGCACTTGAGCCAGTCCAGGGCCGTTTCGGCGACAAAGAGCACCGGGCTGGCCGGTTCGACACCCGCCTCCCGGTAGCGGCGAATGAACGGCACCTCGGTGGCTTCCCGCGCCGGCGCCGCAGCCACCACCGCTCGCGTGGGCGCCGGCTTCGCGGCCGCGTCGCCGGTCTCGTGCCGCATTTCCTGGATCGCCTGCTCGGCCAGGGCCAAACCAATCTCCTCGCTGCCGGTCAGCGAAGCACCGAGCAGCAGGCGGCTGCAGAGCAGGTTGATGCGCCGGGGGATGCCCCCCGAGGCGCGGTGGACCGCGTCGAGGGTGCCCGGCTCGAAGCGAGGCCGTCCGTCCCAACCCACGTGACGCAGGCGGTGCTCGATGTAGGCGCGGGTTTCATCGACATCCATCGGCCCGAGATGGCAGGACGCGATCACCCGCTGGCGCAGCTGCTCCATCGAATCGGATTGCAGAAGCTGCCGCAGCTCCGGCTGCCCGATCAGAAAACTTTGCAGCAGCGCGTGGTGCTCGAGCTGAAAGTTCGACAGCATGCGCAGCTCTTCCACCGCTTCGCGGCCGAGGTTCTGGGCCTCGTCGACGATCAGCAGGGCGCGCCGGCCGTTCATCGCCAGCAGGGTGAGGTAGGCCTCGAGCGAGGCGATCAAGGTCGCCTTGGACGCGCCGCTCGGCGACTTGATGCCGAAGGCGGTGAGGATCGACTTCAGCAGGTCGCCCGCCTCCAGCTGGGTGCTCACGAGCTGCGCGGCGACCACCTTGGCCGGGTCCAGCTCGGAGAGCAGCGCGCGCACCAGGGTGGTTTTGCCCGCGCCGATTTCGCCGGTGACGACGATGAAGCCCTCGCCCTGGTAAGCGCCATAGCGCAGGTAAGCCAGGGCGTGGCCGTGGCCCTTGCTTTCGAAGTAGAAGCTGGGGTCCGGGCTGAGCTGGAAGGGCGAAGCGCTGAAGCCGAAGCTGGATTCGTACATGGAGATCGGCTTGCAAGGTAGACGAAGCCCGCTCCGAGATTCCTTGACCTCCCCGGGCGGTGGGCTCGGCACCGGCCGAACCTTGGCGGCGCTCAGAACCGATGCAGCAGCGTGGCGACCAGGGCGCTTTCCCTCGAGGGGTCGGTGACCGAAGAACGAACGCGCTGATGGCGGGCACCGAGCCCGAATTGTGTGTCCGGGCTGAGCAGCATCGCAACGCCGCCGCGCAGCACGACGTCGCTGGTGTTGGCGTCGGAGCGTACGCCGAGTCCCTGAATCTTGGTGCCGCGCAAACCGATCTCGGCGTTCAGCGTTCGCGACAGGCGGCGGGTGAGGCTGACCTCGAGGCCGAGCTGCTTGTTGTCCGAGGATAGCGATGCCGGCGCCAGCACATCGTCCAAATCCACGAGGCGCACCCGCTTGCGCAAGAAGGCCGTGGCGGTCAGCGTGGTGACCTTGCCGTACACCAGCACGGTGACGCTCGCGCCCGATTGAAGCTGGGCGTAGCTGGTGAAGAGGTCCAGCGGTGCCACCAGCGTGGTCGGCAGGTTCAGGTCCCGGATCAGGTTGTTGACCATCACGGTGCGCTGCGAGGCGTTCGGGAAGCGCGTGGTGAGCACGCCGTCGAGCAAGCCCCGCACGTCGCTGCCGGCCAGGCCGAGCAGGTGCGAGCCGGATTGCGCCACCGGCTCGCGGTCGGCACGCAACTCGAAACCGAAGAAGGGCGACCGGTGCCGCAGCTGCGCATCGAAACCGGCGCCGAAAAAGCGCCGCTCGACCCGCGCTTCGAGCGTGGTGCGCTCGGAGGGCTGCCACTTGATCCGGCCGCCGACGATCG
Source organism: Burkholderiales bacterium (assembly GCA_031404155.1). Lineage (GTDB taxonomy): Bacteria > Pseudomonadota > Gammaproteobacteria > Burkholderiales > Burkholderiaceae_C > JANNGZ01. The sequence goes on from JANNGZ010000240.1 coordinate 14,242, forward strand.
AGTCGGTCCGGTCGATCAAGGAGTAATGGGTCGATTCGCGGCCGAGAGTGGCACCGAGCAACAGCTGCGGCGTCGGTGCGTAGGTGCCGGTGACGCGGGCGCCGGTTTCCTCCAGGATCGACGTGGCCGCGCCGCGGTGGCGCGTGTCCTCCCGCGTCAACTCCGCGGTCCAACCCAGCGGCAGCGGCTGGTACTCCAGGCGAAGGATTTGCGCCTGTTCGTGGGCATCGCGAGCCGGGTCGGTGCCACCCGGGTCGAGTACCGAGGCGCCGCCCACGCGCCGCGTCAGCACATGGTCGGAGCGGGCGAGCAACCCGAGCCGTGGCGTCAGGCGACGCTCGACATAGGGCGAAATCTGGGTGCGCAGCACCGTGTAGTCGTTGAAGGCCGACGCGCTGTCGGGCGTGGCCGAATAGGGGTCGGCGCTGACCCGGTCCGCCGACAGCGAGCCGTCGAGGAACAGCCAGCGTTCGATCAGTTCACTGCGAAGGTCAAGACGGCCGCGCGGGCGGACCTGAGACGCGCCCGAGGTGTTGGCGTAGACCACCCCTTCAATACCAATGTTGCCGTTGATCGAAACCCGGGCGCCGCGCGAGGACACCACCAGGCGCGGGCTGACCGACAGGATGGTGTCGGCGCGCGCCTCGGAGGCGGTGGCGTACGCGGCGTTGCTGGTGAGCGTGAGTGTCGATTCGACCTCGGGGCGAATGCGCAATTGCGCCACGCCTTCGCTCGGCAACATGCCAACGCCCAGCAGAAGAAAGACCGGCCTCGCCGCGCGCCGGCACAGCCTGTGCCAACGCCCGGCGAGCGGGAAAGGGGGGCGGTCAGTATCCATAGCCATAGCGCGCACCACCCAGAAGCCCACCGGATCGACGGTTCAGCACCGACAGCACCACCTCGCACTTTTCGACGGTGGCAAAAGCCTGAGCCACTTCATCGTGCGTGGTCTTGCCACTCTGCACCACCATCAGCACCTGGCCCGTGAGTTGAGCCAGGATGCGCGCCTCGATGGTCGGCAGCAGCGGCGGGCCATCGAGGATGATGATCTTGTCCTGGTGGCCCACGACCACGTCTTCGAGCAAGCGCTTCATTTCACCGCTGGCGAGCAGCTCCGCGGAATTGGCGCGCGGCGCACCCGATTGCATTACCGAGAGCTTCGGGATGTTGGTGCGCAACACCACGTCTGGCAGCTTCAGGTCGCGGTTGGAGAGCAGATCGAGCAGGCCCAGGTGAGGCTGGAGCCCGAGCCGCGTCGCGATCGACGGCTTGGCCACGTCGGCGTCGATCAGCAACACGGTCTTGTCGATCTCGGCCGCCATGCTCAGCGCCAGGTTGATCGTGCAAAAGGTCTTGCCTTCGCCGGGCAACGCGCTGGTGACGAAGATGAGGTTGCCCCGTGCCACGCGCGACGCGCCGAAGGCGTTGGCCAGCAAAGGCTGCTTGACGGCGCGGAACTCGCGTTCGAGTTTGTACTCGGTGTGGTTCGGCACCATGTAGTTGGCCGCCGCCAGCATGCCCAGGTCGAGTGCGACGGCTTCGAAGAGTGCGTCGTCGCTCGAATTCGCCGGTGCCGGCACCGGAGGCAGCGCGACGACGGCCGGCGCCGGCGGCGTCGGGCGTGCCGGTTCGGGGAAATCGGCGACCTCGATCCCCGCTTCGCGAAGTTGCGTCAACCGACGGGCCGCCTGTTCGATGATGCTCATGAATTTGCCACAGTCGCTGGGCTCAGGATCGGCCGCTCGCCACGATCCAGCCCACCCAGGCCAGGTTCGCCGCTAGGAACAGGGTCGTGACCCCGGCGAAGCGAGCGATCTCCATGCGCCGCGCTTGTTGGGCTCTTGCGTCGAGGACGGTGCCGATGCTGCCGAGCACCGGGCGCTTGCTCGCACGCAGCAATTGCGCCTCGTTGGACAAGGTCGGGAAGACGAAGGTCAGGCCGAGCGCCGCGGCAAGGCCGATGCAGATCGCACCCGCAACCCCGGCCATCGCCAGCACGGCCCGCGACGGGAACACCGCCTTCTGGTTGACCGATGCCGGTTCGATGATTCGAAACTCGGCAAGTTGCGACGAATCGTCGAGCTTGCTGCTGAGTGCCGCCGACTCGCGCCGCTCAACCAGTTGCGCATAGTTCTTGCGGATGACGTCGTAGTCGCGATTCAGTTGCGCCAGTTCCGCCTCCACCTGCGGCATCTTCGAGGCTTGGCTGCGCACCGCCTCCAGCCGACCCTGCTGCGCCCCCAGCTGCGAACGCAGCGAGGCCACTTGCGCCTCGGCGGTCGCCAGCGACATGCGCAACTGCTGAAACACCGGGTTGGTGGCCGCCGCGGTCGGCCCGACACGGCGCGCCACCGCAGCAGCCTCCTCGCGCCGCTGCGCCTCCATCTGCGCGATGGTGCGGCGTGCGGAAATGACGTCGGGGTGCTCGTCGGTGAAACGGCGCATCAGGTCGTCGAGCAACCTGCGTTGCGCTTCGAGCCGCATCTCAGCCTCGGTGGGCGGCGCCGCCGGCCGCCCCGGCAAGGCCTCCGCAGGGAGCTGCGGCAGTTCGGTTTGCAACTCTCGCTTGAGCGCTTCGCGCGACTGCTCCGCAGCTCCGAGTTCGAGACGCAGGCGGTTGACTTCGTCGGAGGTTGCGGCCATGCGCGCAAAGAAGTCCTGGTTCGTGGCCCCCGAGACACCGAAGTTCTTGACCTTGAACTCCTTGAGCCGGTTCTCGGCTTCGGCGAGCTTGCCCTCGTACTCGGCGATCTGCGCGCCGATGAACTCGCGCGCCTGCAGCGAATCCTGGCGCTTGGAGGTCGTGCTCGACTCGACAAACAGCTCAACCAGCGAATGCACCAGCTTGCGCGCGCGCACCGGGTCGTTATCCTTGTA
>JANNGZ010000241.1:0-26686 GCA_031404155.1 Burkholderiales bacterium
TGCACGAATGGGCGAGCCACGAGCAGCGCCTGAAGCGCCACGACGAAGCGCTGCTGCCGCTGGCCACCCAACGCAGCGACGCCGCGCTCGCCGCCTACCGCAGCGGCAGTGGCTCGCTGAGCGCGGTGCTGGAGGCGCGCCGCCAAGCGCTCGAGTTGCACATGGACCGCCTGGCCATCGAGCGCGACATCGCCCGGCTGTGGGCACAACTCGCGTTCGTCGCGCCGGCGCAAGAGGCCGAGGCGGGTACCGCGGTTGCGGCCCGCGCAACACAACGGGCCGCAGCAGGGACCGCAGGAGCCGGAGCACAAGCCGGAGCACAAGCGGGGGCACAGGCGGGAACACAGGCGGGAACACCAGGGGGAACACCATGAAGACGCCGCAAATGTGGGTGATCTCGCTGGCCGCGCTGGCGCTGCTCGGCGCCGGTGGCTACGCGCTGTATGCGGTGGGCATGCACCGCGGCATGGTGATGGGCGACGGGTCGGGCAGCAACGTCGCCGGCGGCAGCATCGCCGCCGGCGAGGCGGCCACACGCCGCCATATCGAGCAGGGCCTCAAGGCCGGCCAGGTGGACCCGTCCAACGGCCGCTCGATCCTCTACTACCACGACCCGATGGTGCCGGGCAAACGCTTCGACACGCCTGGCAAGTCGCCGTTCATGGAGATGATGCTGGTGCCGGTGTATGCCGACGGCGGCGCCGGCGACGACAACAAAGTCAGCGTCAGCCCGCGCATCCAGCAGAACCTGGGCCTGCGCAGCGCCGAAGTGGTCGAAGGTGTGCTGCGGCCCGAGCTCTCCGCCGTCGGCAGCATCGCCTGGAACGAACGCGACCAGTCGGTGGTGCAGGCGCGGGCCAGCGGCTTCATTGAAAAGCTCCATGTGCGCGCGACGCTCGACCGCGTCACCGCGGGCCAGCCGTTCGCCGAGCTGTTCGTGCCCGAGTGGCTGGCGGCGCAGGAGGAATACCTGGCGGTCAAGCGCATCGCGCCGGGCGACGCCGCGCTCGTCTCGGCCGCGCGCCAACGCATGACCCTGCTTGGCATGAGCGAGGCGCAGGTTTCCCGCGTCGACACCGGCAACGCGGCGCAGCCGCGCACCACGCTCAGCGTGCCCACGAGCGGCGTGGTGGCCGAGCTGGTGGCGCGTGAGGGCATGGCCGTGACGCCGGGCATGCTGCTCGCGCGCATCAACGGCCTGGCCACGGTGTGGGCGCTGGCCGAGGTGCCCGAGAGCCAGGCCGCGCTGCTGCGCGCCGGTACCGCGGTGGAGGCACGCAGCCCCGGCGTGCCGGGCAAGGTCTTCCGCGGCAGCGTGCAGGCGCTGCTGCCCGAGGTCAACACCAGCACCCGGACCCTGAAGGCGCGGGTGCAGCTGGCCAACCCGGGCGGGCAGCTGGTGCCGGGCCAGTTTGTGACGATGCAGTTCATGGTTGCAGGTGCCGGGGGTGCCTTGCTCATCCCGACCGAAGCGGTGATCCAGACCGGCCGGCGCAGCGTGGTGATGCTGGCCGAATCTGGCGGCAGGTTCGTGCCGGTCGAGGTCGAGACCGGCCGCGAAAGCGGCGGACAAACGGAAGTCAAACGCGGGTTGAAAGCCGGCCAACGGGTCGTGGTGTCGTCGCAGTTCCTGATCGACTCCGAGGCCAGCCTGAAGGGGGTCGAGGCGCGGCTGAACAGCGCGCCAGCACTGACAGCCACACCCACCGCCCCACCCGCGACCGCTGCCACGCCCGCGGCCCGCGCCGCCTCGGGAGCACGGCCATGATCGCCGCGCTGATCCGCTGGTCGATGGTCAACCGCTTCCTGGTGCTGCTGGCCACCGCGGCCGTCGCCGCGTGGGGGCTCTGGGCGCTGCAACGCACGCCGCTGGACGCGCTGCCCGACCTCTCGGACGTGCAGGTGATCATCCGCACGCCGTATCCGGGCCAGGCGCCGCGCATCGTCGAGAACCAGGTCACCTACCCGCTCACCACCGCGATGTTGTCGGTGCCCGGCGCGAAGGTGGTGCGCGGTTATTCCTTCTTCGGCGACTCCTTCGTCTACGTGCTCTTCGACGACGGCACCGACCCGTACTGGGCCCGCTCGCGGGTGCTCGAGTATTTGAACCAGGTGCAGGCGCGCCTGCCCGCCGCGGCCAAACCGGCGCTCGGGCCCGATGCCACCGGCGTCGGCTGGATCTACCAGTACGCGCTGGTGGACCGCAGCGGAACGATGGACTTGGGGCAACTGCGCGCCCTGCAGGACTGGTTCCTGAAGTACGAACTCAAGACCGTGCCGAACGTGGCCGAAGTGGCCTCGGTCGGCGGCATGGTGCGCCAGTACCAGGTGCTGCTCGACCCCGACAAACTTGCTGCCTACAACATCCCGCATGGGCGGGTGATCGAGGCCATCGGCAAGGCCAACCAGGAGGCCGGCGGCTCGGTGCTCGAACTCGGCGAGGCCGAGTACATCGTGCGCGCCTCGGGGCTGCTGGCCACGCTCGACGACTTCCGCAAGATTCCGCTTTCAGCCACCAACACCGGCGTGAGCGTGCGCCTGGGTGATGTGGCGCGCATCCAGGTCGGCCCGGAGATGCGGCGCGGCATCGGCGAACTCGACGGCGAGGGCGAGGCCACCGGTGGCGTGATCGTGATGCGCTCGGGCAAAAACGCGCTGGAGACGATCCGCCAGGTCAAGGCCAAGATCGCCTCGCTGCAGGCCGGGCTGCCCCCCGGCGTGCAAATCGTGCCGACCTACGACCGCTCGGGCCTGATCGAACGTGCGGTGGCAAACCTGCGCGGCAAGCTGGTCGAGGAGTTCATCGTCGTCGCGCTGGTCTGCCTGGCCTTCCTGTTCCACCTGCGCTCGGCCTTCGTGGCCATCGTCTCGCTGCCGCTGGGCGTGCTGGCCAGCTTCATCGTGATGCACTACCAGGGCATCAACGCCAACGTGATGTCGCTCGGCGGCATCGCGATCGCGGTCGGCGCGATGGTCGACGCGGCGGTGGTGATGATCGAAAACGCGCACAAACATATCGAAGCCTGGCGCCACCGGAACCCGGGCCGCACGCTCGCCGGCGACGAGCTGTGGCGCGTCGTCGGCGACGCCGCGGTGGAGGTCGGGCCGGCCCTCTTCTTCTCGCTGCTGATCATCACCCTGAGCTTCGTGCCGGTGTTCACGCTCGAGGCCCAGGAGGGCCGCCTCTTCGCGCCGCTGGCCTTCACCAAGAGCTACGCGATGGCGGCCTCCGCGGGCCTGGCGGTGACGCTGGTGCCGGTGCTGATGGGCTACCTGATCCGCGGCCGCATCCCCGCCGAAAGGCGCAACCCGCTCAACCGCGCCTTGATCGCGCTCTACCGGCCGTTGCTCAATGCAGTGCTCGCCTGGCCCAAGGCGACGCTGGCGGTGGCGCTGCTGGTGCTCGCCAGCACCGCCTGGCCGGTGCTGCACATCGGCAGCGAATTCATGCCGCCGCTGGACGAAGGCGACCTGCTCTACATGCCCAGCGCGCTGCCCGGCCTGTCGGCGGGCAAGGCGGCCGAGTTGCTGCAACAAACCGACCGCCTGATCCGCACCCTGCCCGAGGTGGCCTCGGTCTACGGCAAGGCCGGGCGTGCCGAAACCGCCACCGACCCGGCGCCGCTGGAGATGTTCGAGACCACGATCCAGTTCAAGCCGAAGAGCCAGTGGCGCGCCGGCATGACACCGGAGTTGCTGGTCGACGAGCTCGACCGCATCGTCAAGGTGCCGGGCCTGTCGAACCTGTGGGTGCCGCCGATACGCAACCGCATCGACATGCTGGCCACCGGCATCAAGAGCCCGGTGGGGGTGAAGGTGGCGGGGCCCGAGCTGGCCGAGATCGACCGCATCGGCGGCGAGATCGAACAAGTGCTCAAGGGCGTGCCCGGCGTGAGCAGCGCGCTGGCCGAGCGCCTGACCGGCGGTCGTTATGTGGACGTGACGATCAACCGCGACGCTGCCGCGCGCTTCGGCATGAACATCGCCGACGTGCAAGCGGTGATCGGCTCGGCGGTCGGCGGCGACAACATCGGCGAAACGGTGGAAGGCCTGCAACGCTTCCCGATCAATGTGCGCTACCCACGCGAGCTGCGCGACTCGCTGGACAAGCTGCGCAAATTGCCGATCGTGAGCGAGCGCGGCGCGCGCCTGGTGCTCGGCGACGTGGCCGAGATCCGCATCAGCGACGGGCCGCCGATGCTGCGCAGCGAAAACGCGCGCCTCTCGGGCTGGGTGTACGTGGACATCCGCGGCCGCGACTTGAGGGGCGCGGTGCTCGACATGCAGCGTGAGGTGGCCGAGCGGGTCAAGCTCGCGCCCGGCTATTCGGTGTCATGGTCGGGGCAGTTCGAGTACCTCGAGCGCGCAAGCGCGAAGCTCCAGGTGGTGGTGCCCTTCACGCTGCTGATCATCTTCGTGCTGCTGGTGCTCACCTTCCAGCGGGTCGACGAAGCGCTGCTGATCATGGCCACGCTGCCCTTCTCGCTCGTCGGAGGCTTCTGGCTGCTCTACGCGCTCGGCCACAACCTGAGCGTGGCCAGCGCCATCGGCTTCATCGCGCTGGCCGGCGTGGCGGCCGAGTTCGGCGTGATCATGCTGCTCTACCTGACGCAGGCCTGGAACCGGCGCCTGGCGCGCGGCAGCGAGCATGGCCCACCCGGCGAAGCCGAGTTGCTCGACGCGATCCGAGAAGGTGCCGTGTTGCGGGTGCGGCCCAAGGCGATGACGGTGGCGGTGATCGTCGCCGGCCTGCTGCCGATTTTGTGGAGCAGCGGCACCGGCTCGGAGGTGATGCAGCGCATCGCCGCGCCGATGGTCGGCGGCATGCTCACCGCGCCGCTGTTGTCGATGTTCGTCATCCCGGCGGCGTACCTGCTGATGCGGCGGCGGCGCGGCGCCGCGGTGCAGGGGGTGACGTTGCCGCAAGCCGGCGAGGCCGCGCGCTGAGCGGCGCGGCGTCCGGCGGGCGCCTGCGCGGCCACTCGCAGCGCCGCTCACAGCGCCGCCCGCAACGTCGCCCGCAACGTCGCTCACAACGTCGCTCACAACGTCGCTCGCGAAGCGTGCAGCTTTTCTCCGCGCCGCGGTTTTTCCCGGGTCCGGAAACGGCGTTGGCGCCGCCGCTGTGGAACCATGCCGGGAGTGTCCACCAGCCCACCCCCGCCCCTTGCAAATGCCGAGGTCGACTCCTCGTTCGCCGCGCTGAGCCTCGAGTTGGCCGCCCGGCGCGGCAGCGTGGGTGTGCGCCGGGCCTGGCGCCGCGCGGTGGCCAGCCTGCACGACCTGCACGCAGCCCGCGGCGCGAGCGCTCAAGCCTTGAGTTTCAACTGGCGTCGGCTCAGCGTCCTGACCCTCGCCGCCATGCTCCTCGCCGCCGCGCTGTCCGCCGCTGGCACGCTGTGGCTGGAGCACCGGGCGGCCGCACAACGCACCGAAGCGGCGCTCGCGGCGGTCGAATCGCTGCTCGACGGCCTGGCGCCCGAGCTCGAGCGCTTGACCGCCGTGGCGAGCTCGTCTGCATCGGCGCTACCGAACCCCCAGGGCTGCGCCAGCGAATTGGTGGAGCAACTGGTGCGCAGCAGCCTGCAGTCGCCACTGGCGCGCCAGTTCTTCGTGCAGGCGCGCGAGGGTGAGCTCAGCTGCGGCGCCTTTGGTCCCCGCCCGCGCTTGGGCCGCCTCGGTCAACACGAAACAGGGTTGACGCTCTGGCCCGCCGCGAGCATCCGCCCCGAGGTGGAAGTGGTGAGCGCGAGCGGCAGCACCTGGCAGGCGGTGGCGCGACTGGATGTGCGCATGCTGCGTGACACGATCACCGATGTTCAAGGCGCCGCCGGCCTGGCCCTTGCCATCGGCAGCCCGGGCGGCGCGCAACTGGCGCGTGTCGGCGACACGCAGCACGGGCGCGATAGCGGGTGGATCGTCGACCGCTTCGAGCGCAGCTCCGCGCGCCACGGTTTTTCGGTGACGGCGAACCTGTCGTTCGATTGGCTGCTGCAGCGCTGGCGGCTCACCTTGCCTGCCGTGCTCGCCGCCACGCTGCTGGTGGTGCTCGGCGCGGCATCGCTCGCCTGGCGCGCCTGCACCGAACGCTCGCGGCTGGACCGCCGCATCGCGCAGGCGCAGCGCAAGCGCCAGTTCGAGCCCTTCGTGCAACCGATCGTCGACCTGGCCAGCGGCCGCTGCACCGGCGGCGAGGTGCTGATGCGCTGGCATCACCCGCAGCGCGGCATCCTGGGCCCGGCCGAGTTCATCGACGAGGCCGAGCGCAGCGGCCTGATCGTCGCGATGGCGGACCAGATGATGAGCAAGGCGCGCCACCGCCTGGCGCCGATCGTGCACGCGCACCCGCAGCTCACGTTTGCGTTCAACGTCACGCCGGCACAGTTGCGCACGCCACGCTTCGGCGAGCGGCTGGCCACGCTGTTCGACACCACCACGCTGCCGAGCACGAATGTGCTGCTCGAAGTGACCGAGCGCGACTTTGTCGACGAGGCCGCCCAGGGCGCGCTCAACGAGTTGCAGCGGGCCGGCTGGCGCACCGCGATCGACGACTTCGGCACCGGCCAGAGCAGCCTCGCGGCGCTGGAAAAGCTCGCGGTGGACCGCATCAAGATCGACCGCGCGTTCGTGTCCTCGATCGGCCACTCCACCGTGGCGCGGCCGGTGCTGGACGCCATCGTCTCGCTGGCCACGCAACTGCGGGTGCCGCTGGTGGCCGAAGGTATCGAAACCTCGGCGCAGTGGGACTACCTGCGTGCCCGCGGGGTGCAGTACGCGCAGGGCTATCTGATCGCCCGGCCGATGCCGATCGACGAGTTTGCACGCTGGCTGGCCGAGCGCGACGGCCCGCCCGAAGTGCAGGCACAGGCCGGTGGCGCGCTGCCTTTGCGCCCGGCGCCGGCACCGCTGGACGACGAACTGCGGGCGCTCTGGCAGCGCATGCGCTCGCCCGGCGGCCTGGATGTGCGCGACCGCGTCTACCGCCTGCACCGCTACGAGGCCTGTTTCATCGGCTGCGACGCGGTGGACTGGCTGGTGGCGCGCGCCGGCATGCCGCGCGCCAATGCGGTGCGGCTCGGCCAACGCATGGCGGCCCTGGGCCTGCTGCGGCATGTGCTGGACGAACACGACTTCAAGGATGCCGCGCTCTTTTATCGCCTGGCCCCGCCGCCACCCGGGTCTGAAACCCCGAGCCCGGCGATGGCCGAAGTGCGCGCCGCGATGCGCACCGAGTGGGGTCCCTTGTGGCGAAACCGTTCGCGCGGGTTCGCGCGCCACCACCGCTGCGCCAGCGGGCGCGAGATCATCCACTGGCTCAGCGCCCGCTTCGGCATCGACCGCAGCACCGCGCAGCAGTGGGCGGGCCAGCTGATGCGGCTGGGCGCCTTGCGCCACGTCTTCGACGACACCCCGTTTCGCGACGACGAGAACCTCTATCGTCCGGGCTGAGCGCGCGGTGCGACGCGGGCCCGGCCCGCGGACCGCCGAAGCGGCTTGCCGTCGTATGCTGCACCGAGCGCCACGGCCACCGATTTCCGGACCGGGCCGCGCCACTGGCAAGCGAAGGACGAAAGTTGAAACGACGGCATGGGAGTCGCGCTGCAGCCTGGCCTCGGCAGTCGCCTGTTTCGGCATGAGGCGGCGCGAGCTCCTCACCCGCGCGGCCTCGACGACGCTCGGCGCCGCTGCGACGGCCACGACCGCAGCAGCGACAACGGCAGCAACAGCGGCAGCACCGGCAACACCCACAGCGCCGCTGACACGCGCAGGCTCCCCACGCGGCTTTGCGCTCGCGCTGGGCAGCGGCTCGACCCATGGCCTGGCGCACGTCGGCGTGCTGCGCGCCTGCGAAAAACTCGGGCTGGTGCCATCGCTGATCGTCGGCAGCAGCATCGGTGCGGCGGTTGGCGCGCTCTGGGCCGCGGGCTTGGACGCCGCGGCGATCGAGCGGGTGTCGCGCTCGCTGGACTGGACCAGCGTCGGTTCGTGGACCCTGTCTCGGCGCGGGCTCAAGCGCCAGGACGGCTTGAAGCGGGTCATCGCGGGTGCCGTCGGCGGCCGCACCATCGAAGCGCTGCCGCACCGCTTTGCCGCCGTCGCCACGGCATTGGCAGACGGCTCGCGGGTGGTGCTGCGCAGCGGCCCGGTGGACGCCGCCGTCGCTGCGTCCAGCGCCATGCCCTTGCTCTTCGTGCCGGTGCGCCTGGGCGGCCGGGACCTGGTGGACGGCGCCTTGACCGCACCGGTGCCGGTGGACGTGGCGCGCGAGCTGGGGGTCGAGGTGGTGGTGGCGGTCGACGTGGCCTACCGGCCGAGCGACGCGCCGCCGATGCAGCTCAGCGACATCGCCTTCCAGACCCTGCACATCCTGGTCAACGCGCTGGCCAGCGAGCAGGTGGCGCGCGCCGATGTGCAACTGCGTTTGCGCCTGCACCACCTGATGAACCAAAAGGGCAGCGACAGCGCAGCCCTGATCGAGGCCGGTGAACGTGCGATGTTCGACGCCGCGCCCCGGCTGCGCGAACGCCTGCAACGCTGACGCCTGAACACCCGCGCCGCAAGAACCCGCAAGACTCGACAAGACACGGCTAGACCCGGCTAGACAACCGCGCTACGCGGCGTCTGCAACATCACCCCTGGCGGCCATCGCGCGGACTCGAAGGGGTCGTTTCGGCCACCAGCGCGGATGGTGTTCCTGGCACGGACGCGGTGGTAAGGTGCCGGCGAACTTGCTGCCGAACCTGCGGCCAAACCCGCCGCAGCCCGCACCATGCCCCACACCCACGACCTCGGCCCCTTCACCCACAGCCATGTCTTCGGCGACCCCGGCGCGCAGGGGCGCGAGCGCGCACTGTGGGCGGTGACCTGGGTCACGCTGGCCGCGATGGTCATCGAGCTCGCCGCGGGTTACTGGAGCGCGTCGCTCGCGCTGGTGGCCGACGGCTGGCACATGGGCACCCATGCGCTCGCACTCGGCGGGGCCGCGCTCGCGGCCTGGTATTCACGCCGTCTCGGGCGCACGCAGCTCTTCAACTTCGGCGGCTGGAAGGTCGAGGTGCTGGCCGCCTACACCAGCGGCGTGCTGCTGCTGGCGGTGAGCGTCTGGATCGCGCTGGACGCGGTTGCGGTGCTGCGTGCGCCGCGCGGCGTGGCCTATGCCGAGGCGATGGTGGTGGCCACGTTCGGCCTCGTGGTCAACCTGCTCAGCGCCTGGCTGCTCACCCGCAGCGGCGGCCACGCGGCGCTGCATGGGCATGGCGATCACGGGCATGGTGCGCACGGGCATGGCGATCGAAGGCGGGCGGCCGCGCAGCACAAACACGCTCACGACGCCACTCACGACCATGCGCACAGCCAGCCTCACGACCACCACGACCCCGACCACGACCACGGCCATGAGCACCCGCACCCGCACGAGCCAGCGCACGACCAAGCGCACAGGCATGGCCACGACGCGCCGCACGCCAGCGCACGCGGGGGCGCGTCAGCCGACCACCACGACCACAATTTCCGCGCCGCTTACCTCCATGTGATGGCCGACGCATTGACCTCGGTGCTCGCGATCGTGGCGCTGGCGGGCGGGCTGTGGCTGGGCTTGAGCTGGCTCGACCCGGCGGTGGCGCTGCTCGGCGGCCTGATCATCGGCCGCTGGTCGCTCGGCGTGCTGAAGTCCAGCGCCCGCGCGCTGGTCGATGTGAGCGCCGACAGCACGCTGGCCGGCGACGTGCGCCGGCGTGTGCAGTCCGACGGCGACGCCACCATCGCCGACCTGCATGTCTGGCAGATCGGCCCGCGCGCCTATGCCGCGGTGGTCTCGGTGGTGGCCGACAAGCCGCTCAGCCCGGCGCATTACCAGGCGCGCTTGAGCGACCTTGACCTGCTGCAGCACGTGACGATCGAGGTGCACCGCTGCCAGGCCGCCAGCACGACCGCTTGAGCGCCTCGAACCGCTCAGCGCAGCGAGCCCGGCGGGTCCGTGAGCCCGCGAGCGTCTAGCGGCCGCAGGTCCATTCCAACGCGAGCACACGAAAGCGGCGCCGCGGGCGGCGCCCGCTTCAGCGGCAGATCGTCAGAAGTGGATACCGCGCATCATTTGCGACATCGCGATCGCCTCCGGCGACAGCGTTGGCTTGGCACTCTTGTCGCCCTTGGCCGCCGCGCTGTCGGGGAACATCCTGAAGGTGGTGTTCATCACGATCTGGGTGACGCGCGGCGCCGCCGCGTGCAACAGCTCTCCGAAGACGCCCAGGCGCGTCGACACGCGCACCGGCTTCTCGATGCAGGCGCGAATGATCATGTCGGCCGCCTCCTCGGGTTTGAGCAAAGGCATGCTGTCGTAGATCTTGGTCGGCGCGGTCATCGGGGTGCGCACCAGCGGCATGTTGACCGTCGTGAAAGTCACGCCCTGGTCGGCAAACTCGCTCGACGCGCACGCGGTCCAAGCGTCCAGCGCCGCCTTGCTGGCCACATAGGCCGAGAAGCGCGGCGCGCTCACCAGCACGCTGATCGAGCTGATGTTGACCACATGGCCTTTCTTCTTGGCCACCATGCCGGGCAGCAGGCCCATCGTGACGCGCAGGCTGCCAAAGTAGTTGAGCTGCATGGTGCGCTCGAAGTCGTGAAAGCGCTCGTAGCTGGCTTCGATGGCGCGCCGGATCGAGCGCCCGGCGTTGTTGATCAGGAAATCCACGCCGCCATGTTCGTCCTGCAGTTTCCGGACGAACTCGGCGCAGCTCGCCTCCTCCGAGATGTCCACCGAGTAGCTGAACACCTTGGCGTCCTTGCCGGAGAAGGCCTTGATCTCCGCCACCGCTTCGGCGAGTTTGTCTTCACCGCGCGCGCAGATGATGGTGATGGCGCCGGCTTCGGCGAAACGGCAGGCCGCCGACAGCCCGATGCCCGACGAGCCGCCGGTCACCAGCACCACCTTGCCGCCGACGGTGCCCTTCAGGCTGCGGTCGACAAACAGCGCCGGGTCGAGGTGGCGCTCCCAGTAATCCCACAAGCGCCACGCGTAGTCATGCAGGTTCGGGCATTCGATGCCGCTGCCCTTGAGCGCGGCGTCGAGGTCGCGGCGGTCGAAGCGGGTGGGGTAGTTGATGAAGGTGAGCATGTCCTCGGGCACGCCCAGGTCCGTCAACACCGCGTTGCGCACCCGGCGCACCGGCGCCAGCGCCATCATTCCCTTCTTCACGCTCTTGGGAATGAAGCCGAGCAGCGCGGCGTTGATGAACAGGCTCATCTTGGGCGCGTGGGCGGCACGGCTGAAGATGTCGAGCACGTCGCCGACGCGGTAGCCCACCGGGTCGACGAGGTGAAAACATTTTCCCTTGAGCTCGGCCTTGCCGTGCGCCACATGGTCCATCGCGGCGACCACGAAATCCACCGGCACGATGTTCACCCGCCCGCCTTCCAGGCCGATGGTCGGCATCCACGGCGGCAGGAACTGCCGCATGCGCTGGATCAGCTTGAAGAAGTAGTAGGGGCCGTCGATCTTGTCCATCTCGCCGCTCTGCGAGTCGCCGACGACCATGGCCGGGCGGAACACCGTCCACGGCACCTTGCATTCCTGGCGCACGATTTTTTCGCTCTCATGCTTGGTCATGAAGTACGGGTGGTCCAGGCCCTCGGCCTCGTCGAACATGTCCTCGCGGAAGACACCTTCATAGAGGCCGGCGGCGGCGATGCTGCTCACATGGTGGAAGTGTTTGGCCTGGATCGCCGCGGCAAACTCCACCGCGCTGAGGGTGCCCTCGATGTTCACCTGCACCTGGCTTTCTTCGTCGGCCGACAGGTCGTACACCGCGGCCAGATGGAACAGCATGTCCACCTTGCCTTTGAGCGCCTTGATGTCCTCGGCGGCGACACCGAGCTTCTTGCCGGTGAGGTCGCCGTACACCGGCACCGCGCGGGCCTTGCTCACGCCCCAGTAGTCGTGCAGGTCGGCCACCTTGCCCTGGCTTTCGCGGCGCAGCAGGAAGTGCACCGTGGCGCCCTTGCGCGCGAGCAGCGTCTTGACGAGGCGCTTGCCGATGAAGCCGGTGGCACCGGTGACGAAGTACTGCATGCGGTTCTCCTGCTGGTCGTTCTCGGGGATCGGGGATCGGAATCGGGCTCGCGGCTTGCGGCTTGCGGCCGGCCCTGGTGGCGAGCGCACATTTTTCCCCAAAGGCCCCGGGGCCCACTGCGCGCTAACCCGCAGCGCGGCACCGCCGCGCATAGAGCCGTCTCACTACAGAAATGCCCCGCTTTAGGCTGTGCGCTCGACAGCGGGGTGCCTATAGTGCGTTCATCAACGCTCGAAAGGAAACCACATCATGGTCAAGAAGCTCCAGAAGATGGCCGAAAAGAAAGCCGGCTCCGCCGCCGGCCTGCTCGACAGCCAGCTCGCCAGTTCGGTGAAGGATTCGGCACAGCAAATCTGGCTCGCCGGCATGGGCGCGTTCAGCAAGGCGCAGACCGAAGGCGGCAAGGTCTTCGAGGCCCTGATCAAGGAAGGCACCAGCCTGCAGAAGAAGACACAGGGCCTGGCCGAGGACCGCATCAACGGCGTCACCGGCAAGATGACCGCGATGGCCAGCGACGTGACCGCCAAGGCCGGCCAGCATTGGGACAAGCTGGAGAACATCTTCGAAGAGCGGGTCAGCAAGGCGCTGAACAAGCTCGGCGTGCCGTCGAAGAAGGACATCGATGGACTGATCGAGCGCATCGACGCGCTCAACGCCAAGGTCGGCGCCAGGGTGGCCGCCGCCGGCAAGGCGACCAAGGCGGCGGCAGCGAAGAAGCCGGCGGCCAAGGCGGCTGCAAAGCCGGTGCCCAAGGCAGCTGTGAAGCGCGCGCCGCGCAAGGCAGCGGCCTGAGCGTCTCTCGATAACATCGGTTCAGCCATGAACTTCTACGAGGGGCGCCACGGCGCCCCTTCTTCTTGATGCGCGCCACCTCCTCGAAGCCGAAACCGAAACACGGTCCCCGCATTGGGCTCGCCCTTGCTGGCGGCGGACCGCTCGGCGCCATCTACGAAATCGGCGCCCTCTGCGCGCTGGACGAAACACTGGTCGGGGTCGACTTCAACCAGCTCACCGGCTATGTCGGCGTCTCGGCCGGCAGCTTCATCGCCGCGGGCCTGGCCAACGGCATCACGCCGCGCGAGCTGTACCGCAGCTTCATCGAAGACGACGCCGAAGCGGGCGAGCTGTTCAGCGCCTCCCTGTTGATGCAACCGGCCTGGCGCGAGTTCGGCCGCCGCGCGGCCGCGCTGCCCGGGTTGGCCGCCCGCGCCGCGCTTCAACTGCTGCTGCACCCCCGCTCGCCGCTCTCGGCCGTGGAGTGCCTGGGCAGCGCCATGCCCACCGGCCTGTTCAGCGGCGAGCCGATGCAGGCGCAGTTGCAGCGCCTGTTCGCCAAACCCGGGCGCAGCAACGACTTCCGCCGCCTGAAGCACAAGCTGGTGATCGTGGCGACGGACCTCGACAGCGGCGAGAGCGCGCCCTTCGGCCTGCCCGGCTGGGACCATGTGCCGATATCGCGCGCGCGGCGCAGGCCAGCGCCGCGCTGCCCGGCCTGTACCCGCCGGTGGAGATCGACGACCACCACTTTGTCGACGGCGCGCTGAAAAAAACCCTGCATGCCAGCGTGCTGCTAGACGAAGGCATCGACCTGCTCTTCTGCCTCAACCCGCTGGTGCCCTTTGATGCCACTGACGCCAGCGCGGGCCAGGCCGCTGTCAGCACCGCGGGCGCTGCCCCGCGCGCGCCGCGACAGCCGCGGCTCGCGGGCGCCGACGAGCGCATCCCGCGCCTGGTTGACGGCGGTTTGCCGGTGGTGTTGAGCCAGACCTTCCGCTCGCTGATCCACTCGCGGCTGGAACTCGGCATGAAGGGCTACCGCGCCAGCCACGCCGGCGTGGACATCGTGCTCTTCGAGCCCGACCAGCGCGACACCCGATTGTTCCTGGCCAACACCTTCGGCATTTCGCAGCGCCACGCGCTGGCCGAACATGCCTACCAATGCACCCGCAAGTCGCTGCGCTCGCGCCGTGCCGCGCTCGCCGCACAACTGGCGCCGCACGGGGTGAGCCTGAACCATGCGGTGCTCGACGAGCGCGAACGCTGCCTCGGTGGCCAGGCGCCGCGGCCGCGAGCGCGCACCACGCGGGCGCTGCGGCATCTGGACGATCTGCTCGCCGACCTGGAGCAGGGCCTCGGTTCGGGTTGGCTCGGGGCGAGGCGCTGACCCGGCACCGGCCCGTAACCCCGGGCGCCCGCCGGGTGCCGCGAAACGCCGGCGTTCAGGAGGTGGGCTCGGCAGTTGCCAGCTGAATCAGGTTGGGCTCGGGCAACTCGTTGGGCGTCGTCAGGCCGATGACCAGCCCGAAGATCAGCACCGCGGAGACACAAGCACCGGTCAGCGCGGCAACCGAGCGGGCGGCGGCCGAGGCGTGGGGGGCGGGATTGCGCTTGTCCATGATGGGCTCCAAGGGGTCGGGGAATCGGTTCTGCGTTGATTCCACTATCGGCGCGGCCGATGACAAAGTCTTGAAACCGATCTGAAAGGTTCTTAAACGCGCACTCGCTCCCGCCGGCGCGGGAGCGCCGGTGGCAGGGAAACGGGCACGACCGGCCTTTGCGCCGGCGGCGTGATCGGGCGCGCTGCTGCTGCCGGCGCTACCGCGCCGGCTGGTGCGAGTCGGCCCGCGCTCAGCCGAGATAACGCCGCAGCAGGTGCGCCTTGAAATGCGCCGGGTTCAACGCCTCGCCGCTGGCGCGCTGGGCCAACTCGTCGGTGGTCCAGCGCGAGGCCTGGCTCCAGATGTTGGCGCGCAGCCAGTCGAACACCGGGGCCAGGTCACCGGCGGCGATGTGTGTGTCCAGGTCCGGTACCGCGCGGCGCATCGCCGCGAACCATTGCGCCGCGTACATCGCACCGAGCGAGTAGCAGGGGAAGTAGCCGAAGGCCGCGGCGGCCCAGTGCACGTCCTGCATCGGGCCGTCCTTGAAGTTGCCGCGGGTGTCGATGCCGAGCAGCTCCATCATCTTGGCGTCCCACAGCGCCGGGATGTCCTCGGGCTCGATCTCGCCCTCGATCAAGGGGCGCTCGATTTCGTAGCGCAGGATGATGTGCGCGGGGTAGGTCACCTCGTCGGCGTCGACCCGGATGAACCCCGGCTTCACTCGGGTCAGCAGGCGTTGCAGGTTGGCCGGCTCGAACGCGGGTTGGGCGCCGAAGGCCTCGGCGATCAGCGGCGCGAGCCGGGCCACGAAGCCGGGGTGCGCGCCCAACTGCATCTCGAAGGACAGGCTCTGGCTTTCGTGCAACGCCATCGAGCGCGCCAGGCTCACCGGCTGGCCGAGCAGCGCACGCGGTCGGTTCTGCTCGTAGCGGCCATGGCCGGTTTCGTGGATCGTGCCGGTGAGGCTGCCGAGGAATTCGTCTTCGCGAAAGCGTGTCGTCATGCGCACGTCCTCGGGCACGCCGCCGCAAAACGGATGGGTGCTCACGTCGAGGCGGCCGCCGTCGAAATCGAAGTCGAGCAGGCGCATCACGCGCTCGCACAAGGCGCGCTGGCGCTCCACCGGGAAGGGGCCGGCCGGCTCGATCAGCGGCACGGCCGCGGCGTCGTCGGACTGCTTGGCGCGCACCTGGCGGATCAGGCCGGGCAGCCACTGGCGCACCTCGCCGAAGACGCGGTCGACGGTGGCGCCGGTCATGCCGGGCTCGAAGCGGTCGATCAGCGCGTCGTACTTCGACAAGCCGGTCTGCGCAGAGAGCAGCCGCGCCTCTTCGCGCGCCAGGCGCAGCACCTCGCGGAAGTTGCCGAGGAAGCCGGCCCAGTCGTTGGCCGGGCGCTGGCTGCGCCAGGCATGTTCGCAGCGCGAGGTGGCCAGCGAGCGTGCCTGCACCAAATCTTCCGGCAGCGCGGTGGTGAGCTGCCAGTCGCGCTGCATCTCGCGCAGGTTGGCCCGCTGCTCGGCGTCCAACGGCTCGGCTTGCGCGGTCTTCAACCAGTCGCCCAGCGCCGGCTCGGTGCTCATGCGGTGCAGCAGCGCCGCCATCTCGGCAAGCGCCGCGGCGCGCGCCTCATTGCCCTTGGGCGGCATGTTCGACGCCTGGTCCCAGGAAGCGATGGATTGCAGGTGCGCCAGGCGGTGCAGCCGCGAGTGCGTGCGCGTGAGTTCGTCGTAGGCGGGGTGGGCCATGGTGTTTCAGCGCGGCTTGTGGCCGCGCGGTGGGCGTTGCGGTGGGGGATTGTGGCGCGGCCGGGAGGGCCGCCGCGACTTGCACAATCGCGCCATGGCAATGCCCTCGCCAACCGCGCGCCCGCGCATCCTCATCGTCGAGGACAACCCCGACATCCTGGCCAACCTCTACGGCTACCTGGAGCCGCTGGGCTACACGCTGGACAGCGCTAACAACGGCTTTGCCGGCCTGGCGCTGGCCGCCGATGCCGAGTTCGATGCGATCGTGCTCGATGTGATGCTGCCGGGGCTGGACGGGCTGGCACTGTGCCGGCGCCTGCGCGAGGAGTTGCGCCGCGACACGCCGGTGCTGATGCTCACCGCGCGCGACACCGTGGACGACAAGGTGCTCGGCCTGCGTGCCGGCGCCGACGACTACCTGGTCAAGCCCTTCTCGCTGGCCGAGCTCGAAGCGCGGCTGCAGGCGCTGCTGCGGCGCGCGCGGGGCCACGGCGCGGGCCAGGCGCTGAACCTCGGCGCGCTGCGCTTCGACCCGCAGACGCTGGAGGCGGCGCGCGAAGGCCGCAGGCTCGAACTCACGCCCATCGGCCGCCGCCTGCTGGCGGCCTTGCTGCGCGCGGCGCCGCGGGTGGTCAGCCGCCAGACGCTCGAACATGAAATCTGGGGCGACAACCCGCCGGCCAGCGACGCCTTGCGCACCCACCTGCACACCTTGCGCCAGGCGCTGGACAAACCCTTCGAGCGGCCGATGCTGCTGACGGTGCAAGGTGCCGGCTACCGGCTGGTGGACCCGGATGCAGGTTGAACATTCATTGCGCATCCGTGTCATCGCGGCCTGCGTCTTCCTCGCCGCGGTGGTGGGCGGGGTGTTCGCGGCGGCCGCGTATGTGTTGATCGAAACGCTGGAGCATGAACTCATCGAGCAGCGCCTCTCGCGGGCCATGCCCCGCCTGATGGAGGGCTGGCGCAACGGCACCGCGGCACTGCCGCCGCTGGACCTACGCTTCGTTTCCGGCGCGCAGATTCCCGCGCCGATGAATGCCCTGGCGCCCGGCGTTCACGAGGTGGAGGTCGACGGCCGCGACCAGCATGCGTTGATCGTGATCGAACGCGGCGTTCGTTTTGCGCTGATCGACGACAGCACCGATTTCGAGCGTATCGAGCGGGTGGCCGAGATTGCTCTGGTGGTCGGCTTTGGCGCCGGCATCCTGCTCGCGGTGGGTATCGGCCAGCGCATTGCCAGCCGCGTCATCGCGCCGGTGAGCCTGCTGGCGCAGGCGGTGGCCGAGGACAGCCTGGCGCAGCACCCGGCCTTGCTGCATTCGGCCGACGAGATCGGCGTGCTGGCGCGCGCCTTCGAAGCCCGCACCGCCGAGCTGCAGGCGGCGCTAAGCCGGGAGCGGCTGTTCACCGCCGATGTGAGCCACGAGTTGCGCACGCCGCTCGCCGCGGTGCTCGGCGCGGCCGAGTTGCTGCTGCTGCGCCTGGCCGACACGAATGAGCGGCGCCCGGAGATGAGCGCCGCGGCCGAACGCATCCGGCGCAACACCGCCGCGATGGCCGCGCGGGTGAACGCGCTGCTGCAGCTCGCCCGCGCGCCCGACACGCTCGGCCTGGAGCCGCTGGAGATGCGCGCGCTGGTGTTGCGCGAGGTGGAGCACTGCGCGCCGCTGCTCAAGGGCAAGCCGGTGCAGATCCGTGTCGACGCGCCCGAGCCGGTGTGGCTGCGCGCCAGTGGCGAGCTGGCGGCGGTGGCGCTGGACAACCTCTTGCGCAACGCCTGCGCTTTCACCCAGGCCGGCGAGGTGCTGGTGCGCCTGAGGCCCGAGGCGCTGGAAATCGAAGACACCGGCCCCGGCGTGCCCGAGGGGGTGCGCAGCCGGCTCTTCGATCGCTTTGTGCGCGGCCGCGACGACGGGCGCGGCGGCTCGGGCCTGGGCCTGTCGATCGTCAAGCGGCTGGCTGAACACCAGGGCTGGAGCGTGCGGCTGGACGAGCGCGAGGGCGGCGGCAGCCGCTTCACCATCGACTTCGGCACCACGGGTGTTGAGCCGGCTTCACGCCATCTTCACGCCGCAAAGAGCCTGCCTTCACGCCCGCGGCCATAGCATCGCGCGTGCCGGCTCGCAGAGCGAAGTGCCGTGCCGGCTTCTCCACCGGCCCGCCGGCGTCCGCGCCGAATTCAACCTACGATCCAACCCCGCTTCTGAACCCGATCCTGCACCCGCCGGCCAGCGCCGGTTTGCCAAGCCGCCGGCTGCGCCCGACCCTGTCGCTCGCCACGCTGAACCTCTGCGTCGCGCTTTGGCTGCTGTTGGCGCTGAACCTGCCGTTCTGGCGCGCCTTGTGGCAGGCGCTCGGCGGCTTCGGCGCCGCGCCCGCCGGCTACCTGCTCACGCTGCCGCTGTTTGTGCTGGCCTGGGTCTGGCTGGTCCTGGAGCTGCTCACCTGGGGCCGCGCGGCGCGCCCGGTGCTGGCGCTGCTGCTGCTGTGTTCGGCCGCGGCGGGCTACTTCATCCAGGCCTACGGCATCGTTTTCGACCGCGGCATGCTGACCAACCTGGTCGAGACACACCCGGCCGAAGCCGGCGAACTGCTGAGCTGGCGGCTGCTCGGCTGGATGCTGCTCTTCGGCGTGCTGCCGCTGCTGCTGCTGTGGCGGGTGCATCTTCCGGCACCGCGCTGGCCCAGGCAGCTGCTCACCAAGGGCGTCGTGATGGCCGCGTTGGCTGCGGCGATGGCGCTGATCGTGGCACCCAACTTCCAGTCCTACGCCGGCCTGATGCGCAACCACCGCGACTTGCGGCCGCAACTGGTGCCGACGAATTTCCTGGCTGCCAGCCTCAGCCTGGCGCGCGCGCGCATGACACCCGCCCGGGCCTTCGAGGTGGTGGGCCGCGACGCACGGCGCGGTGCCAGCGTGGCCGGCCAGAAGCCCAAGCTGCTGTTGCTGGTCGTCGGCGAAACCGCGCGCGCGGCCAACCTCTCGCTCAACGGCTACCCGCGGCCGACCAACCCGGCACTCGCCGCGTTCGCAGCGCAAAACCCGGCCGAGTTGATCAGCCTGCGCCAGGTGAGCTCCTGCGGCACCGCCACCGCGGTGTCGCTGCCCTGCATGTTTCTCGACCCCGGGCGCAGCGGCTTCGAGGACGGCATGGCGCAGCAGCGATCGAGCCTGCTCGACGTGCTGCAAGGCGCCGGCGTGGCCGTGCTCTGGCGCGACAACAATTCGGGCTGCAAGGGAGTCTGCGACCGCGTGCCCATCGAGGACGTGTCGGCGCTGAAGCTGCCCGCGCTTTGCAGCAGCGGCGAATGCTGGGACGAGGTGCTGCTGCACGGCTTGCAGGAGCGTGTGGCCCAGCTCGATCGCGACACCGTGGTGGTGCTGCACATGAAGGGCAGCCACGGCCCGGCCTACCACCTGCGGGTGCCGCCGGCCTTCGAACATTTCCAGCCGCTGTGCCGCAGCAACCAGCTCGACCAGTGCGCGCGCGAGCAGATCGTCAACGCCTACGACAACACCTTGCGCTACACCGACCATGTGCTCGCGCGCAGCCTGGCGCTGCTGAAGCAGAACGCGGCGCGTGTCGACGCTGCGCTGCTGTATGTGTCGGATCATGGCGAGTCGCTCGGCGAGAACGGCCTCTACCTGCATGGCCTGCCCTACGCGATGGCACCGCACGAGCAGACCCATGTGCCGATGCTGCTTTGGCTCTCGGCAGCGATGCGCGAGCGCGGCGGTATCGACACCGGCTGCCTGCAACAGCGGCGCGACGAGGCGCTGTCGCACGACCACCTCTACCACTCGGTGCTGCGGCTGATGGATGTGCACACCACGCTCTACCGCGGTGAGCGCGACCTGTTCACGCCGTGCGCCGCCGCGCGCCCCGGCGTAGCCCCCGGCTGAGCGCCGCACACCCACGCCGGGCGGCAACACCGATGACGAGAACCACCGTCTCCGACTCAGCGCTGCCCGGCCCACGTGCACTCGGCCTGGCGCTGCTGGTCCTGGTGCTCGCTGCTGGGGTGCTGCTCCTGCTGTTTCAGTTCAGCGACATCGACCGGCGGCTGGCCGACTCGATGTTCGACGCTGCGTCGCGCAAGTTTCCGTGGCGCGACACCTGGTTCGCCACCAGCTTGATGCACAACGGCGTCAAGCTGGCGTTGATCGCGGTCGCCGTCGTGCTCTGGGGCCTGCTGCTGGCCGACGCGGTGCGGCCGCTGCAACGCCTGGACCGGGCGCAGCGCCTGCAGTTGCGTATCGTCGCTGCATGCTCTGTGGCGGTGCCGCTGCTGGTGTCGTTCTGGAAACGCAACTCGGCCCTGCACTGCCCGTGGAACCTGGAGCCGTATGGCGGCAGCGCGCCCTACCTGCGCCTGCTCGATGCCCTGCCTGCGGGCCTGAGCCCCGGCGGCTGTTTCCCCGCCGGGCACAGCACCAGCGCCTTGTGGCTGGCTGCATTCGCGCTGTTGTGGTGGCCGCGCCGGCCGCGGTTCGCGGCGCTGGTGTTCAGCGCCGGCCTCGGCGCGGGCTTCGGCCTGGGTTGGGTGCAGCAGTTGCGCGGCGCCCATTTTTTGAGCCACACCCTGTGGTCGGTTTGGGCCAGCTGCGCGGTGATCTGGGGGGTGCTGTGCATGGCCCAGGCCGTGACGCGCGGCGGCAGCGCCGCGCTGTCGCCCGGCGAACTGGCGCACGAACCCTGGGTGAATATCGCGCTGCCGGCTGCCGCCGCGAAGCCCTGAAGCTCAAGGCGTGAACGTGCCCGGGAACACCCACAGCAGCGCCGCCGTCATCGTCAGGTAGCGGGCGAACTTGCCCACCGCCATGTAGGCCAGGCAGGGCCAGAACGGCAGCTTGAGCCAACCCGCCACCGCACACAGCGGGTCGCCCACGCCGGGCAGCCAGGCCAGCAGGCAGGCCTTGGGGCCGAGGCTTTGCAGCCAGGTGAGCGCACGCGCTTCGAAGCGCCGGTGTTTCACCCGCTCGTAGAGCGTCTCGGCGCCGTAGCCCATCCACCAGGTGATCGCGCCGCCGATGGTGTTGCCCGCGGTGGCCACCAGCACCGCGGGCCAGAACAACGCCGGGTCCAACTTGACCAGCCCGAACACCGCGAACTCCGAGCCCACCGGCAGCAGCGTGGCGGACACGATCGCGACCACGAACACGGTCGACAGGCCCAGCTCCGGCAGCGCCAGCGCGGTGAGCAGGGATTGCAGCCAGGCTTCCATCGTCAAGCGGATTATCGGCAGCCGTGACACCCTGAGCGCGGGCCCTGCCCGCCGCTATACTCGCGCCTCATTTTTGAGCAGCCCCGCTCTGCGGCCGCCCCCGGCTCGCGCGCGACGCACTCCCCCTCGATCGCCATGCACCTCGGCCCGATTCACCTGCCGAACAACCTGTTCGTCGCACCGATGGCCGGGGTGACCGACCGGCCGTTTCGCATGTTGTGCCGCCGCCTCGGAGCGGGCTACGCGGTGAGCGAGATGGTGACCAGCAAGCGCGAGCTGTGGAGCTCGCTGAAGACTTCGCGCCGCGCCGACCATGACGGCGAGCCGGCACCGGTCGCGGTGCAGATCGCCGGCGTCGACCCGCAGGAGATGGCCGACGCGGCGCGCTACAACATCGACCGCGGCGCTGCGGTCATCGACATCAACATGGGCTGCCCGGCCAAGAAGGTGTGCAACGTGTGGGCCGGCTCGGCGCTGATGAGCAACGAAGCACTGGCCGGGAGGATCGTCGCCGCCGTGGTGGCGGCCTGCGCGCCGCTGAACGTGCCGGTGACGCTGAAGATGCGCACCGGCCGCCGCGAAACCGAACGCAACGCGGTGGCGCTGGCGCGCATGGCGCAGGACGCCGGCATCGCGATGGTGACGGTGCACGGCCGCACCCGCGAGCAGGGCTACAAGGGCGCGGCCGAGTACGACACCATCGCCGCGGTGAAGGCCGCGCTTTTGATTCCGGTGGTGGCCAACGGCGACATCGACTCGCCTCAAAAAGCACGCGAAGTGTTGGCCTATACCCGGGCCGACGCGGTGATGGTCGGCCGCGCGGCGCAAAGCCGGCCCTGGGTCTTCCGCGAGATCGCCCATTTCCTGGCCACCGGCGAATTGCTGCCCGCACCCACCGTGGCCGAGGCCCGAGCCTGGCTCACCGAACACCTGCACGACCACTACGGCCTGTACGGTGAGTTCATCGGCGTGCGCAGCGCGCGCAAGCACATCGGCTGGGCGGTGAGCGCGCTTCCCGGCGGCGAAGACTTCCGCGCCCGCATGAACCTGATCGACGATTGCGGCACGCAATTGCGCGCGGTGGGCGACTGGTTCGACGATCTCGCCGACCGGCACGACCGGCTGCCGCTGGCGGCGGGCGACCCGGCGAACGACAACAAGATCCTGAGACAGGCATGAAGCGCACAACGAACGCCGACGCGGTTGCGGGCCGAGCGCCGGGCCGCCCCAAGCCGGCCCGCGGCCCCTCGGGGGACCGCACGACGTACCCGTCGGACGAGGGGCTGTCATGAGCGCGCATGGCCGCTCCAAAGCGCTCATCCCGGAGCGCCTAGCGCGGAGGGTGGTCCAGTGAGCAAGAAGCACATCGAGGAGTGCATCCGCGCGAGCCTCGAGCAGTACTTCAAGGATCTGCGTGGCGCCGAGCCGCATTCGGTGCACGAGATGGTGATGAACACGGTGGAGAAGCCGCTGCTGGAGGTGGTGCTCAAACACGCCGACGGCAACCAGAGCAAGGCCGCCGAATGGTTGGGCATCAACCGCAACACCCTGCGCCGCCGGCTCACCGAGTTGAAGATCATCCGATAGGAGAGGCACCCTTCAACGGTGTCCCAAGGGACTCATGCAGACCATCACCGCCTTGTTGTCGGTCTCCGACAAAACCGGCATCGTCGATTTCGCCCGCGCGCTCAGCGCGCTCGGCGTCAAGCTGCTGTCCACCGGCGGCACCGCCAAGCTGCTGGCCGACGCGGGGCTGCAGGTCACCGAGGTGGCCGAGCACACCGGATCCCCCGAGATGCTCGACGGCCGCGTGAAAACGCTGCACCCGCGCATCCACGGCGGCCTGCTGGCGCGGCGCGACCTGCCCGCGCACATGGCCGCGCTGGCCGAGCATGGCATCGCCACGATCGACCTGCTGGTGGTGAACCTCTACCCCTTCGAGGCCACGGTGGCGCAGGCCGGCTGCACCCTGGCCGACGCGATCGAGAACATCGACATCGGCGGGCCGGCGATGGTGCGCTCGGCGGCCAAGAACTGGGGGGCCGTGGCGGTGCTCACCGACGCAGCGCAATACGCCGGCGTGTTGGCCGAGCTGCAAGCCGACGGCCGGGTGAGCGACGCCACACGCTTCGCGCTCGCGGTGGCCGCGTTCAACCGCATCAGCAACTACGACGCGGCGATCAGCGACTACCTGTCCTCGCTCCAGCCCGACGGCCGCGGCGGCCAGCGCCGCAGCGAGTTCCCGGCGCAAAGCAACGGCCGTTTCGTCAAGCTGCAAGACCTGCGCTACGGTGAGAACCCACACCAGGCCGCGGCCTTTTACCGCGACCTGCACCCCGCGCCGGGCTCGCTGGTCACCGCCACGCAGTTGCAGGGCAAGGAGCTCTCGTACAACAACATTGCCGACGCCGACGCGGCCTGGGAATGCGTGAAGAGTTTCGACACTGCGGTGACGGCAGGCGCGGGCGCCTGTGCCTGCGTCATCGTCAAACATGCCAACCCCTGCGGCGTGGCCCTGGGCGCCACACCCGCCGAGGCCTATGCCAAGGCGCTGAAGACCGACCCCACCTCGGCCTTCGGCGGCATCATCGCGTTCAACCAGCCGCTGGACGGTGCGGCGGCGCAACTCGTCGCCAAGCAGTTTGTCGAGGTCCTGATCGCGCCGGCCTTCAGCAGCGAGGCACTGGCCGTGTTCAAGGCCAAGGCCAATGCGCGGCTGCTGAAGATCGCGCTGCCGGGCAGCGACGAATCCGCGCGCTCCGGCGGCGGCCTCAGCCCTTGGCAGCGTGGCCGCAACAGCCACGACATCAAACGGGTCGGCTCGGGCCTGCTGATCCAGAGCGCCGACAACCACGAGCTTAGCCGCGGCGAGCTGAAGGTCGTGACCAAGACACAGCCGACGCCGCAACAGCTCGACGACCTGCTCTTCGCCTGGACCGTGGCCAAGTACGTGAAGAGCAACGCGATCGTGTTCTGCGCCGGCGGCATGACGCTCGGCGTGGGTGCGGGGCAAATGAGCCGCATCGACTCGGCGCGCATCGCGTCGATCAAGGCGGCCAACGCCGGTTTGACGCTGCAAGGCTCCGCCGTGGCCAGCGACGCCTTCTTCCCCTTCCGCGACGGCCTGGACGTGGTTTGCGAGGCCGGCGCCACCAGCGTCATCCAGCCCGGCGGCTCGATGCGCGACGACGAGGTGATTGCCGCAGCCGACGAACGCAGCATCGCGATGGTGTTTACCGGGGTGCGGCACTTCCGGCACTGACCCAACGCAGCGCGCAGGGGGCGACGTCGGATTGACAGCCCCCGTCGTTGGTGAAAGAGTGCCTTGCTGCTCGGCCCTCCCGGCCCAGCGTGCAACACCGATCCCCAACACAGGAGCCTTGCCTTGAGAAACCTCACCGCCCCTGGCCTTGTCGCCGGACTCCTGGCCCTCGCCGCGCCGCTCGCGTCGCTGGCGCAAAGCGCCGACGCCGCGTCGCGCAACGCCGGCTACCTTGCGGCCAACTGCGCCAACTGCCACGGCACCGCGGGCATCAACCCGAGCGCGATGCCGGCACTCGCCGGCCTGGCCAAGCCCTACTTCGTGCAGCAGATGCAGGCCTTCCGCGGCGGCACCCGCAGCGCAACGATCATGCATCAGCTGGCCAAGGGCTACACCGACGAACAGATCGACGCGCTGGCCGAGTACTTCTCGCGCCAGAAGGCAAAATGAGGAGCAGCGCGATGAACAACAACACACCCTCCTTTTCCCGGCCGACGCGGCGCGACCTGCTGAAGTTCGCCGGTGCTGCCGGCGCGGTGACCTCGCTCGCTGGCTGCGCCGGCATGAGCGGTGGCGGCAAGCCGATCGGCCGCGTGGTGGTGGTGGGCGGCGGCTGGGGTGGCGCCACCGCGGCCAAGTACCTGCGCCGCTGGTCCGACGGCGGCATCGCGGTGACGCTGGTGGAACCAAGCCGCCAGTTCGTGTCGTGCCCGATGAGCAACCTGGTGCTCGGCGGCAGCAAGCTCATCGGCGACATCACGATGGGCTACGAGGGCCTGTCCAAGCTCGGCGTGAATGTGGTGCACGACATGGCCGCGGCGATCGACCCCGACAAGCGCGAGGTGCGCCTGGCCAACGGCAACTCGCTGCCCTTCGACCGCGTGGTGCTCTCGCCGGGCGTGGACTTCATGTACGAGAACGTGCAGGGCATGAATGCCGCGGCCCAACAGACCGTGCTGCACGCCTGGAAGGCCGGCCCGCAAACCGTGGCGCTGCGCCGCCAGCTCGAAGCCATGCCCGACGGTGGCGTGGTGGTGATCAGCATCCCGCTGGCGCCCTTCCGCTGCCCACCGGGGCCGTACGAGCGTGCCTGCCAGATCGCCTGGTACTTGAAGGCCAACAAGCCGCGCAGCAAGCTGATCGTGCTCGACGCCAACCCCGACATGGTGAGCAAGAAGCCGTTGTTCACCCGCGCCTTCAACGAGGACTACAAGGGCATCGTCGACTACCGGGTCAACGCCGCGGTGACCGAGGTGGACGCACCCGGCCGCAGCTTCAAGCTCGAGCTGGGCGACGTGGTCAAGGGCGACGTGTTGAACCTGATTCCGCCGATGCGCGCCGCCAACATCGCGCGCGACAGCAAGCTGATCACCGCGAACAACCGCTGGTGCGGCGTCGACTGGGTGACCCTGGAATCCACCGCGGTGAAGAACATCCATGTGCTCGGCGACGCCACGCTGTCGGCGCCGGCGATGCCCAAGTCCGGCCACATGGCCAACCAGCATGGCAAGGCGGCGGCCGCCGCGATCGTCGAGCTGCTCAACGGCCGCACCCCGGCGCCGACGATGATGGCCAACACCTGCTACAGCTACATCGACGACAAGAATGCGGTGCATGTGTCGAGCGTGCACCGCTATGTCGAGGAGAAGAAGACGCTCGAGGCGGTGGCCGGCTCGGGCGGCATCTCGACGCAGGACCGCGCGAGCTGGGCGCTGGAGGGCGGCTACGCCTGGGGTTGGGCCAAGACGGTCTGGGCCGACATGCTGACCTGAGCGCGGCGGCGGGACCGCGGGCCCAGGCACGACATCACAACCCGGTGTTCGCCGCTGCGGCGACGCCGGGTTTTCCTTTGGCATCACGAGCAGGCGCGCAGCCGCTCGCCATTAGCATTGCCGCATGAGCCTGCCCGGCCGCCCGAAAGGCGAAGTCACCGCCGTGCGAAGCACGGAGGTTGCCCGATGAGCCTGCCCGGCCGCCATGGACCCGTAGGGGCCACTTC
>JANNGZ010000242.1:0-13751 GCA_031404155.1 Burkholderiales bacterium
CTGGAGCACACGCCGATGACGCCGGCCGAGATCGTGAAACGCTCGCTCGAGATCGCGGGCGACCTGTGCATCTACACCAACCAGCAACACGTGGTGGAGACGCTGCCGGCCTGATGGCGCCTCGGCACGAGCCCATACGGGCCCGCGCCGCTCATCCCCGCCCCGCTGCGATGCGCCCGCCCGAGCCCCCACCATGAAATCCAGCATGACCCCGCAGGAGATCGTCTCCGAACTCGACCGCCACATCGTCGGCCAGAACGGCGCCAAGCGCGCGGTGGCGATCGCGCTGCGCAACCGCTGGCGTCGCCAGCAGGTGGAAGAAAAACTGCGCGCCGAGATCACGCCGAAGAACATCCTGATGATCGGCCCCACCGGCGTGGGCAAGACCGAGATCGCGCGCCGCCTGGCCAAGCTCGCCGACGCGCCCTTCATCAAGGTGGAGGCGACCAAGTTCACCGAGGTCGGCTATGTCGGCAAGGACGTGGACAGCATCGTGCGCGACCTGGTCGACGTGGCGGTGAAGCAGGAGCGCGAGCGCCAGATGGTCACCCGCCGCGCCCATGCCGAGGACGCCGCCGAGGAGCGGGTGCTCGACATCCTGGTGCCGCCCTCGCGCAGCGTGGGCTTCGCAGCCGCGACCGCGGAGCCTGCGGCCGACAACACCGCGCGCCAGGTGATGCGAAAGCGCCTGCGCGAAGGCGCGTTGAACGACAAGGAGGTCGAGATCGAAGTGGCCGAGGCCAAGCCGTCGCTGGAAATCCTCGGGCCGCAGGGCATGGAGGAAATGGCCGAGCAGCTCAAGGGCCTGTTCTCGCAGATGGGCCAGCAGCGGCGCAAGACGCGCAAGCTCAAGATTGCCGAGGCGATGACGCTGCTGCGCGAAGAGGAGGCGGGCAAGCTGGTGAACGAGGACGAGATCCGCGCCGCCGCGCTGGCCAATGCCGAGGGCAACGGCATCGTCTTCATCGACGAGATCGACAAGGTGGCCTCGCGCGGCGGCGGCTCCGAGCAAGGCGGCGGCGGTGCCGACGTGAGCCGCCAGGGTGTGCAGCGCGACCTGCTGCCGCTGGTGGAAGGCACCACGGTGAACACCAAGTACGGCATGGTCAAAACCGACCACATCCTCTTCATCGCCTCGGGCGCGTTCCATGTTGCCAAGCCGAGCGACCTGATCCCGGAGTTGCAGGGGCGCTTCCCGATCCGGGTGGAACTGAGCTCGCTGTCGGTCGACGACTTCGAGGCGATTCTCACTAGCACCCACGCCAACCTGGTGCGCCAGTACCAGGCGCTGTTGGCCACCGAGGGGGTGGAGCTGCGCATTGCACCCGAGGCGGTGCGGCGCCTGGCGCAGATCGCGTTCGACGTCAACGAACGCACCGAGAACATCGGGGCGCGGCGCCTGTCCACCGTGATGGAGCGCCTGCTCGACGAGGTGAGCTTCGACGCGCCCAACCGCGCCGGGCAGACGGTGCACCTGGACGCCGCCGCGGTGGACGCCAAGCTCGGCGAGCTGGCGAAAAACGAGGACCTCTCGCGCTACATCCTGTAGCCGCCTGCCGGCTACATCGCGCGTGGCAGCCCGCGGCTCGCCAACGCCGGCGTGCCGCTGGCGCTCTCGCGCTGCGCCTGGATCGCGAGCAGGCCGTCGAAGATCAGCGAGTCGATCGTCTCGAAGGGCATCTCGGTGATCGGCCCGAGTTTTGGCGCGGCACCGCCGGTCATGAACAGCAAAGGCGCCTGCCCGCCCGCGTGGGCCAGCAGCTTGCGGTGCATGCGGTCGATGGCGCCGGCCAGCGCCATCGCGCCGCCGCTCATCAGCGCGTCGCTGGTGTTGCGCGGGAAGTCCACCACGTCGCCGGTGGGCACGCGCAGGCCCGCGGTGCCCTGCTCCAGCGCGCGCAGCATCAGGCCGAAGCCGGGCAGGATCAGCCCGCCGAGAAACTTGCCTTCGGCGTCGATTGCGTCCACGGTGACCGCGGTGCCGACCATCACCACCAGCGCCGGGCGCGGCATGCCACCCGCCAGCACATGCGCGCGCGCGCCCACCAGCGCCACCCAGCGGTCGGCGCCCAGGCGGCCGGGGTGTTCGTAGCCGTTGACCACACCGGCGGCGCTGCGGCTGGGCGCCACCCAGCGCGGCTCGAAATCCCACAGCTCGAGCTGTTCCTCGACACGCCGGCGCACCGCGTCGCCGGCCACGTTGCTGCCGAGCATCGCAGTGGGTGGGTCCAACGAGTGCCAGTCGGTCTCGGCCAGGGTGTCGATCGTCTCGAGAAACACCGCGCCCTGCGCCAGCAGCGCAGCGCCGGGGCGCGCGGCCTCGTACTGGGCCCACTTGAGCCGGGTGTTGCCGATGTCGATCGCGAGGAAACTCATTACCGCCTCAATAGGGTGACCGTCAGATGGGGGCTGCCGGCCTCGATCGCGGGCAGGCTGTCAGCCGGCGGACAAGCTCAGCAGATGGCGGACATGGCGCATCGTCTGCGCCGCGACGATCTGCTTGCGCGGTTTGCTGATGCGGTGCTCGACCTCGTCGAGCAGGGCTTCGAGCTCGCTGCGGCTCGCCGCACGCTCGAGCTTGCGGATCGTGAGCAGCCCGGCCACCGGCGACTCGTTGCGCACCGCCCGCACGAGGATCGTGCGCGCCTCGGCCAGCGGCAGGTCCAGCCGCGGGCGCTCGCTGCGGCTGTCCAGGGCCATCGCACCCGACTCCGGCAGCATCGAGCGAACCGCGGGCAGCAGCGAATCCTGCGTCGACAGCGGGCCGGCGTCGGTGCCGAGCGGCAACTCCACATGCACGGTCAGCGGCGCCAAGGCACCCGGCACGCTGACCAGCCCGAGCGACACCAGTTCGTCGAAGCAGGTGTCCGGCACGCCGGCCTGCAGCGCCACACTGCGCACCTCGTCGGCCGAACGGCGGCCGTCGACCAGGAACAGCAGGGTGCGCTGGCGCTGGCTCAAATGGCGCGAACGCTGCGCCAGCTCGGCCTGCCCAGCCTCGGTCTTCACGGGCGCCTGGTTTGGCGACATCGGCTCGATCTCCTGCGCGCCGCAGGCCCAAAGGCTCTGCGCGGTGGTCCCAACAAACGCGCCATTGTGCCGCCGGCCGCGCCACTGCGTCTCGGGAAAGCCCGGGGGCGCCGCGCCGGCCCTGGCGTCGGGCCGCGGCGCAAGCCGCGGGAGGATGTCAGCCTCGCGCCAGCCCGCGCGCGCTACACTGATTAACGTTGACGTAAACGTCAACCGAAACAAGCCCCTGGACCGGCGACGCCGCGGCCGGCGTCGCAACGCCGTTTGCCCGGTACCGCGCCAGGCCAAGGCGCCACAGAATCCTCACCGCGCCCTGCATTGGCGCCGGAGAACCAAAATGACCGACCTGTCCGCCGAGTTCAAGGCCCTGGCGCAATACCGCCCCAACCACAAGGTGCGCTTCGTCACCGCCGCGAGCCTGTTCGACGGCCACGACGCCGCGATCAACATCATGCGGCGCATCCTCCAGGGCATGGGGGCGGAGGTGATCCACCTCGGCCACAACCGCTCGGTGGACGAGGTGGTGACCGCGGCGCTGCAGGAGGATGTGCAGGGCATCGCGATCAGCAGCTACCAGGGCGGGCATGTCGAGTATTTCAAGTACATGGTCGAGCTGCTCAAGGCGCGCGGCGGCGAAAACATCCAGGTCTTCGGCGGCGGCGGCGGCGTCATCGTGCCGGCCGAAATCCGCGAGCTCGCCGACCGCGGCGTGCGCATCTACAGCCCCGAAGACGGCCAGCGCATGGGCCTGGCCGGAATGATCGGCGAGATGCTGATGCGCAGCGACGTGGACTTGAGTGCCGTCCATGCGCCGCCGCAACTCGACGCCCTGGTGGGCCACGACGAAGCGGCGTGGCGGGCCCTTGCCCGGCTGATCACCACGCTGGAGAACGGCCGCGCCGACGCCGCGCTGGTGGCCGCGATGCACGAGCGGGCCCAGGCCGCGAGCACGCCGGTGCTTGGCATCACCGGCACCGGTGGTGCGGGCAAGTCCAGCCTCACCGACGAGCTGATCCGCCGCCTGCGCCTGGACCAGGACGACGCGCTGCGCATCGCGGTGATCTCGATCGACCCGAGCCGGCGCAAGAGCGGCGGCGCGCTGCTCGGCGACCGCATCCGCATGAACGCGATCGGGCCTTGGCAGAGCGGCGGTGCGCGCGGGCCGAGCGCCGGGCCGCCCCAAGCCGGCCTGCATCCCCTCGGGGGATCGACCGGCCTATCCGCCGGGCGAGGGGCTCCAGTTTTCATGCGCAGCCTGGCCACCCGCGACTTCGGCAGCGAGATCAGCCAGGCGCTGCCCGATGTGCTCGCCGCCTGCAAATGCGCCGGCTTCGATTTGATCGTGGTCGAGACCAGCGGTATCGGCCAGGGCGACGCGGCCATCGTGCCGCTGGTGGACGTGCCAATGTACGTGATGACGCCCGAGTTCGGCGCCGCCAGCCAGCTCGAAAAAATCGACATGCTCGACTTTGCCGAGTTCGTCGCGATCAACAAGTTCGACCGCAAGGGTGCGGCCGACGCGCTGCGCGACGTGGCCAAGCAGGTGCAGCGCAACAAGGAAGCCTGGACCACGCCCACCGAAGCCATGCCGGTGTTTGGCACCATGGCCAGCCGCTTCAACGACGACGGTGTGACCGCGCTGTTCCAGGCCCTGAAGCCGCGCCTGGCCTCGCTTGGCTTGCGCTTGAGCGACGGCCGCCTGCCGCTGGCCAACACGCGCCACAGCACGCACCAGAGCCCGATCGTTCCCGGCGCACGGGTGCGCTACCTCGCCGACATCGCCGACACGGTGCGCGCCTACAAACGCCGCGCCCACGAGCAGGCCGCGCTGGCGCGCGAGATCCAGCAGTTGAAAGCCACCGCGCGCCTGCTGCAGACCGACAAGCCCGACCGCCACCGCGCGGTGGAAGCCGTGGACGACCTCGCCGTGCAGCGCGAGGCCCGGCAGGACCCGGGCGCGAAGAAGCTGCTCGCGATGTGGCCCGACATGCAGAAGGCCTACGCTGGCGACGAGTACGTGGTGAAGATCCGCGACAAGGAACTGCGCACCGCGTTGACCCACAAGACCTTGTCGGGCACCACGATCCGCAAGGTGGCGCTGCCGCGCTATGAAGACCATGGCGAAATCCTGAAGTGGCTGATGCTGGACAACGTGCCCGGCTCCTTCCCCTACACGGCCGGCACGTTTGCCTTCAAACGCGAAGGCGAGGACCCGACCCGCATGTTCGCCGGCGAGGGCGACGCCTTTCGCACCAACAAGCGCTTCAAGGTGGTGAGCGAAGGCATGGCCGCGAAGCGCTTGTCGACCGCGTTCGATTCGGTGACGCTCTACGGCAACGACCCCGACCCGCGCCCCGACATCTACGGCAAGGTGGGCAACTCCGGCGTGAGCATCGCCACGCTCGATGATCTGAAGGTGCTGTATTCGGGCTTCGACCTGACCAGCCCGAGCACGTCGGTCAGCATGACGATCAACGGCCCGGCGCCGACGATCCTGGCGATGTTCATGAACACCGCCATCGACCAGAACCTGGACAAGTTCCGCACCGACAACTCAAGGGATGCCACCGACACCGAAGCCGCGAAGATTCGTGAATGGGTGCTGGCCAATGTGCGCGGCACGGTGCAGGCCGACATCCTGAAGGAAGACCAGGGCCAGAACACCTGCATCTTCTCGACCGAGTTCTCTTTGAAGGTGATGGGCGACATCGCCGAATACTTCGTGCACCACGACGTGCGCAATTTCTACTCGGTGAGCATCAGCGGCTACCACATTGCCGAAGCCGGTGCGAACCCGATCAGCCAGCTCGCGTTCACGCTGAGCAACGGCTTCACCTTCGTCGAAGCCTACCTCGCGCGCGGGATGCACATCGACGACTTCGCGCCCAACCTGAGCTTCTTCTTCAGCAACGGCATGGACCCGGAATACAACGTGATGGGCCGCGTGGCCCGCCGCATCTGGGCCACCGCGATGCGCGACCGCTACGGCGCCAACGAACGCAGCCAGAAGCTGAAGTACCACGTGCAGACCTCGGGCCGCTCGCTGCACGCCCAGGAGATCCAGTTCAACGACATCCGCACCACGCTGCAAGCCCTGATCGCGGTGTACGACAACTGCAACAGCTTGCACACCAATGCCTACGACGAGGCGATCACCACGCCGACCGAAGAAAGCGTGCGCCGCGCGATGGCGATCCAGCTGATCATCAACCGCGAATGGGGCCTGGCGAAGAACGAGAACCCGAACCAGGGCGCTTTCATCATCGACGAGCTGACCGAGCTGGTCGAAGAAGCGGTGCTCGCCGAGTTCGAAAAGATCGCCGAACGCGGCGGCGTGCTCGGCGCGATGGAAACCGGCTACCAGCGCGGCAAAATCCAGGAAGAGTCGATGCACTACGAGATGCAGAAACACACCGGCGAGTACCCCATCGTCGGCGTCAACACCTTCCGCAACCCGAGAACCTTGGACGGAAGCGAGCCGGTGTCGGAAACCATCGAACTTGCGCGTTCCACCGACGAAGAAAAGCAGTCGCAGCTCAAGCGCCTGGCCGACTTCCACGCGCAACATGCGGCACAGGCGCCCGTGATGCTGAAGCGGCTTCAGCAGGCGGTGATCGACAACCAAAACGTGTTCGAGGTGCTGATGGACGCGGTAAGGGGCTGCTCGCTCGGGCAGATTACGAACGCGCTGTTCGAGGTGGGGGGGCAGTATCGGAGGAGCATGTAGCGGCGGCGGTCGCGGGTTACCGTCGCGGCCCCGGCACTCCGCTCTGCATCCGTCATGTGACGTCGCCTCGCAGCACTGCTGGCCGCAACCGCGCTCGCAACCTGCGGCGGCAGCGACCCACCGGTTGAACTCTCGATCGACGACGCTCCGCGTTACACCACCCCATGATCGTGGTGCACAGCGGGGCGCCTTCGTGCCACCCGGCACGGGTTGCCCGAACCCGAACGATTTCATTCGCATCGGCACGCTCGGCGCGCACGAAATCAGCTACAGCAATTCCGCCACCGGTGTCACCGTCGGACCGGTGTTCGACGCGCTCTGGGTTTGCAATGCGGAGGGCGGGCGCGTGATGCACTGGCTGAGCAACCCCATCACGCCCGCGCCGGGGGACAACCTGATCACGGTGACCATGACGGCGGGCACGCGGACGTCCGCGGCCACGATAACGCTGCGCCCCTTCGGCACTTGAGCCGACGGCCTGGCGGCGCCCGGTTTGGCGCGCCCGGTCTTCAGCGCAAGCGCAGCGAAGCTGGGGGCCGCTTCAATCCGCCCCGCCCTCCACCACGCCCCCATCCACCCGCCAGCGCAGCATGCCCCCAGCCAGGTTGGCCACCTCGGCGAAGCCGGCCTTTTGCAGCAGCGCCACCGCGCGTGCCGAGCGCGCGCCGGAGCGGCAGACCGCCACCACCGGTCGGTCGCGTGCCAGTTCGCCCAGGCGCGCGTCCAGCTCGCCGAGCGGGATCGGCACGGCGCCGGGTATATGGCCGAGCGCGCCGCTGAACTCGACGGGTTCGCGCACGTCGAGCACCTGCACTTGCGCTGACGTAGCGCCGGCGGCGCGCAACTCGCCCAGGGTCCGCGGCTCGATCTCCCACAGCCCGCCGAAGGTGAGGCGCAAGGGCGCCCAGGTGGGCTCGGCGCGTGGGCTCAGGCCGCCGGCCGGCTCGCCACAGCGCAGGTTGGCCGGCACCGCCAGGTCGATCTGCTTCGGGTGCGGCAGGCCCAGGTGCTGCATGAAGCCGGCAAAATCTTCTTCGACCACTTCGCCGCCCAGGCGCGGGTTGAAGCGCCGCTCTTCCTCGACGCTGGTGACGGTAAGGCCGTTGTAGTCGTGCGCCGGGTAAAGCAGGCAGGCGGCGGGCAGGGTGAAGAGTTGTTGGTGCACCGAGGCATACAGCGCGTGTGAGCTGCCTTGCTGGAAGTCGGTGCGGCCGCAGCCGCGGATCAGCAGGCAGTCGCCGGTGAAGGCACGTGAAAAATCGTCGAGCACGTAGCTCAGGCAGCCGTTGGTGTGGCCGGGCGTGGCGCGCACCGCGAGGCTTCGGCTGCCGAATGGAATCACATCACCCTGAGCGAGCAAGCGGTCTGCGCCGCCCGCGCCGCTGGCCGCCGCCACCGCCACCTTCGAGCCCAGGCGCTGGCGCAACAACCAGGCGCCGGTGACATGGTCAGCGTGCACATGGGTGTCCAGCGTGTGCACCAGCGTGAGCCCGAGTTCGCGGATCAGCGCCGCGTCGCGCGGCACCTGCTCGAACACCGGGTCGATCAGCAGGGCTTCACCGCTGGCGCGGTCGCCAAGCAAGTAGGTGTAGGTCGACGAGGTGGGGTCGAAGAGTTGGCGAAAGATCAGCATGGCGGGATGATCCTGCGGCTGGCCACACGATGCAACACCGCAGGGCTCGTTGCATGATGCGGCGCAATCTCGTTCGGCCGCCTTGACAGCCGCAGCCGCAGCCTCGGGCTTGCGGCCCGCGCGCTGCGCGACGCGGCGCCCAGTCGGCCGTGTCCAAGTCCACCCCGGTGGGCTCGCGCCGTGGCATCAGGCAGCGGCGCCCCGCTGGGTCTCGGCCGAGACCCAGCGCCCCTCCTGCTCGCTCGCCCGCCCATCGTCGCGCAGCTTCAGCAGGTGCGCCAGCAGCGAGCGCCGCGCCATCGCATGCAGGCGCTCGGGCACGTCGTCGTAAACCAGCGCCAGCAGCGCGTCGAGCGTGGCACTTTGCAGCGACGTGAGCACCGCGGCCACCTTGGCCTCTCGTTTCAGGCGGTGCGCGATCAGCGCTTCGATCGCTCGCCGCGGTTGCGGAATCAGGAAGCCGTGCCCCGGCGCCAGCCACTCCAGGTCCTCGTCGAGCAGAGATCGCAGCGACGCCAGGTACGCACCCATGTCGCCGTCGGGCGGGTTGATCACCACCGTCGATCCCTGCATCACATGGTCGCCGGTGAACAGCGTTTTTTCTTCTTCGAGCAGGTAGCAGATGTGGTTCGACGCGTGGCCCGGCGTGTGCACCGCGCGCAGCGTGGCGCCGTCGAGTGCAAAGCGCTCGCCGCCTTGCAGCGCCACGTCGGGCACGAAGCTCGCGTCCTGCCATTCGGGGTGGTCGGCGACACGCCCGAACACCTGCGCGCCGGTGGCGGTTTTCAGGGCCAGCGTCGCGGGCGAATGGTCCTTGTGCGTGTGCGTAGCGAAAATCCAGCGCACCGGGCCGGGTGCGTGGGCCAGCAGCGCCTGCACATGCGCCGCGTCGTCGGGGCCGGGGTCGATCAGCGCCCATTCGTTGCGTCCGCCGCCAATGCCGCCGCCACCGACGAAATAGCTGTTGGTGCCCGGCCCGGTCATCTGGCTGCCGTTGTTGGCCGGCACCCGCACCACCCGTGGCGACAGCCGCACCGCCACGCCGGGGTTGATCTCGTAGCTTGCGTTCCACTCGCCGTTGGGATCGATTCGCGCAATCTCGGCCCAGGCTGGTTCGTGCGGCAGCACCGGGCGCACCCCCTTGCTCCCGCTGCCCATGCGCGGTGCAATCAGGGGCACGTCGCGCGGCGATGCCGCCCAATCGAACGCGGCCTGAGCGCTGGCGAAGCGCTTCAACTCGATCAAGGTCGCGATCGTCGGGCCCATCAGCTTGAAGCCGTCGCCCTGCGCTTTCGCCTCGGCGAGCGCCTCGGCCGGACGCACCCAGCGGTGAGCCTTTAACTCCACGCCGTCATGCGCGGCCACCTGGCCCGCGGGTGCGAGCGCCAGGAAGAAGCGGGTGTCGAAGCGCTTCATGCGCCCGGGCGGGGTGAGCCAGTGGCTGTAGTACGCGAAGCGGTCGAGCGCGAGTTTGAAGCCGGTCTCGGCGCAGAACTCGTCCAGGCCGCGTTCGCCGCGGTGCAGCGGACCGCGCCAGTGCTGCAGATCGTCGACGCGCGAATCCGGCAGCAGCTGGCCCGCTGGTGAATCCGCAGACGAGGCCGGCAAACTCTCGCGCGAATCCACCGCGAACAAGAGGCCGGCTTCTTCAAAACATTCCCGCGCCGCGGCGATGTAGGCGTCGAGCCCGCCGCGTTCCACGCCCAGGCGTGCGCTCGCCGCCGCGTCGTCCAGGCCGGCCACGCAGGCGTGCCACTGCGCATCGTGCGCGTCCACGATGCCGCCGGGGAAGACCCAGGCGCCGCTGTTGTGGTCGCCACGTTCAGCGCGCGCGAGCAGCAGCACTTCGAGGCCGCCGCCTGCCGCGTCACCGGCTGCGTCGCGCACCACGATCAGCGTGGCCGAAGCGCGCGGCGGGTTGGGCTTCGGCGGGGCGGTGGTGCTGCTCATGGGCGCTCGGTTCAAGGGGTCGGCCGATCCGGTCGGCGGGCGGGAGGTCGGGCAAGGCCGGCGGGCAACGCCGGCAGGCAGGATGGACAGCCTCGGCCGATGCATCCAGTCGACGCGGGAGGTCGATTCGCCGGGCTTCGATCATGCCGCAGCCGGCGCTTTCCTGACCACCGTGAAGGCGACGACAAGCCGCCTCCCGCGGCGCCGCCGGAGCTTGCGGCCGGGTTCAAGCGCAACGCCGCCGCGCGCAAGACTTTCGACACTTTCCCGCCGAGCCAGCAGCGCGAATATGTCGACTGGATCGCCGAGGCCAAGCGCGACGAAACCCGCGTGCGGCGCGTGGCGCAGTCGTTCGAGTGGCTGGCCGAGGGCAAGCGGCGGAACTGGAAGTACGAGAGCTGCTGAACGCCGTTCGAAGTGGTCTCGGTGTTGGGTTCAATCGTGAGGCCGACACCGGGCGGGCCATGACTGTTGAACGCAACACGGTACGAATCAGCGCGCCACAACGAACAAAGCCCGCCGTAGCGGGCCCTGCATTCAAACCAGGCGCGGCGCGGGCCGCCGGTTCACTCCTTGCGGTAGTCGTCGTGGCAAGCCTTGCAGGCTTGACCCGCTGCGCCGAACTGGGTCTTGATCTGCTCCTGGTTGCCGCTCTTGGCAACGGCGTTGAGCTTCACCACCTCGTCCTGCATCTTGGTCGCAGCGGCCTTGAACTTGTCCATCTCGGTCCAGATTTCGGGCTTGGCCTTGGTGTTGCCCTTGTCGGTGCCCTCGATGAAGCCGGCATAGGGCAGCTTGGACATCATCTGCACGATCTCGGCGTTGACCGTCACCGCGTTGGCGTCGAAAGGCACGCGGTTATTGACCATCGCACCGATGCGGCCGAAGTGGTTGCCCATCACGGTGAACGCACTCTGGCGGTACTTGATGGCGTCTTCGGGCTTGGCAAATTGTGCGGCGGCGGGCAGCGCGGCACCCAGGCCGGCGACAACGAGAACAGCGCTCAGGATCTTCGACTTCATGCAACTTCTCCAGCTTGGTTTTGACACGACAGGAAGCACAGACACGGAACCTCATGAGGCGACGGATAGGCCGGCCGTCTCATAAGGTGCCGGGCAGTGTACGAACAAGTCCGCCGGTCGCTTCCCTCGCAACACACCACCAAGGGCGCGGCTCGGGTTTTCACCCGGGGCTGGAAGCGGCGGCGGCAAACGGGTATCGTCCGCAACCCCGAACTGCTGGTCGCTCTTCCGGCGAGCGAACCTCCGGCCGCCATGACCCCGAAGGGCCGCCCCAAGGGGGAATAACGGAGTGCGATGCACGGAGGTTGCCTGATGATTCCCGAGCCTGAGACCCGCAATGTGCGCGTGTGGGATCTGCCCACGCGCATCTTTCACTGGCTGCTCGCGGCCACCGTGATCGGCTCGGTGGTCACCGCCAAGATCGGCGGCAACGCGGCGGTGTGGCACTTCCGGCTCGGCTACCTGGTGCTGACCCTGCTCGCCTTTCGCTTCATCTGGGGCCTGGTGGGCGGTCATTGGTCGCGCTTCGCCAACTTCATCTATGCGCCGGCCACGCTGCTGCGCTACCTGCGCGGCCAGGCCCGCGCGGGTGAACACCAGGACGTGGGCCACAGCCCGCTGGGCGCGTTGTCGGTGTTCGGCCTGCTGCTTTTCCTGCTCTTCCAGGTCTCCACCGGGCTGGTGGCCGACGACGAGATTGCCAACACCGGCCCGCTGAACCGTTTTGTCGGCAGCGCCACGGTCAGCCTGGCCAGCGGCTGGCACAAGGATGTGGGACAGCTGATCCTGATTGCACTGGTGGTGCTGCACATCGCGGCGATCCTGTTCTACCTGTGGCGCAAGCGGATCAACCTGGTGCGACCCATGATCGTCGGCGACAAGCCGCTGCCGGCAGGCACGCCAGCCAGCGCCGACGGCACGCCGCAACGTTTGCTGGCGCTGCTGCTGGCGGCGGCCTGCGGCGCCGTCGCGGCCTGGGTGCTGAGCCTGGGGGCGTGAGGCCGATGAGCGCCCTGAACGTCGGCGCGGCGCGCATCGAATTGCGCCCGGCCCTGGAGCCACCCCAGATCGATGCCGTGCGCGCGCTGTTCCGCGAGTACGCCGCGTCGCTGCGCATCGACCTGTGCTTCCAGAATTTCGAAGCCGAACTCGCTGGCCTGCCCGGCGACTACGCCGAGCCCGGCGGCGCGCTGCTGCTGGCGCTGGTGGACGGCGAACCGGCCGGCTGCGGGGCCATGCGGCCGCTGCCCGAGTCGGACCACGTCAACGCCTGCGAAATGAAGCGCCTCTACGTGCGCCGCGCCTACCGCCGCTTCGGCCTGGGCCGACAGCTGGCGCAGGAACTGATGGAGCTGGCCACCCAGGCCGGCCATTCGTGCATGCTGCTCGATACACTGGACGACATGGAAGCAGCGCGCGGCCTGTACACCTCCCTGGGGTTCGGTGACATCCCGCCCTACTACTACAACCCGATCGCCGGCGCGCACTATCTGAAAGTGGAGCTGGACGCGCCGGGCTCCCGCTGGTGAGCGCGACCCCGGTGCCTGGAAGTGCAGCCTTCGAAGCGCTGCTGCACACCATTCGCTTTCCAGGAGACAGCGACGCCGCCGAAACGCGCGAGTGGCTCGACGCGCTGGCCACGCTGGTGCGCGAGGGCGGGCCTGAGCGCGCGCGCTTCGTGCTGGGTGCGCTGCAGGACGAGGCGCGCCG
This sequence comes from Burkholderiales bacterium, assembly GCA_031404155.1. Taxonomy (GTDB): domain Bacteria; phylum Pseudomonadota; class Gammaproteobacteria; order Burkholderiales; family Burkholderiaceae_C; genus JANNGZ01. Next base: position 13,073 of record JANNGZ010000242.1, read on the forward strand.
CCACGCGCTGGCCTGGCAGCCGCAGCGCCAGACGCCCTACCTCAACACCGTCACCTTGCAGGAACAGGCGCCCTTCCCCGGCAAGCTCGAAGTCGAACAGCGCCTGGCGGCCATCATGCGCTGGAACGCGCTGGCGATGGTCGTGCGCGCCAACGCGCGGCAAGGTGAACTGGGCGGACATATTGCCAGTTATGCATCGGCGGCCGACCTGTTCGAGGTCGGCTTCAACCACTTCTTCCGCGCCCGTGTGGAAGGGCCGGCCGGGCACGGCGGCGACCTCGTCTTCTTCCAGCCGCATTCGGCGCCGGGCGTCTACGCGCGCGCCTACGCCGAAGGCCGGTTGAGCGACGAGGACCTGGACCACTACCGGCAGGAAGTTGGCGCCGCCGCCGCGCGCGCACAAGGCGCCAGCGTGCGCGGCCTGAGCTCGTATCCGCACCCGTGGCTGATGCCCGACTTCTGGCAGTTCCCCACCGGCTCGATGGGCCTGGGGCCGTTGTCGGCGGTGTACCAGGCGCGCTTCATGCGGTACCTGGACCACCGCGGTTTGCTTGCCGCAGATGAACGTGCCGCCGCCGACAAGCCGCCGGCGCTGTGCCGCCGCGTGTGGGGCTTCTTCGGCGACGGCGAGATGGACGAGCCCGAGTCGCTGGCCGGCTTGAGCCTGGCGGCGCGCGAG
>JANNGZ010000243.1:0-5486 GCA_031404155.1 Burkholderiales bacterium
CGAGGTCGATCAGGTCGGGCGCGATGGCCGACACCGCCACCGACGCACCCACCGCGCCGGCCAGGTTGGCGTCGACAAAGCCGCTGTCGATCAGGTTGCGCAGCGCGGCGGTCACGGCGCCGATGGCCAGTGGGGTGCTCATTTGGAGGCACCTCGACCGTTCCCGCTGCCGCGCAGGTAGTCGGCCAGCGTGTTGCTGGGCGCGGGCCTTGCGCGCGTGGCCGGTGGAGTCTTCGGCGGCACGGCCGGCGCACGCACCTCGATACGGTCGATGTGCACATGCACCACCGGCGCCCGGGTGGTGGCTGAGGGTGCACGCAACAGGTCGAGCCGCGAGGCCTCGAGCGGCGGCCGCAACGGCGCCTGCGCCGAGTGGTCCGGGCCGCGGCGCGGTGCCGCCGCGTTCACATCCGGCGTGTTCGTGGTGATGCTCGACTCGCGCGCCGCGAAGAGCCGAGCCGCGTCGTGGCGTGCTGGAGGCAGCGGGGCCGCCGCGGCATGCAACGCCGCGCCGGCACGCGACGCGGCGTTGTCCGCGGGCCGCGTGGCGGTGTCGCGCCAACGCGACTCGCTGCGTGCGGGTGCGCTGGCGGCGGCGGGGCGGGTCGCGGCCGACACCTCGTGCGGCGCGGGGCGGGTGGGCTCGTGCTGCGCGCCCGGCAGCGCACGCGGCGCGGTGGTCATTGCCTCGCGCATCGGCCGCCCGGTCGCCGCCGCCGCTGGCCGTGCCGTTGCCGCGAGATCTTCGCTGACCTCCAGCGTTGCTGCGGACGCCGCATCGCCCACGCCAACACGCGGTGCGTAGTGCGGCGCCAACGCCGGCCGCAGCGCGGGCGCCTGGCCCAGGCGTTGTACGGCGATGCGGCTGAACAGGTCCATCACAGCGCCTGCGCCAGTTGCAGGTAGGCGGCGCGCCGGGTCGGCGTGAGCGCCAGCACGTCGGCCTCGCGCCAGCCGTACGCGTGTGCGAGCGCGGCCACGTCGGCAAGGAGCTGCTCGGCACGGTGGCGCAGCTCACTCCAGAGCAGCGCGGCGAGATCCAGCGGCGCGTTGAAGGCGTGGCCGCAGGCCGGGCAGTCGAGTGCGAAGTCCAGGCTCGCTTGGGGGTCGATGGCGTCGATTTGCTGCGCCACCGCGGTTTGCATGTCGGCGCTGAGCACCGCGCCCTCGGCCGCGCCGTCGACCCCGATCACACAGCGCTCGAACAGCGCCCGCGCAAACGCCTCGGCGCTGGCGTTCGCTTGTGCGTTATCGGCAAGCGCCTCCAGGTCATCCGCGCGCGGCGCGCGAAAGTGCAACCGCAGGCTGCCGTGTTCGATCTGCTGTGGAGTGCCGGCCGCGGCGTCCGCCGCCTCGCTGGTCAAACCGATCCTCGCGCTGTCGACCTCGAAGTCGAGTTCATCGGCGCAGCGTGGGCAAACAACCCGCAGCGCGAGCCGGCGGCCGAACCAGCGCTCGCGCAAGCGCAGCAGCGCATGGTTGCACTGGCCGAGCGTGGCGTTCGGCGCCGCGCCGGCGGCCCGCCCCAGCACACGGTCGCGCGCTGGCGGCGCGAGCGGCAGCGCTTGTTCCCACAGCGCGAGCAATTCGGCGTCGTTCAAAGGAGGTGGCCCTCAACGAAGCAATGCAGGCCAGCGCCGGGCCGCTCCCAAGCGGCCTGCGCTCCCCCCGGGGGACGCGAGCAGAGCGAGCTAGGGGCTGTCATCACGCGGGTTCCGTGAAGCTCGGCTCGCTCGGCTCCACCACTTCGTAGTCGCGCTCCCAGCCTTCGTTTTCGAGCTTCAGGGTCTGGATCGCGACCGCGTTGGCGTTGGCGTCCGCGTCGGGGAAGGCCTGGTACTCGCTGACCCAGCAGCGGTAGATCTTGTAGGCCAGCACCACCTGGCCGGCCTCGTTGTAGACCTCCAGGATCACGTCCTTGCGGAAGTCTTTCAGCGACACCTCGGCGCCCAGGCCCGAGCCGTAGTTCCAGACCTTGTTGGCCCACTTCTCGAACTCGGTGTCGTGGGTGACGCCGCGCTCCAGCGTGATCGCTTCGTACTTGGTGCGGCCGGGGGACTTGCGGCCGGTGCTCGGGTCGCCGCCTTCGCGGTGCTCCACCACTTCGGTGCTGCGCTTGAGCGCGCTCACCTTGCTCACCCCGGCCACGTATTTGCCGTCCCACTTGATGCGGAATTTGAAGTTCTTGTAGGGGTCGAAGCGGCTGGCGTTGACGCTGAACTGGGCCATGAATCTCTCCTCGAAAGTCAGGCAGCCACCTGGCCGGCCATCTGTTGCAGGCGCACGATCACGAACTCCGCGGGCTTCAGCGGCGCAAAGCCGACATGGATGTTCACGATGCCGAGGTTGATGTCGGCCTGCGTCGTGGTCTCGCGGTCGCACTTGACGAAGTAGGCCTCGCGCGGCGAGGTGCCCTGGAACGCACCCTGGCGGAACAGGCCCTGCATGAAGGCGCCGATGTTCATCCGGATCTGCGCCCACAGCGGCTCGTCGTTGGGTTCGAACACCACCCATTGCGTGCCGCGGTAGAGGCTCTCTTCGAGGAACAGCGCCATGCGCCGCACCGGCAGGTACTTCCACTCCGAGGCCAGCGTGTCGGCGCCGCGCATCGTGCGCGAGCCCCACACGATCGGCCCGGTGTTGGGGAAGCTGCGGATGCAGTTCACCCCCAGCGGGTTGATGAAGCCGTTCTCGGGGTCGGTGAGGCTGACCTCGGGTGCGAGCACGCCGTTCAAGTTGGCCTCGATGCCCGCGGGCGCCTTCCATACGCCGCGCTGCGCGTCGGTGCGCGCCATCACGCCGGCCACCGCGCCGGCGGGCGCGAAGGCTTCGGGCCGGCTTTCGCGCAGCGGGTTCGGGCAGCGCACGCGTGGGAAGAAGAGGGCCGCGTTGGCGCTGCGCGCCACCACGCCGGTGATGTTGGCCGGGGTCACGTCGTCCACCGCGTCCCAGCCGCTGCTGTGGAACGGCGGGTCGACGAGCACCATCGCGCGCCGTTCGGTGCAGTACGTCACCGCGGCAGTCCAGGTGGTGTTGTTCACATCCGCGCTCGGCGAGAAGGGCGGTATCACCAGCAGGTTGAACAGGTCGGCCTTCTCCAGCGCAAACAGCCCGAGTTTGTTGCTGCGCATGTTGGCGCCGCTCACCACATGCGCGTCGGTGATCGGGTTGCCGTCGGCGCCGCCGGCGAGCGCGGTGGCGCTGGCATGGTCGAAGGGGTCGGGTGTGCCAGCAGGCGCCGCGGCGTTGGCGGCCGGGCGCGCGCCGAGCGCCGGCGCGCCGCGGACCAGCCGGCTCTGGTCGAGCAGCACCTGGCTCGCAAAGCGCGGGTGGCCGCTGGTGCTCGAGAGGTTGAGGTAGGTCTCCACCGTGCCTGAGCCCAAGTCCTTCAGCCGCAGGTTGAACATGGTGTTGGGCAGGTTGGCATTGACGATCTCGGTCTCGACATCGTGGTCGATGCGGATGCGCAGCCGGTTGCCCCATTCGCCCGGGTTCGCGGCGGCGAACAGCGCCGCGGCCGGCAGCGCGGGGGTCTGCGCGGCAATGGCGCCGTTGTGCACCCGCACCACCAGCGCGTCGGAGCCGCCGTTGGCAAAATAGTGCAGCGCGGCGAAGGACATCGGGCAGTCGTTGGCCAGGCCGCCGAAGTGGCGCTCGTAGTCGGCAAAGCTGGTGACACGCACCGGGCTTTTGAGGTCGCTGTCCACCGGCCCGCGCAGCGCGCGGCCGACAAACGCGGTGATCGATGTGGCGACGCCGGTGATGGTGCGCACGCCGCTGGGCACCTCCTCGATGTACACGCCGGGGTAGGAAACAGCCACGGGCATGGTTCGCTCCTTCAGTGCGGCGCGTGCTCAGGCGCCGGGGTGGTGCCGGCGGGCGCCGGCGGGGTTGATCGCGATGAACTTGTCATGGGCCGCTCGGGGCTGTGCGGCGCGAATACAGCACCGTGCCGTCGGCCAGACGCACGCTGCGGATGCGCTGGCGCGCCACCATCGTGGCCAGGGCCTCTTCCACGTCCAGCAGGCTGGCCTGGATCCCGCGTGCAGGCAGCCACCACTTCAGCACGCCGTCGACCGAGTCGGCCGCGTTCGGGTGCGCCGCCAGGTGCGCCTCGATGGCCTGCGCCAGCGAGGCCTGCTGCCGCGCTCTTGCGGGGTCCTGTGCGGAGTCCGGCACGGTGCTGAGCGCGTGACGCGCGGTCATTCATGGGCCTTGGGTTGCGGCGCCGGTATCGGCGCGGGCGCTTGGCGGGCTTGTGAGGGGAGGGAGTCACCGTCACCCCGTTTGCAAATGCAGTGCCAGCAAAAACGCAGGCCCATGTGTCGTGCTGCACCCGCCCCAAGAACTGGGGGGTGGGCTTGTGCTGTCGCTGTGCAGCGAGTGTGTCGGCAGGGCCTTGCGGCTTTCGCGCGGTTCGTTGCGGTGTGGGTGGCGCTTTACCCAGGTGGGGTGGCCGTTACCCGGTGGCTGATGACGACTCGTGTTTGAGCGCGTCGATCAACGATGGCCACACCCGGGCAGGCGGTGGCGCGGCAAAGCCGCACCCGGGCAGGCCACGGCGTGCGACTGCGGCGGTCGGCCTGCGGCCGACTGCCCTGTGGTACTCGGCCCCATGGCCCGCCGCCGAACTCGCTACGTTCACTTCGTTCACTGCGCTCGGACAGCCGCGGCGAGTCAGTTTACGAAGCGCGCTGCCGCGCGCGGCCATGAGCCCTCCGTTCCTCGGCGCCGCACACGCACGCCGTGGCCTGCCCGGGTGCGGCTTTGCCGCGCCACCGCCCGCCCGGGTGCGGCTTTGCCGCGCCACCGCCCGCCGCTCACGCCGGCGTCGTGCTCGCTGGCCGTGAGCTCTTCTCCGCGATCCGCGCCAGCAAGGTTTGCCATGACTTGGCGAACGCCTGCACACCTTCACTCTGCAGGCGCACGGCGAGCGCGTCGCAGTCCACACCTTTGCGTCGAACCGCGTCGAGCACCGCGTCGGCCTCGGCGCTCGCGGCATCGATGCCGTCGCCCAGGCGGCCATGCTCCGCATACGCGAGCAGTGTCGCATCCGGGATCGTGTTGATCGTGTCCGGCGCGGCCAGCGCTTGAACGTACAGCGTGTCGGGGGCGGCGGGGTCCTTGCTGCCGGTGCTGGCCCAGAGCAGGCGCTGCGGCCGGGCGCCGGCGGCCGCCAGGTCGAGCCAGCGTTTCGAAGCGAGCAACTCGCGGTACGCCTGGTAGGTTTTTGTCGCCACCGCGATGCCCAGCCGGTTGTGCCAGCGCGGCGGCAAGCTCTGCTTCGCCGCCACGTCCCAGCGGCTCACAAAGAGCGATGCGACCGAGGCAACCTTGGGATCGAAGCCCGCCTCGATGCGGCGTTCGAGCGCGCTCAAGTACGCGTTCGCCGACGCCAGGTATTGCTCGCGCGAGAACAACAAGGTGACGTTGATCGGAACGCCGTTGAAGATCGATTGCTCTATCGCCGGGACACCTTCGGGCGT
>JANNGZ010000244.1:0-23507 GCA_031404155.1 Burkholderiales bacterium
GGGGCCGACTTGGCCAGCGCCTGCAGGCCGACGATGCCGCCGGCCCCGGGCTGGTTGTCGACCACGATCGGGTGGCCGAGCGCCTTGGCCAGCGCCGGCTGCACCGCACGGGTGAGCGCATCGACGCCCGAGCCGGTGGCATTGGGCAGGATGAACCTGACGGTCTTGTCGCCGACCTGCGCTGCCGCGGGGCCCACCAGCACGGCAGCCAGGGTCAGCGCGAGCAGGTCGCGGCGGGGGTGAAGGCTGTTCAACATCGGGGAGTCTCCTTGTGTGAATGAAGGGTGGGCTTCAGGCCACCGCGCGGGATTCGATCAAGGCGTCGATCTCGGCGTCGGCCAGGCCGATCGCACGCAACACCTCGCGCGAATGCTCGCCGCGCTTGGGCGGGTTGAGCCTGACGCCCGGCCGCTCGCCGTCAAGGGTAAACGGGAACAGCGTGGTCTTCACCGTCTGCCCGGCACGCGCGCCGTCGGTGAGCTGGATGTCCGCGAGGCCGCCGGTGGCCAGCAGGTGCGGGTCATCGAGCAATTCTTCGGGCTTGCAAATCGGCGCAAAGGGCAGGCCGGCCGCTTCCATCGCACTGGAAATCTCGGCCGCGCTGCGGCGCGCCAGGCGTTCGCGCAGGGTGCCGAGCAAGGGTTCGCGCAGCCTGACGCGCTCGTTGTTGGCGGCGTATCGCGCATCGGCCTTCAGGTCGGCAAAACCGAGCGCGTCGCAGAAGGTGAACCACTGCGCGTCGCTCACTGCGGCGAGGAAGATCTGCTCGCCGTTCTTGACCGTGAAGACGTCGTAGATCGCCCACGGGCTGATGCGCACCGGCATCGGCGCGGCCGGCTGGCCGGTGATCGCGTACTGCAGCATGTGCTGGCCGACGAGGAAGATGTTGTTCTCGTACAGCGCGGCCTGCACCTCCATGCCGCGGCCGCTGATGCCGCGCTGGATCAGCGCGCCGAGGATGGCGATCGCGCCGAACATGCCGCCCATGATGTCGTTGACCGACGAGCCGGCGCGCAACGGGTCGCCCGGGCGGCCGGTCATGTAGGCCAGGCCGCCCATCATCTGCACCACTTCGTCGAGCGCGGTGCGGTGGTCGTAGGGGCCAGGCAGAAAGCCTTTCAAGCTGGCGTAGATCAGGCGCTCGTTGGTCTTTGCCAGTGCCGCGTAGTCGAGGCCGTACTTGACCATCGTGCCGGGCTTGAAGTTCTCGGCGACCACATCGGCGCTGCCGCACAACTTGCGCGCCACCGCGGCGCCTTCGGGCCGCTGCAGGTTGATCTGAATGCTCTTCTTGTTGCGGTTGAACATCGGGAAGAAGCCCGCGCCGGCACCGAGCAGGGTGCGGGTGCGATCGCCCTCGATCGGCTCGACCTTGATCACCTCGGCGCCCAGGTCCGCCAGCACCATGCCGCAGGTGGGGCCCATCACCATGTGGGTGAACTCGACCACCCGCAGCCCGGCCAGCGGCTGGGGTGCGGATGAAGATGTCGGCAGCCCGGCCAGCGGCTGGGGTGCGGATGAAGATGTCGGCAGGCCGGCCAGCGGCTGAGGCAGGTTCCTTCCGCCTTGAGCGGGGAGGGCGCGCTCCGCCGCGTGCATCAAACCTCCTCCGTGGACATGGGCGCCGCCATCGTCATCGTTTTCGGCAAGCCGGCCCGCCAAAGCGTGCCATGCAGCGTCTCGCCGTCGAGCCAGCCCGCCACCTTGGCGCGCAGCGCGATCAGCTTGTCGAAATCAATTCCGGTCGGCGCGCCCATGCTCGCGAAGAGATAGGCCACGTCCTCGGTGGCCACGTTGCCGCTGGCTCCCGGCGCATGCGGGCAGCCACCGATGCCGGCCAGGCAGGCGTCGAAGCGCCGTACGCCGGTTTGCCAGGCGGCAAAGACGTTGGCGATGCCCATGCCGCGCGTGTCGTGAAAATGCCCGCAGCTGAGCTTGTCGCCGGCAACGCGGAAACATTGCTCGAAGAGCGAGGCCACCATCGCCGGGTCGGCATAACCCACGGTGTCGGCCAGGCCCACCTGGTCCACTCCCGCGTCGAGCACCGCCTGCAACAAGCGCAGCACTTCCGCGGGCTCCACCCGCCCCTGGATCGTGCAGCCGAAGGCGGTGCTCATGCCGATCTCGACCCGGCAGTTGGCGCCGGTGGCCGCCCGCACCGCGTCGCGCGCCGCGACGATGGCGGCAATCTCGCGCACCACGTCGTCGGGTGTCTTGCGTACATTGGCCAGGCTGTGCGCGCGGCTGGCCGACAGCGGAAGCAGCATCGCGTGCGCGCCGCTCTCAAGTGCTCGTTCGGCGCCCTTCAGGTTCGGCACCAGCACCGAGGTGACCAGCCCGGGCAGCGTCTTGGCAAAGGCCACCACCTCGGCGGTGTCGGCCAACTGCGGCAGCAGGCGCGCCGGCACGAAGGAGCCGACCTCGATTTCGCGCTGGCCGGCGGCGTAGGCGTCGGCCAGCCACTGAAGTTTCTGCGCGGTGGGCAATACCCGCGCGAGGCTTTGCAGGCCGTCGCGCAGCCCCACTTCGCGGATGACGATCTTGTCCAAGGGTTGAGGCTCCATGGGCACGTACTGTAGCCATGCCACAAGGCATCGTCAGCGGAATTTCGGAACCGCCCGCGCGTTCCAATCCGGCATGGCACGCACCTTCGACCCGGTCACCCTGCGCCTCTTCATCGCCGTCTGCGAAGAGCGAAACCTCGCGCGCGCCGCCGAGCGCGAGGCGATCGTCGCCTCGGCGGTGAGCAAGCGCATCGCCGCGATCGAAGCCGAGGTCGGCGCGCCGCTGCTGGTGCGCGGGCGCCGCGGCATCGAGCCCACCGCCGCCGGCCAGGCGCTGTTGCGGCAGGCGCGCGAGGCGCTCGGCGCGATGGAGCGCATGCATGCCGAACTCAGCGACTTCGCCACCGGGGTGCAAAGCAGCGCAGGCGTGGCGGCCGCGCCCTCGGTGCAGCCTTCGAACAAGAGCATGAGCGCGGTGCGGGTTGTTCGGAGTAGTTTGTGCGAAAGCGTACAGACAGGGGCACGCTGTGTCTTCTACCTTGCAGGCTGAGCCTTGAGCACGGTAGGCAGGCGGGCTGGAAAGGGTTGCCGACATGAACCGAATGCATCGCGAAACGCCAGCCTCGCCATCGCCCGCCGGCGCCTGGGCGGCGCTGCTGGCGCGGTTGGAGCGGGCTTGGGGCCCGGCCTCACACGAGCCCGGCCCCGGCCCGTCCGTACAGCCCGTCCATATCCCGCCCGTAGCAGCCGTCGCGCCTGCCGCGCCTGCCGCGCTCAAACATGCCTGGCCCACCGTTCCGCGCGTACTGGTCGTCGACGACGACCCCGCCAGCCTGGAGGATGCGGGCGAGCAGCTCCAGCGCTGGGGCATCGCGCCGATGTTCGCTGCCGACGGCACCGAAGCCGTCGCCCTCGCCCGCGCGCATGCGTTCGACCTCATCCTGATGGACCTGCAAATGCCGGTGCTGGACGGCTTGGGCGCGACGAAACAGATCCGGCTCCACGAGCAAACGCACGCCCGTGCCCGGGCGCCGGTATTGGCTTACACGACGCACGCGCTCCAAGCCGATTTGTTGCGGGATTGCGGCATCGACGGTGTGCTCGAAAAGCCCTGCAGCGCGACGGAGCTTGATGAATGCCTGCTGCGCTGGTGCAGCCCCGAAGGGGGCTTCTCGCGCGAAGCCGAAGTCGCCTCCGGACTGCAGCGTTCGTAGCGTTGATTTGGCTTGCCCGCGCGCCGCCGGGCTTTCTGCGCCCAAGCGCCAGACCGCTTCACCGCGCTACCGTCTCAGCCCGGCGCCGGGCCGCCCCAAGGCGGGCTGCGCCCCCTTTGGGGGGCAGCGCAGGCGCGAAGCGACAAGCGTGGGGGTTGTCATGTCACCCCAACGCCGCCACCACCTCCGGCGGCGCCTGCACCAGCTCGATCAGCACCCCTTCGCCGCCGAGCGGAAACTGCTCGTTGCCCTTGGGGTGGATGAAGCAGATGTCGTGGCCCGCGGCGCCTTTGCGGATGCCGCCGGGCGCGAAGCGAACGCCTTGCGCGCTCATCCACCGCACCGCCGCGGCCAGGTCGTCGACCCAGAGGCCGATGTGGTTCAGCGGCGGGGTTTTCACCGCCGGTTTCTTCTCGGGGTCGATCGGCTGCATCAGGTCGACCTCGACCGCGGTGGCGCCACGGCCGAGTTCGCAGATGTCCTCGTCGACGTTTTCGCGCTCGTCGATGAAGCTGCTCTTGACCGTGAGGCCGAGCATGTCCACCCAGAGGGACTTAAGCCGCTGCTTGTCGGCGCCGCCGATCGCAATTTGCTGCAGGCCGAGGATGCGGAAGGGTTTGTTGTTCGTCGTCATCGCGGGCGGCTCAGGCAAAAGAAAGAATGGGTTGATCGACCGCCAGGCTCTCACCCTTCTTCGCCAGCAGCTCGGCCACCACGCCGTCCTGCGTGGCGGTGAGGATGTTTTCCATCTTCATCGCCTCGATCACCGCGAGCCGCTCGCCCGCCAGCACCTTCTGCCCGGCCTGCACCACGATGTCGGCGAGCAGGCCCGGCATTGGCGAGAGCAGGAACTTGCTCAGGTCCGGCGGCGCCTTGTGCGGCATCAGCTTGAGCAGCTCGGCGGCGCGCGGCAGCAGCACCAGGGTCTCGATTTGGCTGCCGTTGTGCGAAACACGGATCGCCAGCGGATTCTTGGCGCCACCGCGCTCCACCTGCGCGGTGAAGGGCAGGCCGTTGCAGCTGCCGGCCATCAGGATGTCGCCGAGCTTGCCTGCACTCTGGATCGCGTAGCGGCGCTCGCTTAACCAAACCTCGGCCTGGCCGGAGACGGCGTCGAAGCTGTCGATGCGCAGCGGGTGATGCGTCTGCGTGCCCGCGGTGCCGAGCACCACCACCACCAGGTCGGGCTGCGCCTTGACGCCATGCCCGGGCAACTGGCCGCTGATGCCGCTGGCGCGTTCACGCGCCTTGCGCCGCACATAGCCCGCGAGCGCGACCAGGAACAGCGGGTCGTCGTGCGGCACCTCGGCGGCGCTGAAACCCTGGCTGAAATGTTCGGCGATGAAGCCGGTGTTGAAGTCGCCGGCCACGAACTTCGGGTGCGCGAGCAGCGCGGCCTGGAAAGGGATGTTGCTCGAGATGCCACGCACCACGAATCCGTTCAGCGCTTCGCGCATCTTCGCGATCGCGTCGCCGCGGTCGCGCCCATGCACGATCAGCTTGGCGATCATCGAGTCGTAATACATCGGAATCTCGCCGCCTTCGTAGACGCCGGTGTCAATCCGAATCCCGCCGAAGGCCGCGGCGTTCCCCTCTCCCCTCGCGGGGGAGGGTCCAGGGGTGGGGGAGCCGGCGGCCACCATCGTTTCCGGCGGTGGCCGATAAGTCACCAACCTCCCGGTCGACGGCAGGAAGCCGCGGAACGGGTCCTCTGCATTGATCCGGCATTCCATCGCCCAGCCATCGCGCTTCACCTGGCTTTGAGTGAACGGCAGCTTCTCGCCCGCCGCCACGCGCAGCATCAACTCCACCAGGTCCAGGCCGGTGATGCACTCGGTGACCGGGTGCTCCACCTGCAGCCGCGTGTTCATCTCGAGGAAATAAAAACTCTGGTCCCGCCCGACCACGAACTCCACGGTGCCGGCGCTCTGGTAGTTCACCGCTTTCGCCAGCGCCACCGCCTGCTCGCCCATGGCCTTGCGCGTGGCCTCGCTGATGAAGGGGGACGGCGCTTCTTCGATCACCTTCTGGTGGCGGCGCTGGATCGAACATTCGCGCTCGTTGAGGTAGACCACGTTGCCATGCGCGTCGCCGAGCACCTGGATTTCGATATGCCGCGGCTGCTCGACAAACTTCTCGATGAACACCCGGTCGTCGCCGAAGCTGTTGCGGGCCTCGTTGCGGCAGGAGCTGAAGCCCTCGTGCGCCTCCTTGTCGTTGAAGGCCACGCGCAAGCCCTTTCCACCGCCGCCGGCCGACGCCTTGATCATCACCGGGTAGCCGATGTCGCGCGCGATCTTCACCGCCGCGTCGGCCGATTCGATCGCCGCGTTCCAGCCCGGAATCGTGTTGACCTTGGCCTCGCCCGCCAGCTTCTTCGACGCGATCTTGTCGCCCATCGCGGCGATGGAGTAATGCTTCGGGCCGATGAAAACCAGGCCCTCTTCCTCGACCCGGCGCGCGAAAGCTTCGTTCTCGGAGAGGAAGCCGTAGCCGGGGTGGATTGCCTGCGCGCCGGTCTGCTGGGCCGCCGCGATGATCTTGTCGGCAACGAGATAACTCTCGCGGCTCGGCGCCGGGCCGATCAGCACCGCCTCGTCCGCGAGTTCGAAATGGCGCGCGTCCTTGTCGGCCTCGGAGTACACCGCCACGGTGGCGATGCCCATCTTGCGCGCCGTCTTGATCACGCGGCAGGCGATCTCGCCGCGGTTAGCTATGAGAATCTTGGTGAACATCTGTCTTCCGTTCGTCCTGAGGTATCGAAGGACCGGGCTGAGGTATCGAAGCCCTGTTGCATGCGATCGCCCTTCGATACCTCAGGGCGAACGGTGGCGGTTGGCCTACAGTGGAATGTTCCCGTGCTTGCGCCACGGGTTCTCGAGCTTCTTGTCCTTGAGCATCGCGAGCGAGCGGCAGATGCGCCTCCTTGTCTCGTGCGGCTGGATCACGTCGTCGATGAAACCGCGTGCGCCGGCCACGAAGGGGTTGGCGAAGCGCGCCTTGTATTCGGCCTCCTTGGCCGCGAGTTTTGCAGGATCGCCCTTGTCTTCGCGGAAGATGATCTCCACCGCGCCCTTGGCGCCCATCACGGCGATCTCGGCGTTCGGCCATGCAAAGTTCACGTCGCCGCGCAGGTGTTTGCTGCTCATCACGTCATAGGCGCCGCCGTAGGCCTTGCGGGTGATCACGGTGACCTTCGGCACGGTGCATTCGGCATACGCGTAGAGCAGCTTGGCGCCATGTTTGATGATGCCGCCGTACTCCTGCGCGGTGCCCGGCATGAAGCCCGGCACATCGACGAAGGTGACCACCGGGATGCCGAAGGCGTCGCAGAAGCGCACGAAGCGCGCAGCCTTGATGCTGCTCTTGATGTCCAGGCAGCCGGCCAGCACCTGCGGGTTGTTGGCCACGATGCCGACGCTGCGCCCTTCCATGCGCGCAAAGCCGATCACGATGTTGCGCGCGTGTTCGGGTTGCAGCTCGAAGAAGTCGCCGTCGTCCACCACCTTGAGGATCAGCTCCTTGATGTCGTAGGGCTTGTTCGGATGTTCGGGCACCAGCGTGTCGAGCGAATAGTCCAGCCGCTCGGCGGCGTCGCCGCTCGGGCGCGTGGGTGCGCCGCTGCGGTTGTTCAGCGGCAGGTAGTTGAAGAAGCGGCGCAGCATCAGCAGCGCTTCTACATCGTTGTCGAACGCCAGGTCGGCGACACCGCTGCGCGAGGTGTGGGTGCCGGCGCCGCCGAGCTCCTCGGCGGTGACCTCTTCATGGGTCACCGTCTTCACCACCTCGGGGCCGGTGACGAACATGTAGGACGAATCCTTGACCATGAAGATGAAGTCGGTCATCGCGGGCGAGTACACCGCGCCGCCGGCACAGGGGCCCATGATCATGCTGATTTGCGGGATCACGCCCGAGGCCATCACGTTGCGCTGGAACACGTCGGCATAACCGCCGAGCGAAGCGACACCCTCCTGGATGCGCGCGCCGCCCGAATCGTTCAAGCCGATCACCGGCGCACCCACCTTCATCGCCTGGTCCATCACTTTGCCGATCTTCTCGGCATGCGCCTCGGAGAGCGCGCCGCCGAAGACGGTGAAGTCCTGGCTGAAGACGAACACCAGGCGGCCATTGATCATGCCGTAGCCGGTGACCACGCCGTCGCCGGGCACCTTGTTGTCCGCCATGCCGAAGTCGGTGCAGCGGTGTTCGACGAACATGTCCCATTCTTCGAACGAGCCTTCGTCGAGCAGCAGCGCCAGCCGCTCGCGCGCGGTGAGTTTGCCCTTGGCGTGCTGCGCGGCGATGCGTTTCTCACCGCCGCCGAGTTGCGCCCGGGCGCGTTTGTCTTCGAGCATTTGCAGGATGTCGTGCATGGTGTTCAGGGTTTCGTGAAGTGCGCCAGCAGCTGGCGCGACGCGGTCGAGGGTGCGAGCCGGCCGGTGCCAACCTCGGCCGTGGTGTGTGCCAGCGCCGCGCGCACTGCGGGGTGGCGGTCGAAGCGGTGCTTCAGCTCGGCGTGGATGTGGTCCCACATCCAGGCCAGCGCCTGCTGGCGGCGGCGTGCGTCGAACGCGCCGCTCGCGCGGCGGCGCTCGGCCTCGGCCTGCACCGCTTGCCAGAAAGCCTCGATGCCGTCGCCTTTCAGCGCGCTCAACCTCGACACCGGCACCCGCGACGCACCCGCGATCTGCGCCTGCGCGCGCGTCGCGGCGGCGTCGTCGAGGTCAGCCTTGTTGATGACCACCAGGTCGGCCAGTTCCATCACGCCCTTCTTCATCGCCTGCAGGTCGTCGCCGGCATTCGGCAACTGAAGCAGCACGAAGAGGTCGGTCATGCCGGCGACCGCGGTCTCGCTCTGGCCGACGCCCACGGTCTCGACGATCACGACGTCGTGGCCCGCCGCTTCGCACAGCAGCATCGCCTCGCGCGTGTGTTCGGCGACGCCGCCGAGCGTGCCGGCCGTGGGGCTCGGCCGGATGAAGGCCTGGGGCTCGACCGAGAGCCTCTCCATGCGCGTCTTGTCGCCGAGGATCGAGCCGCCGGACAGCGTGGACGACGGGTCCACCGCCAGCACCGCGACTCGGTGGCCGTGGCCCGCGATCAGCTGCAGGCCTAGCGCCTCGATGAAGGTGCTCTTGCCGACCCCGGGCACGCCCGAGATGCCGATGCGCAGCGACACGCCGGTGTTGGGCATCAGCGCGGCGAGCAGCGCATCGGCGTCGGCGCGGTGGTCGGCGCGGGTGGACTCAAGCAAGGTGATTCCCTTTGCCAGCCCGCGGCGCCGCGCCGCGCCGCTACCGCGGAGGAGCGCCTCGACGAGGTCGGTGACAGTGTCCAAGCAGCCTCAGTCGAATTGCTCGAAGAACGGGAGATCAATGTCGTACACCGTTCGCGGCTTCAAGCCGAGCTCGTACTTCCTGAACATGTCGAACAACTTCTCGCCGTCGACCAACTCGACCGGAACCGCTCCAGGCCGTTCTGCCTCCGACCGTGCATTCGTTGAGAACGTACTGGTGGTGAGAAAGATGCCTTTCTCAGCACGGCCATCCATTGCACCGCGCAAGTCACGAATCTCCTTCGGAGGAACGGACTGCGCCCACTTCTTGCACTGAAACACGACATTGAAGCTGACCAGGTCGTTGATCTGGAGAACTCCAATGCCATCAATGCCGCCATCGTTTGACCGACCCGTGACCTCTACACGCTCGAAGCCGGCCTCGCGGAGCAGGCGCATGCACAGTCGCTCGAATCCGCGCGGCGTCATCGCCTTCACCACCTCCAGAAAGCCGACCAGCGAAGAGTCCTGGTCGGCTTGCGGCGTGTCGGCAGCGATGCCTTCGTCCGACGCTTCTGCTCGTTCTGGTTGCTCGACGGCCTTGCGCAGCTTGGCGTGCCGCTGAACTTGTGTCAGAAAGAGTTGACGTGCTTGCTCGGCTGTGAGTCTCGTGGTGCGGCCCAACGGCGTCAGCGCCCATACGCCGCGGCGGCCCGACTCGATCAGTCCTTCCCAAACCAGGTATTGCCTGGCCCAGTGGACTTGGTTGTAGAACCGCTCCTGACCCGACTTCAGCAGCGTGTTGCGAAGTGCGTCTGGCACGCGCTCGATCTGCGCGATCTTGTCGATCGCTTCCCTCGGAGAAGCCGATCCACCTAAGTCCCTCAATGCGTCAAGCAACGGCCCGAACCAGCGAACAAACTCTGCCTGCCCCTTCTTCGTGATCATGCGCTCGGCCTCCGATGTGAAAGCGAAAGCTGAATTTGATCCAGCACATCCTTCGCGCTCGCCGGGATCGGCGTGCCCGGGCCGTAGATGCCCTTCACGCCGGCGTCGTAGAGGAAGCCGTAGTCCTGCTGCGGGATGACGCCGCCGACGAAGACGATGATGTCGTCGCCGCCTTGATCCTTCAGTGCCTGCACGATCGCCGGCACCAGCGTCTTGTGGCCGGCGGCGAGGGTTGAGACGCCGACCGCGTGCACGTCGTTCTCGATCGCCTGGCGCGCGCATTCCTCCGCGGTCTGGAACAGCGGGCCGATGTCGACATCGAAGCCGAGGTCGGCGAACGCGGTGGCCACCACCTTGGCACCGCGGTCGTGGCCGTCCTGGCCGAGCTTGGCGATCAGTACCCGCGGGCGGCGGCCCTGGGCCTCGGCGAAGTTAACGATCTCGCCCTTGAGCTGGTTCCAGGCGTCGGCACTGTCGTCGTCCTTGGAGAATGAAGCTGCATACACACCGGTCACCTTTTGTGTGTCGGCGCGGTGGCGCCCCCAGACTTTTTCGAGCGCGTCGCTCACCTCGCCCACCGTGGCGCGCGCGCGCATCGCCTGCACGCTCAGGTCGAGCAGGTTGCCTTCGGTACCCCCGGCGCAGGCGGTCAACGCATCGAGTGCCGCCTGCACCTGACCCGGGTCTCGCCTGGCGCGCACCGTGGCCAGGCGCGCCACCTGGTTCTCGCGCACCGCATGGTTGTCGATGTCGCGGATCTCGACCGCGTCCTCGGTCGCCAGGCGGTACTTGTTGACGCCGACGATCACGTCCGCGCCGCTGTCGATGCGGGCCTGCTTCTGCGCCGCGCTGGCCTCGATCTTGAGCTTTGCCCAGCCGGAGCCCACCGCCTGGGTCATGCCGCCCAGCGCATCCACTTCTTCGATGATCGCCCACGCGGCATCGGCCATGTCCTGGGTCAGTTTCTCCATCAGGTAGCTGCCGGCCCAGGGGTCGACCACGTTCGTGATGTGCGTCTCTTCCTGAATGATGAGTTGCGTGTTGCGCGCGATGCGCGAGGAAAACTCTGTGGGCAGCGCAATCGCCTCGTCGAACGAGTTGGTGTGCAGGCTCTGCGTGCCGCCGAACACCGCGGCCATGGCCTCCACCGTGGTGCGCACGATGTTGTTGTACGGGTCCTGCTCGGTGAGGCTCCAGCCCGAGGTCTGGCAATGGGTCCGAAGCATCAGGCTCTTCGGGTTCCTGGCCTTGAAGCCTTTCATGATCCGGGTCCAGAGCAGCCGCGCGGCGCGCATCTTGGCAATCTCGAGATAGAAGTTCATCCCGATCGCCCAGAAGAAGCTCAAGCGGGGCGCGAACTCGTCGACATCCAGCCCCTTGGCCAGCGCCGTCTTCACATACTCCTGGCCGTCGGCGAGCGTGAGCGCCAGTTCCAGCGCCTGGTTCGCGCCGGCCTCCTGCATGTGGTAGCCGCTGATGGAAATCGAGTTGAACTTCGGCATCCTCCTGGCCGTGTACTCGATGATGTCGCCGACGATGCGCATGCTCGGTTCGGGCGGGTAGATGTAGGTGTTGCGAACCATGAACTCCTTGAGGATGTCGTTCTGGATCGTGCCGCTCAGTTTGTCCGGTGCAACGCCCTGCTCTTCGGCCGCGACGATGTAGCCGGCCAGCACCGGCAGCACCGCGCCGTTCATCGTCATGCTCACGCTCACCCGGTCGAGAGGGATTCCGTCGAAGAGGATCTTCATGTCCTCGACGCTGTCGATGGCCACGCCGGCCTTGCCGACGTCGCCGGTGACACGCGGGTGGTCGGAGTCGTAGCCGCGGTGGGTGGCGAGGTCGAAGGCCACGCTCACGCCCTGGCCGCCCGCGGCGAGGTTCTGGCGGTAGAACGCGTTGCTCGCCTCGGCGGTGGAAAAGCCCGCGTACTGGCGGATCGTCCATGGCCGCACCGCGTACATCGTGGCCTGCGGGCCGCGAACATAGGGCTCGAAGCCGGGCAGCGTGTCGGTGTGCGGCAGGTCCTTCACGTCCGCCGCGGTGTACAGCGGCTTCACCACCAGGCCCTCGGGCGTGACCCAGTTCAGCGCACCCAGGTCGGCAGCGGGCGCGGACTTGCTGGCGGCCTGCGTCCAGTCGTCGAGCGACGCCTTGCTGAACTCGGGGGGGCGAGGCATGGTGGGAATCTCCTGCAATGCGGCAGTGTGGCAGCCGCGACGGTGCGCCGCGGCCGGCCACGGCTTCGGGACTCCGTAATTATGAATTCAAAATCCGACGCAGGGCTGACGGCGGGAGAAGGCAACGCTGCGGGCGCGTGACCTGGTGGCTTCCTGGCTTCGTGGCCTTACGCCCTTGCACCCTTGCACCCTCGCGCCTTTCCGCGTTCCGCTTTCCGCTCGCGGCTCGCGGCTCGCGCCTAACGCGCGTCGCGCAGCAGGGTCAGCGCCAGGGCCCAGGTGCCGACAGCGAGGCCGAGTGTCTGCAGTGCGATCGCCGGCAGCTCGCTCGGCAGGCTGGGTGCGCCAAACGCCGCGAGCGCCGCCAGCACCACGAGCAGGCCGAGGCCGGCACCGCCGCCCACCCAGCGCCGCTGGCGCCGGTCTTGCTGAACAAGCATGGTGGCGCGCGCGAGCGCGTCCCGCGGGCGCAGCAGGAGCGCCTGGTTCGCCTCCTCAAGCGCGAGCACCCTGTGCATCACCGCGGCGCTGAAGCCGTCGTCCTGCAGTGTGTCGGGCCGGCCGGCGCCGAGCGCGGCGTCGAGCCAGTCGGGTCCGTGCGGCGTGTCGGACGCATCGG
This sequence comes from Burkholderiales bacterium, assembly GCA_031404155.1. Taxonomy (GTDB): domain Bacteria; phylum Pseudomonadota; class Gammaproteobacteria; order Burkholderiales; family Burkholderiaceae_C; genus JANNGZ01. The sequence continues at coordinate 12,741 of JANNGZ010000244.1, forward strand.
GCACAACGTGGGTTCCGGTCGCCGGCATCACGTCGGGCGCGTCACCGCAGATCGCCGGGTTCGCCGGGTTCGGCGGGTTCGGCTGGTTCGGCTGGTTCGGCGAATTCGGTGGCAGGTTCGTTGGCTTCATCGGCCGTTCCGTCGATTGGTTCATGCCTGCACCTCCGTCTGCCATGCGGCCAGCCATTCGCGCAGCCGCGCCTTGCCGCGCGCCACCTGCGATTTCAAAGTGCCGAGCGGAACGCCGAGCACTTCGGCGGCCTCCTCGTGCGAGAGGTCGAGCCGGAAACAATGGTCGATCGCCACCCGTTCGGCTTCGGGCAGGCGGTTGATCGCGCGTTCGATGTCGATACGCACCGCCAGGTCGACCTCCTCCGAGGCGGCTTCCCGCGTGGGCGACCCCCCATCGGACAGCGGCATCTCGTCGCGCACACCGCGCGCGTGCATCAGGAAGCGGTGGTAGGCAATGCGGTAGAGCCAGGTGGAAAAACGCGCCTCGCCGCGAAAGCCGGCGAGCCCGGTCCAGGCCTGCACGAAGCTGTCCTGTGCCAGGTCGTCGGCCAGCATCGTGTCGCCTTTGGTCAGGCGCCGTAGTTGCTGGCGCACCGCCGACTGGTGCCGGCGTACCAGTACGCCGAAGGCGCCCACGTCGCCACCGCGTGCGCGCTGCACCAGCGCCAGCACTTCGTCGTGTTGAGCCTCATCACACGCGGCCGGCATGAAGGCTGCCCGGCGGCTGCCTCAAGGCGCCCGCGTGTTCGGCTCGGCCGCCGATTCAGCGGCCTGTGCAGCCGGCGCTCTCATCGGCGAGCGCATCTCGATCCACACCGCAATCAACTGCGCAATGCCGATGCAGATCAGCAACGCGCCGATGCCGACCAGGAACGCCAGCCCGAGCAGGTGAAACATCAAGGACAAACCGATGCCCACGCCGAGCAAGGTGATGGCGCGAAAGCGCGCTGTCTGGCTGATGTCGTGCGGCGCCCCAGCGCGCGGTGGGTCGAGCAGTTCGCGCGGCACCGGCAGGCCGCGGTCGGCCAGGTGCTTCACTGTCTCCAGCACGCGCTCGGCCTTGCGCTGGCGAAACTGCAGCACGATGTAGACGATCAGCACGGGCATGAACACCATGAGCAGGCCGCTCATGATCGCGACGATCGGGACCAGCGTTTGTTTCAAGACATCGGGGCCCATGGCAGATGACCTTTCGGTGTGGGTGGCGTTCTCCAGCCAGCAGCGACGCCGCTGGCTTGACCCGGGTTTGGATGCAGTGATGGCCTGGTTTGGATGTTTCCTTCGGAAAAAACTCGGCGCCGCCTTCACTCAGCCGCCGTCAAGCCTTGCGCGGGCGCGGCGCCCACGGATAATTATGAATTCAGAACCGCCGCACGAAGGCCGTGAGTTCCCGCCCACCCGGCGGCTTGCCCTTGCACTGCGCGCGCGGCGCCAAGCCCGGAGTCCCCATCGCCTTGCCCAAGACCACCCCTTCCGCTCCCCGCTCCGCACTCGCGCCGCGCGCTCTGTACCAGGAGGTGGCCGAGCGCCTGCGCCAGCAGATCTTCGCGCGCGAGCTCGAGCCCGGCAGCTGGATCGACGAGCAGAAGCTGGCCGCCGAGTTCGGCATCAGCCGCACCCCGCTGCGCGAGGCGCTGAAGGTGCTGGCGGTGGAAGGCCTGGTGACGATGAAGCTGCGACGCGGCGCCTATGTCACCGAGATGTCGCGCGACGACGTGGCGCAGGTTTATCACCTGCTCGGGCTGCTCGAGAGCGACGCCGCCGCCGAGGTGGCGCGCAAGGCCAGCGACGATGAACTGGCCACGCTGCGCGCGCTGCACGAGCGCCTGGAAAAACAGGTGCGCCAGCGCGACGCCTTCTTCGCCACCAACGAGCAGTTCCACCTCCAGCTGCTTGCGATCGACGGCAACCGCTGGCGCACGCAGATCGTGCTGGACCTGCGCAAGGTGATGAAGCTCAACCGCCACCACTCGCTGTTCAAGCAGGGGCGGCTGGCCGATTCGATGGCGGAACACCGGGCGCTGATGGGCGCACTGGCGAAGCGCGACCCGGCCAGCGCGCAGCGCCTGATGCGCGAGCATTTCGCCAATGGCCTGGCCGCTGCGAGGTGAGCGCCGCGGCGAATCGCCGCGGGTTGGTGCTCGGCCCGTTCGCGCAGGGGTCTGCGGGCGCGCGAGCACCGGTTTGCGCACCGTGCCCGGCTCGCGCCGAAGCCCCTAGCGCTGCGCCACCGGCCTCACATTGCGCTGCACCGCGCCGGCATACAACTGCCGCGGCCGGCCGATTTTGTACTCGGAGTCGCCGATCATTTCGTTGAGCTGCGCAATCCAGCCCACGGTGCGGGCGAGCGCGAAGATCGCGGTGAACAGGCTCACCGGAATGCCGATCGCGCGCTGCACGATGCCGGAGTAGAAGTCGACGTTCGGGTAGAGCTTGCGCGCAACGAAGTACTCGTCCTCGAGCGCGATCTTCTCCAGCGCCATCGCCAGCTTGAACAGGGGGTCGTTCTCCAGGCCGAGCGCTTCGAGCACTTCATGGCAGGTCTCGCGCATCAGCTTGGCGCGCGGGTCGTAATTCTTGTAGACGCGGTGGCCGAATCCCATCAGCTTGATGCCCGAGTTCTTGTCCTTCACCTGGCGGATGAACTCGCCGATCTTGTCCAGGCCGCCGTTGCGCTGGATGTCGCCGAGCATGTTCAGCGCGGCCTCGTTGGCGCCGCCGTGGGCCGGGCCCCAGAGGCAGGCCACGCCGGCCGCGATCGCGGCGAAGGGGTTGGTGCCCGAGCTGCCGCAAAGGCGCACGGTGGAGGTGCTGGCGTTTTGCTCGTGGTCGGCGTGCAGGATGAAGATGCGGTCCATCGCCCGCACCAGCACCTCGTTGGGCTCGTAGTCCTCGCAGGGCGTGGCGAACATCATCTGCATGAAGTTCGCGGTGTAGCCGAGCTTGTTCTTCGGGTACACGTAGGGCTGGCCGATGGTGTACTTGTAGGCCATTGCCACCAGCGTGGGCATCTTGGCAATGAGGCGGATTGCGGCGATGTCGCGGTGCACCGGGTTATTGATGTCGGTGCTGTCGTGATAGAAGGCCGACAGCGCGCCCACCAGGCCGGTCATCACCGCCATCGGGTGCGCGTCGCGGCGGAAGCCGCGCAGGAAGAACTGCATTTGCTCGTTGACCATGGTGTGGTTGGCGACGAGCTTGTGGAAGTCCTTTTGCTGTTGCGCGTTCGGCAAATCGCCGTAGAGCAGCAGGTAGCAGGTGTCGAGGAAGTCGCAGTTCTCGGCCAGCTGCTCGATCGGGTAGCCGCGGTAGAGCAACTCGCCCTTGTCGCCGTCGATGTAGGTGATCGCGGAGTTACACGACGCGGTGGAGAGGAAGCCCGGGTCGTAGGTGAACTTGCCGGTCTGGGCGTAGAGCTTGCGGATGTCGACCACGTCGGGGCCGATGCTGCCCTTGTAGATCGGGAGTTCCATGCTTGGGCTGCCGTCGGAGAACGACAGGGTGGCTTTCACGTCGGACGGGGTCATCACAAGGCCTTTCTTGGGTTCGGGTTCGCGCCAGCGCTGCGCAACAAGACCAGCACTTCGCGCACTTCGGGTCGGTCGACCTCGCCCTGCGGTTCGCAACGCGCGAGCAGCAGGTCGAGCAGGTCGTTGTCGGCCAGGTCCATCAGGGTTTGAAGCCCCGCGGCCTGCCTGTTGGTGATCGTCTCCTCGTGGTGGCGGAAAAAGCGCTCGACGAAGAGGTCGTTCTCGAGCAGGCCGCGGCGGCAACGCCACTTCAGCTTGCTCAAGGCACGTTCATCGAGGCGCATGTTCAACTCAGAGCGTGTATTGCTCCCTCCCCCTTGATGGGGGAGGGTTGGGGTGGGGGTGGTCGCGCCGCCCAGGCTTGCCCGAATTCACACCCCCACCCCAGCCTTCCCCCATCAAGGGGGAAGGCGCATGCCGTGGGCCGGTTGGGATGCTGGAGCGGTCGGACATATTTCAAACCGCGTTCATACCGCGCGGCGGACCATCAGTTCCTTGATCTTGCCGATCGCCTTGGTCGGGTTCAGGCCCTTGGGGCAGACGTCCACACAATTCATGATGGTGTGGCAGCGGAACAGGCGGTACGGGTCTTCGAGGTTGTCCAGGCGGGCGCTCGTGGCTTCGTCGCGGCTGTCGGCAATGAAGCGGTAGGCCTGCAACAGCCCGGCGGGCCCCACGAACTTGTCGGGGTTCCACCAGAAGCTCGGGCAGCTCGTCGAGCAGCTCGCGCAGAGGATGCATTCGTACAAGCCGTCGAGCTCCTCGCGTTCCTGCGGCGTTTGCAGGCGCTCCTTCTCGGGGCTCGGCTGCTCGTTGATCAGGTAGGGCTTGATCGAGTGGTACTGGTTGAAGAACTGAGTCATGTCCACGATCAGGTCGCGCACCACCGGCAGCCCGGGCAGCGGCTTCAGGACCACGACGCCGGGCAGCGTGCGCATGTTGGTCAGGCAGGCCAGGCCGTTCTTGCCGTTGATGTTCATCGCGTCCGAGCCGCACACGCCCTCGCGGCAGCTGCGCCGGAAACTCAAGCTCGGGTCCACCGCCTTGAGCTTCATCAGCGCGTCCAGCAGCATGCGTTCGCTGCCGTCGAGCTCGACCTCGAGCGTCTGCATGCGCGGCTTGGCGTCCTGGTCGGGGTCGTAGCGGTAGATCTGGAAGGTACGCTTTGTCATTTGAGCTTCTGCTTCATCAAATCAGGACGCTTGAACTAGAACGAACGAACCTTGGGCGGAATCGACTCCGCGGTCAGCGGCACCAGCTTCACCGGCTTGTAGTCGAGCCGGTTGCCTTGGGCGTACCACAGGGTGTGTTTCATCCAGACCTTGTCGTTGCGGCCGTTCGGGTGTTCCGCGGTGTCGCCGTAGTCGTTCACGCTGTGCGCGCCGCGGCTCTCGCGGCGGGCCGCGGCCGAAACCATGGTGGCCTGCGCGCACTCGATCAGGTTCTCGACCTCCAGCGCCTCGATGCGAGCGGTGTTGAAAACCTTGCTCTTGTCCTTCAGCGTGATCGCCTTGACCCGCTCGCGCAGCGCCACCACCTTGGCCACCCCTTCGTCCATGCTGGCCTGGGTGCGGAACACGCTGGCGTGCTGCTGCATCGTCTTGCGGATGTCGTTGGCCACGTCCTGCGCGTACTCACCGTCGGTGCTGGCGTCCAGGCGCGCCAGGCGCGCCAGCGCCGCGTCGGCAGCGTCGGCCGGCAGCGGCTTGTGCGCCTGCGCCTTCAAGCCGCTGGCCACGATATGCCGCCCCGCCTCGCGGCCGAAAACCAGCAGGTCGAGCAGCGAGTTGGTGCCCAGGCGGTTGGCGCCATGCACGCTGACGCAGGCACATTCGCCCACCGCGTAGAAGCCGTTGACGATGCTGCTGGGGTCCCCGTTGGAGCCTGAAACCCCGGGCGCCACCACCTGGCCGTGGATGTTGGTCGGGATGCCGCCCATCTGGTAGTGGATCGTCGGCACCACCGGGATCGGCTCTTTCGTCACGTCCACGTTGGCGAAGTTGTGGCCGATCTCGAGCACGCTGGGCAGGCGCTTCAGGATCGTCTCGGCCCCCAGGTGCGTGAGGTCGAGGTGGATGTAGTCCTTGTTGGCGCCGCAGCCGCGCCCTTCCTTGATTTCCTGGTCCATGCAGCGGCTGACGAAGTCGCGCGGCGCCAGGTCTTTCAGCGTCGGCGCATAACGCTCCATGAAACGCTCGCCGTCGGAGTTGCGCAGGATCGCGCCCTCGCCGCGGCAACCTTCGGTGAGCAGCACACCCGCGCCGGCCACGGCCGTGGGGTGGAACTGCCAGAACTCCATGTCCTCCAGCGGAATGCCTGCGCGCGCGGCAATGCCCAGCCCGTCGCCGGTGTTGATGAAGGCATTGGTGCTGGCCGCAAAGATGCGCCCCGCACCGCCGGTGGCAAACAACGTGGTCTTGGCTTCGAGGATGTAGACCTCGCCGGTTTCCATCTCGAGCGCGGTGACACCGAGCACGTCGCCGCTGGCGTCGCGGATCAGGTCCAGCGCCATCCATTCCACGAAGAAGGTGGTGCGCTCCTTCACGTTCTGCTGGTACAGGGTGTGCAGCATCGCGTGGCCGGTGCGGTCGGCCGCGGCGCAGGCGCGCTGGATCGCCTTCTCGCCGTAGTTGGCGGTGTGGCCGCCGAAGGGGCGCTGGTAAATCGTGCCGTCGGGATTGCGGTCGAAGGGCATGCCCAGGTGTTCTAGCTCGTAGACCACGTTCGGCGCTTCGCGGCACATGAACTCGATCGCGTCCTGGTCGCCCAGCCAGTCGCTGCCCTTGACCGTGTCGAAGAAGTGGTAGTGCCAGTTGTCCTCGCTCATGTTGCCCAGGCTGGCGCCGATGCCGCCCTGCGCGGCCACGGTGTGCGAGCGGGTCGGGAACACCTTGGACAGCACCGCCACGTTCAGCCCCGCACGCGCGAGCTGCAGCGAGGCCTGCATGCCCGAGCCGCCGGCACCGACGATGATCACGTCGAACTTGCGTCGTGCCAGTTTTACCGCGCTAGACATTTCAGAGCCTCCACAGCACTTGCACCGCCCAGCCGGCGCAGGCCACCAGCCAGACGAGAGTGAATACCTGCAGCAGCAGTTTCACGCCCACCGGCTTCACATAGTCCATCCAGATGTCGCGCATGCCAACCCAGACATGGATCAGCAGCGACACGATGACGACGAAGGTGAGCACCTTCATCCACTGCGACGAGAAGATGGCCGACCAGCGCTCGTAGCCGAGCTTGGCGCCGAACAGCACCTGCACCAGCAACACCAGCGTGAACAACGCCATCAGCAGCGCGGTGACCCGCTGGCTGAGCCAGTCGCGCAGGCCGTAGTGCGCGCCGACCACCAGGCGTTTGGAACCGTAGTTGACTTGCATCTGTGTGAGCCCCTCAGCGCTTAAAACAGGCCGAACAGCTTGGCGCCGAGCACCAGCGTGAGCAGCACGCTAGAGGCCAGCGTCAACAGCGCGGAGACACGGCCCTGGGCCAGGCTCACGCTATGGGTCATGTCCATCCACAGGTGACGCAGGCCGGCGATGAGGTGGTGCAGGTAGGCCCAGATGAGGGCCAGCGCCACCAGCTTCATGAACCAGCCGGGCAGGAAGCCGATGCCGGAGCGGAAGGCCGCGGTGAAACGCTCGTAGGAGATCTCGCTGCTCACGCTCACGTCGAACAGCCAGACGATGAAGGGCAGCAGCAGGAACAGCAGCGCGCCGCTCACCCGGTGCAATATCGAGACGATGCCCGCCAGCGGCAGCCGGTAGCTGGGAAGCTGCGTGATATGGATGTTGCGGAAGACGGGGCGCTCTTTGAGGGTCTCTGCCATGGGCTTCCTGTTTTGTTGTCGTCTTGGAGCGAGGGCGGTGACGGGCACGAAACCGCTTGAGTTTATTGCAATGCAGCAGCGGCTTCGGTTAGCTCGGCGTAATTCGGGCCGGCGCCGCGCCGGCCTCGGTTCGCGCTGCGCGACTGCCCGGGCGGGGCCGCAGCCACCCCCGGGGCCCCGATCAGCTCAGTTCGTTGCGGTAGAAATGGCTCGAGGTGTCATAGAGGCCACGGCGCAACTCCACCGGCTTGTCGTGATAGGTGTGCGACAGACGCTCGACGCTGAGCAGCGGCGCGCCCTCGGCCACCTCGAGCAGCTGGGCGGCCACCGCGTCGGCGACCACGGCGCGAATTTTTTCTTCGGCGCGCACCATCTTCACCCCGAACTCGGCCTCGAACAGCGCGTACATCGGGCCCTTGTTGTCCGACAGCCGCTCCGCGCTCAGGCCCTTGAAGAGCACGCCGTGCAGCCAGATGTCGTCGAGCACCACCGGCCGGCCTTCGAAGTACAGCAGCCGGCGCACCTGCAGCGCGGTGTCGCCGCCCTTGAGCTCGAGCGCGCGGGCCACGTCGGCCGGCGCGCGCAGGCGGCGGCAGTGGATGAAGCGGCGCGCCATGCCGCCGGCCTCGCCCGCGTCGGGCGTCAGGCGCAGGAAGCGGAACTGGGTTTTCTGCTCGGCATGGGTGGCCACATAGGTGCCCTTGCCCTGGCGGCGCACCAGCAGGTTCTCGGCACTAAGTTCGTCCACCGCCTTGCGCACCGTGCCCTGGCTCACCTTGAACCGCGCTGCGAGTTCCAGCTCGCTCGGGATCACGTCGCCCGGCTTCCACTCGCCGCCTTGCAGGCTGCGGGTGAGCAGCGCCTTGATCTGCCGGTACAGCGGGCTGAACGACGGCGCGGCGTAGGCGCGCTCGGCCACGGCGAATGGAGTGCTGGTGGGCATCGGCGAAGGTGTCGGGGCGCGGTGCTTGGGCGGGGGCGTTGGGCGCGAGAAGGTGGCGGCTGGATTGCAGCACAAGCCCTGCCGCCCGTCCATGAAATGATGTCTTATATAAGACACCGGTGCAGCACCCCGGATGCAGGGTGGCGCAAGCTTCCAGACAGCAGGGCTGGCCTACACTTGGCGCCCCTGCCCGCAGGCCCCAACCGGGCCGCCGGCACAGCACCGGCGCCCCGCGCCGCCGCACCCGGTTTCCTCACTTCCTCGTTCTCCAGGAGCCCCGCCATGAGCAAGAAGCCCGTCCGTGTTGCCGTTACCGGCGCCGCCGGCCAGATCGGTTATGCCCTGCTGTTCCGCATCGCCTCGGGCGAAATGCTCGGCAAGGATCAGCCGGTGATCCTGCAGTTGCTCGAAGTGCCGGTCGAGGGCCCGCAGAAGGCGCTCAAGGGCGTGAGGATGGAACTTGAAGACTGCGCCTTCCCGCTGCTCGCGGGCATGGAGGCGCACAGCGACCCGATGACCGCGTTCAAGGACACCGATTACGCGCTGCTCGTCGGCTCGATGCCGCGCAAGGCGGGCATGGAGCGCGCCGAGCTGCTGTCGATCAACGGCGCCATCTTCACCGCACAAGGCCGTGCGCTCGACGCCGTGGCCAGCCGCAACGTGAAGGTGCTGGTGGTCGGCAACCCGGCCAACACCAACGCCTACATTGCGATGAAGAGCGCGCCCGGCCTGCCGCGCGAGAACTTCACCGCGATGCTTCGCCTGGACCACAACCGCGCGTTGAGCCAGGTGGCGGCCAAGACCGGCAAGCCGGTGGCCAGCATCCGAAAGCTCGCGGTGTGGGGCAATCACAGCCCGACGATGTACGCCGATTACCGGTACGCCACCATCGACGGCAAGGCGGTGAAGGACATGATCAACGACCAGGTGTGGAACAAGGACACCTTCCTGCCCACGGTGGGCAAACGCGGCGCCGCGATCATCGAAGCGCGTGGCCTGTCCTCGGCCGCGTCGGCCGCCAACGCCGCCATCGACCATATGCGCGACTGGGCGCTGGGCAGCGGCGGCGAATGGGTGACGATGGGCGTGCCGAGCAACGGCGAGTACGGCATCCCGAAGGACGTGATGTTCGGCTTCCCGGTGACCACCGAAGGCGGCAGGTACAAAATCGTCGAAGGCCTGGCGATCGATGCCTTCTCGCAGGAGTGCATCAACAAGACGCTGGCGGAGTTGCAGGCCGAGCAGGACGGGGTGAAGCACCTGCTCTAGCGCGCACCCGGCTTGGGCCAAACGGGGTCGGCTTCCCGCAAGGGGCCGGCCCTTCGTTTTGCCGGGCGGCGCCAAGCGCCCGCCGCTCAGCTGCCGCTTTCGAGCCCCGAACAAAGCGCTTGCCATGCTCCGCCCCGGCTGCCTATACTAAGCTGAATGGCTAACCAATACGCTCAGCTCTCGGAGGTGTTCTACGCGCTGGCCGACCCCACACGCCGCGCGATCGTGGGCGTGCTGGGCAAGGGGCCGGCGTCGGTCTCGGTGCTGGCCGCACCCTTCGCGATGGCGCTGCCGTCCTTCATGAAGCACCTGGGCGTGCTGGAGCGCAGCGGCGTGATCCGCTCGAACAAGGTCGGGCGGGTGCGCACCTGCGAACTCAGGCCAAAGGCGATCTCGCAGGCCGAGAAGTGGTTGGCCGAGCAACGCGCGGTTTGGGGGTCCCGAACCGACCGCACGTCGGCCTTTGTCGAAAGGCTTCACCAGGAGGACCTGAGCCATGAGCAACCCAGCAAGCGCAAACGCTGAGCAACAAGACCTCGTCATCTCCCGCCTCGTGCGCGCGCCGCGGGCCAAGCTGTGGAAGGCGTGGACCGAGCCGCAGCTGTTGAAGGAATGGTGGTGCCCCAAGCCCTGGACCACCGAGGTGCGCGCCCTCGACCTGCGCCCGGGCGGCGCCTTCTACACCTTCATGCGCGGCCCCGACGGCGGCACCAGCGACAACCCCGGCTCCTTCCTGGAAGTGATCCCGCAGGCCCGCATCGTGTTCACCTCGCTGCTGACCGAAGGCTGGCGGCCGGCGACGCCGTGGCTCGCGTTCACCGCCGTCATCTCGATGGCCGACGAGGGGGAAGGAACGCGCTACATCGCCACCGTGATGCACCCCGACAAGGCGACGCGAGACCAGCATGAGGAGATGGGCTTCTTCGATGGGTGGAACACCTGCATCGACCAGCTTGAGGTGTTCGCCCAGCAGCTTCGCTGAGCATTGCGCTGCGCGCAGGCCGGCATGCGCGTCAGTGATCGGTCGGAAGCTGCCAGGGGCACATGCGTGGCACGGTGCGCTCGGCGTTCCCCGCGCTGCAGCCGGCCTCGGGAAACCCAAGACCGGCCGCCAAGCCGGGCAGCCACAGCGCGCGGGTGCGGCGCGTTTCAGGGCTTGCCCTGGCCCGACAGCAGATCGAGGC
>JANNGZ010000245.1:0-14789 GCA_031404155.1 Burkholderiales bacterium
CGGCGCCGGCAGGCGGTCGAGGTACCAGCGCAGTTTGCTGTAGCGGTGCAGTATCGCGTAGGCCATGAAGCGGCATTGAAGCGCGGCGTCGAGCGCATGCGGCGGGTAGCCGTAGGCGAGCAGCGCGCGGCGCAGGAAGCGGCCGTCGCCACAGGACACGAACAACCCGAAGGACGCGAAGTCGTACTCCGGCGCGCCGAGCATTGCCGGCTCGAAGTCGAACAGGCCGCTCCAGCGCCAGCCGCTGGCCGTTGGCGATACCAGCAGGTGTTCGCGCATCAGTTCGGTGTGCAGCAGCGATCGGCGCTGGTCGCCGGGTGGCATCCAGTCTTGCAGGAACCCGGGCAGGCGTTCGAGCCAGTACGAGTCGAGACCCCGCTCGCGCTGGCGCTGGACTGCGCTTTCGCGCTGCGCTTGCAAGAAGGGTTCCCAGCGCGGCGTGAAGTCGGTGAGTGTGGTGGTGTCCAGCGCATGCAGGGCCGCGATGCACGCGCCGAGTTCATCGGCCAGGCGGTCGCGCTGAAGCGGGGGAATTTCGGGCCAGGCATCGACGAGCCGGCGCCCGTGCAGTTGCGACATCAGGATGTAGTGCCAGCCGTCGGCGCTGCCGCTGGCCAGCAGGCGCGGCGTGGGGATCGCCAGCGCGCCCTGCACGGCAGCGAGCGTGCGCGACTCGATCGACGAATGAGTCTCCTCGTGCGGCGGATAGAGTTTGAGCACATGGTCGTTGCCGATGGCGTACACCGGCAGCGACCCGCTGTCGTAGCGCTTTGCCGGCACCGCGCCGAGCCCATGGCGGACGCAGATCGCGGCCACGCCGGCGCCGAGCGCCGCATCGTCGCGAAGCAGGGCGCTCCAGCCGGGCTCGTCGGCGGCGTGCGGCAAGGGCATCAGGCGCTCAGCAGTTTGTTCAAGAGTTCTGGCGTCGTCGCCGCACCGTACTTGCGCATCAGCCGCGCGCGGTAGACGTCCACGGTGCGCGGGCTGATCGCGAGCTTCTTGCCGATCAGCTTGCTGGTCAGGCCCTCGGTGAGCAGCGCGGCGATTTCCCGTTCACGCGCGGTGAGTTCGGCGCCTACCCTGCGCCGCGAGGACAGGTCTTCGAAGCTCCAGATGCCAGCGGCATGCGGGTGCTTCGGGTCCAGCGCGCGGCCCGACACATGGCACCAGAACAGCTCGCCGTCCAGGCGCTTCATGATGCGGTGGTCGGCGTAAAAACCGCTCTTGTCCAGGCTGGCCACGATGCGTGCACCGGTGCGCTCGAACTCCTGGTGCGTGGGGTAGAGCAGCTCGAAGCTCTTGCCCAACAGCCGGCGCGCGTCGGCGCGGAACATCGCCAGCAGCTGGCGGTTGCAGTCGACGATCTGGCGCTGGCGTGCGAGCACCAGGCCGATCGGTGCCAGGTCAAACGCGGTGCGGTAGTCGAGCGTGATGTCGGCCGTCACGAAGATCTCGGGCTTGCGAGCCCGATGGCGCGAGTGAAACGAGCCAGGGGCAGTCAAAGCAGCGCGTAGGTGGTGGTGGCGTGCGCGGCGAGCTTGCCGTCGGGCGTGCTGAGCGAAATTTCGCCGAAGGCCAGCGTCTTGCCGGCGCGCAGCACCCGGGCCACCAGCCTCACCTCGGCGAGGCCGGCCGACACCGGGCGCATGAAGCTGGTTTGCAGCTGCACCGTGGTCATCGGGCGGAATTCGCCACCGAGGTGGCTGGCCAGCGCCGCCACCATCGCGGTGTCCATCGCGGACATGATGGCTTGCCCGCAGAGCACGCCGCCGCTGTGCACCACCTGCGCGGTCACCGGCAAGGCGAAGGTGACGACACCGGGCTCGGCGGCCACGATGCGAAGGTTCAGCGCCTTGACGCAAGGCGCGAGGATGCGCGCGAGGCCGGCTTCGAGTTGGTCGATCAAGGGCATGCTCCTGTGTGTAGTTGATTCTACGTAAGGCCTGCGGTGCGGCACGAGGAGTACGCTTCGCGCTCGCCCGGATTGACGGCGAGACATAGCGACGACCGGAGACTCACAGCATGAACAAGGTGTACCCCAGCGCGAAGGCCGCGCTCGACGGGCTGGTGAAAGACGGCCAGCTGCTCGCGGTCGGCGGCTTCGGCCTCTGCGGCATTCCCGAGGCGCTGATCGACGCGCTGCGCGACAGCGGCAAGAAGAACCTCACCGCGATTTCCAACAATGCCGGCGTCGACGGCTTCGGCCTGGGCAAGCTGCTCGAGACGCGGCAGATCAAGAAGATGATCTCGAGCTACGTCGGCGAGAACAAGGAGTTCGAGCGCCAGTACCTCGCCGGCGAACTCGAACTCGAATTCACACCGCAGGGCACGCTGGCCGAAAAGCTGCGCGCCGGTGGTGCCGGCATCCCGGCCTTTTTCACCCGCACCGGTGTGGGCACCATCGTGGCCGAGGGCAAGGAGCTGCGCGAGTTCGACGGCCACACCTACGTGATGGAGCGCGCGCTGCTGCCCGAGCTGTCGTTGGTGAAAGCCTGGAAGGCCGACAAGAGCGGCAACCTGGTGTTTCGCCTCACCGCGCGCAACTTCAACCCCGCGGTGGCGATGGCCGGCAAGACCACGGTGGTGGAAGTCGAAGAGCTGGTCGAGGTCGGCGAGATCGCGCCCGACGATGTGCACCTGGCCGGCATCTATGTGCACCGCATCGTGGTCAATGCGACTCCTGAAAAGCGCATCGAAAAACGCACCACACTTTGACTGGAGCCGCACCATGAGCTGGACACACGACCAAATGGCCGCCAAGGCCGCCGCCGAACTGAAAGACGGCTACTACGTCAACCTCGGCATCGGCCTGCCGACGCTGGTGGCCAACCATGTCCCGAGCGAGATCGAGGTCTGGCTGCAAAGCGAGAACGGCATGCTCGGCATCGGCCCGTTCCCGACCGAGGAAGAGGTCGACGCCGACCTGATCAACGCCGGCAAGCAGACCGTGACCACGATCCCCGGCTCGTCGATCTTCGGCAGCCACGACAGCTTCGCGATGATCCGCGGCGGCAAGATCAACCTCAGCATCCTCGGCGCGATGCAGGTGAGCGAGCGTGGCGACCTGGCCAACTGGATGATCCCCGGCAAGATGGTCAAGGGCATGGGCGGCGCGATGGACCTGGTGGCCGGCGTGCCGCGGGTGCTGGTGCTGATGGAGCATGTGGCGAAGAAGAAGGACGGCTCGGTCGACCTGAAGATCCTGCCCGCCTGCACCCTGCCGCTCACCGGCCTGGGCGTGGTCAACCGCATCATCACCGACCTGGCGGTGATGGATGTGACCCCGCAAGGCCTGAAGCTGGTCGAGATGGCGCCGGGCGTGACCCGCGAAGACCTGCAAAGCAAGACCGGCGCGAAGCTGCACTGACGGCTGGCGGCGCGCCAGCGCCGAGCCTTGATCGCCAACGAATCGCGGTACGCCTCTCGGGGTGCGCCATTCCGCGCGCGCGCCGCGCTACTTCGCTTGCAGTTGCGCCCTGATCCCGTCGGCCATCCGCTTGGGGAAAAAACCCGAGTCCAGGTGCTCGAGCATGGTGGCGCGCTGGTCGGCCGGCAGCGGCCGCAGCTCCAGCACCAGTGCCGCGACGGCTTCGTCCTGCTCGGCGGGCGAGAGCGCATGCATCTGCTCGCGCGCCTGGCGCAGTTGCGGAATCATCGGCTTGAGCATGCCCATCGCCATGCCCAGCGGTGCGATGGTGGACGGCACCAGCACCATGCATTCCTTGAACTCGCCCTGAATCGCCTTGGGCATGAAGCCCAGCTCAAACAGCTCGTCGATCGTGGCCAGGGTTTCCGGCGGCGACAGCGGCTGGCTCATCGCCTGCTGCACCCGCGCCATCATGTCGGGGTCGATGCCGGTCGGCGGCAGCGCGCCCACGCCCGGCATCATCTGCTGCATCTTCGCCGCCATTTCCGCGGGCATGCCGCCGGGCAAGCCGGCGACCCCGGGCATGCCTGTCATGCCGGGCATGTTCGGCATCACCATGCCGGGCGGCAGGTTCGGCATGTTGGGCATGGCCATGCCGGGGGGCAGGTTCGGCATGTTGGGCATCGCCATGCCGGGGGGCATGTTCGGCATGTTGGGCATGTTCGGCATCGTCATGCCCGCCGGCAGCCGGGGCAGGCCGCCGCCGCGAAGGTCCATCGCGCTGAGCGCATTCGACAGCGCGATGCCCTTGCAGCCCATGCCGCTCAGGGTCGACAACATTGCGTCCTTGATCATCGAGGTGGCCGTCTGCTTAGCGATCTGCTTGATCACCAGCAGCAAAGCGGGCGCGATCGCGTCGCTCGTGGTCGGTGCCAAGGCCAGGGTGCTGGCCAGGCAGATCGCGCCGAGGCGCATCGGGAATGGGTGCATCGAAAGGTCTCCTGCTGCCGGATCGCCGCCGCGCTGTAACCGCCTTGCCCGAAGGCGTCGGGGCCGGGCAGCATACGACGCGCAGCTGCCAGGGTGTAGCCCGGGCGCGAGCGCAACGCAATCCCGCCTCTGCAAAATCAGCGGGTCCAGGGGTGGGCCGACTCCGCGGCCACCGGTGCGGCCCCACTTGCCACTTCGCAGCGCGGCGGTCTAATCGGCATCTCCTCCTTGCCGCCGACCCTCGACGCCATGAGCCTCCCCGCACCGATCCAAGGCCTGCACCATTTCGCCTGGCGCTGCCGCGACTGCGAAGAAACGCGCCACTTCTACGAAGACCTGCTCGGCCTGCCGCTGGTGCATGTGATCCGCGCCGACCATGTGCCGAGCACCGGCGAGTACTGCCCCTATGTGCACATCTTCTTCCGCATGGCCGACGGCTCGCATATCGCCTTCTTCGACTTGGGCGACAACCTGATCGCCGAACCCTCGGCGAACACGCCGGCCTGGGTCAACCACCTGGCGTTAAAAGTGGATTCGGTCGACGCGCTGCTCGTGGCCAAGGCCCGGCTCGAAGCCGCGGGTGTCGAAGTGCTCGGCATCACCGACCACCACATCATCCAGTCGATCTACTTCTTCGACCCCAACGGCATCCGGCTCGAACTCACCACGCCGACGGTGAGCGTGGCCGAGATGCAGCGCCTGGCCACGCTCGCGCATGCGGAGGTGGCGGCGTGGACGGCGGAGAAGCGCGCGCGGCTGCTGGTCAACTCGACGCGGGCGTAGTGCTGCAAGTCACCCGTGATGAGTGAGTTGAAGCTCGCCGTCATCGACGTCAAACCCGGCGCCGCGCTGGAGAGCCAGTCGGGTTTGATGATGCTGCGCCCACGCATCTACGGTGCTTACCGCGAAGCGCCGGGTGCGCCGGGTGCGGGCAGGGCGGCGGCCATCGTGATGCACCCGAGCAGCAACTTCATGGGCCACTACCTGATCGAGCCGCTGGCCGCGCGCGGTGTCAGCTGCCTGGGGCTGAACTCGCGCTACGCCGGCAACGACACGCTGCTGCTGATGGAGCGGGTGATCCAGGACCTGGGCGAAGTTCCTGCGTGGCCTGGGCTACCAGCGGGTGCTGCTGGTCGGCAACTCCGGCGGCGCGGCGCTGGCGAGTTTTTACCAGGCGCAGGCCGAACACCTGAACATCGACACGCTGCCCGACGGCGACCCGGCCCACCTGTCGCGCGACGACCTGCCGCCGGTCGACGGCATCGCGCTCTGCGCCGCGCATGAAGGCCGCTCGACCCTGATCGCCCACTGGATCGACCCTTCGGTGAGCGACGAGCACGACCCGCTGGCGGTGGATGCCACGCTCGACATGTACAGCGCCGCCAACGCGCCGCCGTATTCGAGCGATTTCCTCACCCGCTTCAAGGCCGGGCAGCGGGCGCGGCTGGCGCGCATCGAGGCCTGGGTCGACCAGCGCCTGGCGCTTCTGCGCTCGACCCCCGGCGCGCCGCGCGACCAGGTGTTCGCCGTCTACCGCACCCATGCCGACCCACGCTGCCTCGACCTCTCGCTCGACGCCAATCACCGCGCCCTCGGCAGCGTCTGGGGCGACGCACGCCAGGTGAACTTCAGCGCCAACGCGATGGGGCGGGTGAGCTCGCTCAGCGCGTTCCTCTCGCAATGGTCCGGCCGCTCCCGCGCCGACGGGCCGAGCAACCTGATCAAGACGACAGTGCCGGCGTTGCTGCTCACCTACACCGCCGACCAGAGCACCTTCCCGAGCACCCGCAGCGCCTGGCTTGCCGCGGGCGGCGCGCGCATCCGCAATGTCGACATCCGCGGCGGCAACCATTACCTCGCGGGCCAACCCCAGCTCGTGGCGCAGGTGGCCGACGAGATCGCGGCGTTCGCGCAGCGGCTTTGAAGTCGAGAGCTGCGCCTTGACCGAGACCTTCCGCTTCGCGCCGCCGTACGCGTTGCCGCATTGGCCGGCACCGCCGCGCCCGAGCGGCGCGCCGCGCCATCACGAGGTGGTGATCGTCGGCGGCGGCCTCGCCGGCCTGACGCTGGCCTGCGACCTGGCGCAGCGCGGCGTGGCCGCCGTGGTGCTCGACGACGACGACACCGTGGGCGCACGTGGCGCGTCCTCGCGCGGCATCGTCTATGCGCAGAAGAGCCTGGAGGTGTTCGAGCGCCTGGGCATCTACGAACGCATCGCGGCCAAGGGCATCACCTGGTCGGTGGGCAAGACCTTCTCCGGCGCCGAGGTCGTGTACGGCTTCAACCTGCAGGACAGCAGCGTGTCCAAGCAGCCGCCGTTCATCAACCTGCAGCAGTTTTATGTCGAGTGGTTCCTGGTCGAACGCATCATGGAAATCGGCCGCGCCGAGCTGCGCTGGAAACACCGCTGCACCGGCATCGTGGAGCAGGGCGACCATGTGGAAGTGCAGGTCGACACGCCCGACGGCGCCTACACCCTGTACACACGCTTCCTGGTCGACGCCAGCGGCGCCAACAGCGCGGTGCGTGAACAGCTCCAGCTCGACACCCACCCCTCGCGCTCCACCGACCGCTGGTGCATCAGCGACGTGCGCTTCAGCAAGCCGCTGCCCACCGAGCGCCACACCTGGATCGATGCGCCGTTCAACGAAGGCCGCGCGGTGTGGCAGCACCTGATGGGCGACGGCGTCTGGCGCATGGATTTCCAGATGGACGAACACGCCGACCCGCAAAGCGTGAGCCGGCCCGAGGTGGCGGGCGCGCGGCTGCGCGAACAGCTCGGCCCCGGCGTCGACTTCGAGTTCGTCTGGATCGGGCCCTACCAGTACCGAGATCACTTGCTCGACCGCTTGCGCCACGGCAACGTATTCTTCGTCGGCGACAGCGCACATGTGGTCAGCCCCTTCGGCGCGCGCGGCGGCAACACCGGCATCCAGGACGCCAACAACTTGGGCTGGAAACTGGCGCTGGTGCTGGGCGGGCAGGCCGGCGAGGCGCTGCTCGACAGCTACCACGCCGAGCGCCACCCCGCCGCGAAACAGAACCTCGAGGTCACCAGCCGCACCGCACGTTTCCTCGCGCCGCGGTCGGCCGCCGAACACCTGGTGCGCCGCGCGGTGCTCGGGCTGGCGCGCGAACACGCCTTTGCGCGTGGGCTGGTCAACGCCGGGCGCATGTCGGTGGCCAACGACTACGCGGCGAACCCCTGGCTGCCGCAGGGTGGGCGCACGGTGCAGAACCTGGCGCTGCGCGAGGCGGGCGGTGCCGGCACCAGCCTGATGCAATTGCTGCGCGGCGGCACACGCTGGCTCGGCCTGTGCTTCGAGTCGGCGGCGGGTGAAGTGGCGGCCGCGGCGCAGCGCCTGCGCGGGCTGCCGATCGAACTGCTCGCGGTCGGCGGGCCGCACGCGGCCTTGCACGACGAAAGGGGCGTGCTCGCGCAGCACCTTGGTGTGCAAGCCGGCGGCGTGGCGCTGGTGCGGCCGGATGCGTACTTGGCGGCGATCGAAATCGGGTTGGATTCGCAGCGCATTGCCGCGCTGCTCCAGCGTGGCCTGGCCGCGCCGACGCAAGATCACGATTGACGCCGGCAGGCGGAGTTTCCACACTCGCGGGCATGAGAACTTTCAGCGCGCCCGAGGCACGTCCGGCAAGCGCCCTCATGAGCAAATGTGGCTCTGCCACTTTGCTCATACCCCAGCGGGGGGCGGCCGGCTCGGCCGACCTGGCGGCGCTCTCAAGCCCCGTCGCACGCACCGTGCACGCGCTGGCGCAACACGCGCTGGCGCCTCAGGCGCCGGCGATGAGCAACCTGACCCGCGCCGCTACGGGTGGTAATTTCGTGCGCGAGCCCACGTTTGCCGCGGTACCACTGCGGCCGCCACCGACGTCGCAACCGCAACCGCAACCGCAACCGCGGGCTCAACTTCGCGCCACACCCGGCAGCGCCGCGGCCGAACTCCAGGCGCGGCGCTTCGCGGAGCTGGTTAGCGCGTCGCAGCCTGGGCTCGGTGCCCGCGTCGCGGGCGCTTCTTCGCCGCGCGCCAGCGGCGCGGCCTTGCCGGCGGCGCTGCATGCGGCGGTGGCGGCGCACCTGCCCGCCGAGGACCGGCAAGCGCTGAATGGCGTGCGCATCCGCGACGACGCATCGGCGCCGTCGATCGGTGCCCGTGCCTACACCCTGGGCCGCGACGTAGTGCTCGGCCCCGGCCGCTACCGCCTGCACACGCAAGACGGCGTGCGCCTCGTGGCGCATGAACTCGCGCATGTGGTGCAGCAGCACCATGGCGGCCGCGCGCTGCAATGCGACGAGATGAGCGCCGACGAATTGCTCAAGCAGGCCCAAGGCACGGTGGACGATGTGGAGCAGATCCGCAAACAACTCGCCGAGGGCGCCGAATCGCTCGAAGTGGTGCGCGCGCGGCTGATGCTCGCGGGCGGCGTGCCCGGGGCCGGCAGCCGGGTGGGCAGCGGCACCGGGGACACGGTGGAGGCGCTGATCGAAAGCAGCAGCACGCTCGCACCGTTCATCGAAGGCAAGCGGCGCGGCACGCAGGTGGGCGCCAAGGGCCAATTCAATGTCTACGACTTCGACGAACAGTTTCGCGCCGCGCACGACCGGCTGGAACGCCGCGTGACGCCAAACACCGGCGCCAGCCAGCGCGATGTGCCGCGCCCGATGGGCTTTTTCCACCGCCGCAGCGACAGCATCCACCTGCCGCCCACCGCCACGCTCGGCCAGGCCTTGCACGAGGGCATCCACAAGTACTCGTCGGTCGGCATGCAAAGCGCGCTCGGTGTCTACCTCAACGAAGGCGTGACCCAGGTGTTCACCGACGAGGTGTTGAGCGAGCACAAGGTCAGCGGCAGCACGCGGCATGCCTACGCCGGCCAACTGCGCTGCGCGCGCAAGGTGGTGGGCTGGTTCGGCCTGGAGCGTGTCGGCCACGCCTTCTTCACCGCCACGGGCCTGGGTGCACTGGCCACCGACCTGGACTCACGGCTGGGCCTCAAGGACGCGGTCGAACGGGTGCGCCTGGCCAACGACCGCGGCGGTGAGGGGCTTTGCGAGCGCATCGAGGCGGCGCGTTGAAGGGCACGGCGCCACTCGCTGCGTTGTTGGTCGCAGGGTTCGCCGCGTGCTCGACGCCGCAGTCGCCGCCGCCGCCGGTACCACCAAAACTCTCGTTCCAGTACGCCATCCCCGCGCCCGCGGACACCAGCGCCCGCCCGCTGCCCGCACCCCCGCCCAGCCCCCGCTTCGCCATCGCCGCGGCCAACCCGCTGGCCACCGACGCCGGCTTCCAGGTGCTCAAGGCCGGCGGCAGTGCGGTCGACGCGGCGATCGCGGTGCAGATGGTGCTCACGCTGGTGGAGCCGCAGTCCAGCGGCATCGGCGGCGGCGCATTTGTGCTGCATTGGGATGGCCGCGAATTGACGGCGTGGGACGGCCGCGAAACCGCGCCGGCGGCGGCTGACGAGAAGCTTTTTCTGCAGGCCGATGGCAAGCCGATGCCCTTCGTCGACGCGATGGTGGGCGGCCGCTCGGTGGGCACACCCGGCGCTGTGCGTTTGCTCGAGCTGCTGCACCGCCAACAGGGCAAGCTGCCCTGGTCGACGTTGTTCGAGCCGGCGATAACGCTCGCTGACGCAGGCTTTCGCATCAGCCCGCGGCTGCACCTGCAACTCAAGACCGACCCGCATTTGCGCAAGACGCCGAACGCGCGGGCCTTCTACTACCGGGACATGCCGTCCGGCGATGTGGAGCCGCTGCCGGTGGGCCACCTGCTGAAGAACCCGGCGCTGGCCGAGGTGCTGCGCGCGATAGCTGCGCGGGGCAGCGCCGCGTTGCACAGCGGCCCGATGGCGGCGGACATCGTGGCGCGGGTGCGCGGCCACGCAATCAACCCCGGCCGCCTGAGCGAGGCCGACCTCGCGGGCTACGCACCGAAACAACGCGAGCCGATCTGCACCGACTGGAAAACGATCTACCGCGTCTGCGGCATGCCGCCACCCTCGTCCGGGCATATCGCGATCATGCAGATGCTCGGTGTGCTGGAGCGGCTGCCACAAACCAAACCTCCGCTCGAAGATGACGCGCCGAGCGCCGGCTGGCTGCACCAGTACACCGAGGCCGCGCGCCTGGCCTTTGCCGACCGCAGCCAGTACATCGCCGACCCTGATTTCGTGAGCCCACCAGCGGGCGACTGGCGCAGCCTGCTCGGACAGGGCTACCTGACCCAGCGCGCGGCGCTGGTCGGCGCGCAGAGCATGCAGGTCGCCAAACCCGGCGTGCCGGAAGTGCCGAAGAACGCGCCGGTGATGGCCTCCTATGCGCCGATGCCCGAGCAGCCGGAACATGGCACCAGCCATGTCTCGATCGTCGACGGCGACGGCCGCGCTGTAGCGATGACGACCACCGTCGAAGCCGCGTGGGGTTCACGCCTGATGAGCGACGGCGGCAGCGGCAAGCCCGGCGGCTTCATGCTCAACAACCAGCTCACCGACTTCTCGCTTGCGCCCGCGGATGCCGAGGGCTTGGCTATAGCCAACCGGGTGCAGGGCGGCAAACGCCCACGTTCGAGCATGAGCCCGACACTCGTGTTCGACAAACGCGACGGCCGCCTGTTGATGAGCGCCGGCTCGCCCGGCGGCGCCGCGATCATCCACTTCACCGCGAAGACGCTGCTCGCCACGCTGGCATGGGGCCTGAGCCCACAACAGGCGATCGACAGCCCCAACTTCGGCAGCTTCAACGGGCCCACGGTGCTGGAGCGTGGGCGATTTCCCGCCGCGACGATGGAGGCCTTGAAGGCACGCGGGCATGTCGTCAACGAGGTCGAGATGACCAGCGGCCTGCAGGTGATCCAGCGTGTGCCGGGCGGGTGGGTCGGCGGGGCCGACCGGAGGCGTGAAGGTGTGGTGATGGGGGAATGACGCGCGGCGCGGCCGAGCGGGCCCTTAAAGCCCTGCGCAGTGTCAAATCCGCTGCATCAGCAGTTCCCCTGGTTCCACCTGGTGCAAGGCATGTTGTTCGGCCGACGCGAGCGAGAAGCCCAGGCGCTCCAGCAAGCGCCGCGAACGCAGGTTCTCCCGCTTCAGCACGGCACTCAAACGGGAAACGCTGTAGTGCGCGGCCAGCTCCGAGATCATCCCCTGCACCGCGTCGGTGGCCAGGCCGCGGCCCCAGTGCGCGCTGCCGAGTTCGTACGCAATCGCGGCGTGACCCTCGGCATGGACCGTGGCTTGCACAAAGCCGATGAGTTGCCCGCTCGGCAGCCGGATCACCCAGTTGAGCCACTGTTCTCGCCCGTCCGGCGAGCACCGGGTTTCCAGCTTCGAGTAGCGTGTGCGCAGCCACTCGAGCGACGAGGGCGGCACGTTTTCGTATTCGTAGATCGCCGGGTCGCTGAGCACCACGAACATGGCCTCGGCATGGGCCGCGGTTTGCGGCTCCAGCGTGAGCCGGCTGGTTTGGACGAGGCGCATGGGCGGTGGCATCGTGGCTGCATCGGTGGCTGCGAGGGTGCTGAAGAGGCTGCGAGTCTTTCGATCATGCCGCTCATCTCGCCAAAACGCACCCGCTCGTCGTTGCAAATGCGCGCCATAGCCTGGCTGTGCTTTGCGCCTAGATCGGACGCCTTTTGGCGCGCTGCTCGAACACGCTCGAAAAACTCTCAGCCTCTGAGCAGGCCGTCGGCCGGGATCGCTTTTCTTTGCCGCCGCCTCAACTCGCGGGCTCGGGCAAACGCTTGAAGTGAATCGCGGTGGCCAGCAGTGTGCCGCTGCCGTCGGTCACATAGCCCGGAATCTCGCCGACACGCTGCCAGCCGTGGCGCCGGTAAAAAGTTTCCGCGGGCGAGCCGGCTTCGGTGTCGAGCACCAGCAGCGACACGCCGAGCCCTTTGGCTTGCGCTTCGAGGGCCGCCATCAGCAAGGAGGCGACGCCGGCACGGCACGCGCTGCGCATCACCATCAGCTTGCACACCTCGGCGCGGTGGCGGCCGTTTTGCTTGCCGCAGCGGTCGAGTTGCACGGTGCCGAGAACGGCTGCGCTGCCGGCGTCACGCGCCACCCAGAGCAGCTTGTCCGCGCCGAGCGCAGCCAGCACGCCGCGCCAGTAAGCCTCCGCCGCTTCGCGGCGCAGCGGCGGGTGAAAGCCGATCGACGCGCCGCCGTCGACCGCGCAGGTGATCAGTGCCACCAGCGACGCCACCAGTGCGTCGAGCGTGCGTGCATCGGCGTGCTCGATGTGCTCGATGTGCTCGATGGTGATGGCGCTCGTCGCACCGGCAGTCATCGCATCAGCGCCTTCGCGGCTTCGGGCACCAGCGCCGGGCCGCGGTAGATCAGGCCGGTGTAGATCTGCACCAGGTCGGCCCCCGCGGCGCGTTTGGCGCGTGCGTCCTCGCCGCTCAACACTCCACCGACGCCGATGATCGGGTAGTGCTTGCCCAGCGCCGCGCGCAGCAGCCGGATCACCCGGTTGCTCGGCTCCAGCAGCGGCCGACCGGACAAGCCGCCGGCCTCGCCGGCGTGTTTCAAGCCCTGCACCGCGCCGCGCTCCACGGTGGTGTTGGTGGCGATCACGCCGTCGATGCCGTGGCGCTTGAGCGTGGCCGCAATCACCTGCACCTGCGCTTCGTCCAGGTCGGGCGCGATCTTCACGAACATCGGCACCGTGCGCTGGCTGGCCGCGTCGAGTTCGGCCTTGCGCGAGGCGAGTGCACCGAGCAGCGTATCGAGCGCCTCGTCGGCCTGCAACTCGCGCAGGTTCTTCGTGTTCGGGCTCGAGATGTTCACGCACACATAGTCGGCATGCGGGTGCACACCCTCCAGGCCGAGCCGGTAGTCGTCCACCGCGCGCGTTATCGGCGTGGCCGCGTTCTTGCCGATGTTCAGGCCGAGCACACCGCCCGCCTGGCGAAAGGAAAATGCGCGCTTCACCTGGGCGATGAAAGTGTCGAGCCCGTCGTTGTTGAAGCCCAGGCGGTTGATCAGCGCGTCGGCATCACGCAGCCGGAACAAACGCGGCTTGGGGTTGCCGGGCTGTGCCAGCGGGGTCACGGTGCCGACTTCGATGAAGCCGAAGCCCATCGCCCCCAGGCCGTCGATGCAGCGGCCGTTTTTGTCCAGGCCCGCGGCCAAGCCGATGCGGTTGGGGAATTTGAGGCCGGCCAGCGTGACCGGGTCGCCCACCCGCTGCTGGCGCCACAGGCATTGCGCGGGTGTGTTCTGCAAGGCCGCGATCGAGTGCAGCGTCAGCTCATGGGCTTGCTCGGGGTCGAGGCCGAAGAGGAGAGGGCGGGCGAGCCGGTAGGGGACGAGGGCCATAATCGGCCGGGATTGTCGCAAACGCATTCAACGCCTCAGACCCAACACCCGACAAAGCCACGATGACCCAGGACGAACTGAAGATTCTTGTGGGCCGCGCCGCGGTGGCGCATGTGGTGCCCGACAGCATCGTCGGCGTGGGCACCGGCTCTACGGTGAACCGCTTCATCGACGCCCTGGCCACGATGCGCGGGCGCATTCGCGGCGCGGTGTCGAGTTCCCTGGCCAGCACCGAGCGCCTCATGGCCCTGGGCATACCGGTGTTCGACGCCAACCAGGTGGAGCGCATACCGGTCTACGTCGACGGCGCCGACGAGATCGACAACCACGGCTTCATGATCAAGGGCGGCGGCGCCGCGCTCACCCGCGAGAAGGTGGTGGCCGACCTGGCGGAGCGCTTCATCTGCATCGCCGATGAGTCAAAACTGGTGCGCGTGCTCGGCCACTTCGCACTGCCGGTGGAGGTGATCCCGATAGCAGTGGCGCAGGTGATCCGGCGCTTCAAGGCGCTCGGCGGCAACGCCACGGTGCGGGCCGGCGTGAGCACCGACAACGGCAACCCGGTGCTCGACGTGCGCGGCCTGTCGATCACCGACCCGCTGGCGATGGAAACCGAAGTCAACCAATGGCCCGGCGTGGTCACCGTCGGCATCTTCGCGCGCCACAAGGCCAGCCTGTGCCTTCTGGGCACCACTCAAGGTGTGAGGACGCTGACGTTTTGAGCGCCCCCAGGGCCGGGCTGCGCCCAGCCCGCCCCCGCGGGGGATCAAGGAACTCGGGAGCGGCCCTTCGTTCCTTGAGAGCGCCCCCAGGCCGACGACTACATCGTCCGCCCCCCGAGGTGGTATGAGCAAAGTGGCAGAGCCACATTTGCTCATGAGCGTCGCGGGAGCGAAGCCGACTGCGGCGCTGTACTCCGCTCATGTCCCCCAATGCCGGCCTGCGGCCAGCAT
The DNA here is from genome assembly GCA_031404155.1 of Burkholderiales bacterium. Taxonomy (GTDB): domain Bacteria; phylum Pseudomonadota; class Gammaproteobacteria; order Burkholderiales; family Burkholderiaceae_C; genus JANNGZ01. The sequence continues at coordinate 14,644 of JANNGZ010000245.1, forward strand.
CTCCTCCTAATACTCTTCATAGGCTCCCGTCGCGCTGAAGGGAGCCCGTTCGGTTGACCCCGTTCTCCCCCTTGGGACACCAAGCCCGCGGTAAAGACTGGGGCACCGAGCGGTTTCGACGCTGTAGCTCGAACGGTGTCTTGGGG
>JANNGZ010000246.1:0-2343 GCA_031404155.1 Burkholderiales bacterium
CCACCTCGGCAGCTTCGCCGACGACTGGCGCGCCCAGCTGGCGCTGATCGACCATCTCGAGCGCCATCCGAACGTGCACGCCGACACCTCCGGGGTGCGCCGTTTCGATTTGCTCGCGCAGGCCGTGCGGCGCGCCGGCGCGCACAAGATCCTGTTCGGCTCCGATGGGCCGTGGCTGCATCCGGCGCTGGAACTGGCGAAGATTCGCTTGCTGGATCTGGCGCCGGCCGACGAGGCGCTGGTGCTCGGCGGCAACCTGATGCGGCTGGCGCCGCGGGCGTCGATCAATACGGCAAGCGCTGTTGCGCCCGCCGCAACTGCAACGCGCGATCGCTGACCTCCAGGCGCGCCGCGGCGCGGTGCAGGTTGCCATGCTCCTCGTCGAGTGCGGCCTGGATCGCGCAATCGGTGGCCAGCTGGCCGATCTCCTTCAAGCCCAGGCCGAGTTGGATCGCCTGGTGCGCCATCGCGTCGAAGCGGGCCAGCAGCGCCACGCGTGTTGGCATGGCCTCGAGCGGACGCTCGTCTTCGGGCACATCGCCGATCGTGATCGGGCCGCCGCCGGCGTGGTGCAGGCACAGCCGCTCGACGACACGCTTCAACTCGCGTACGTTGCCGGGGTAATCGCGCGCCAGCAGGTACTGGCGCACCGGCTCGTCGAAGCCCTGTGCGCCGCCGCTGCCCTCGATGCCGTGCTGAAAGTGCCGCGCCAGCGTGAGCACGTCGTCCTTGTGTTCTCGCAGCGGCGGCGTGCGGCACACCGCGCCCGCGATGCGGTAGTACAGGTCGACGCGAAAACGGCCTTCGGCGACGCGCGCTTCGAGATCGCAGTGCGTGGCCGAGACCAAGCGAAAACTCGTGTGCTGCCAGGCGTTGCCGCCGACGCGCTTGTACTTGCCCTCCTGCACGACGCGCAGCAACTGCGCCTGCAGGCCGAGCGGCAGCTCGCCGATCTCATCGAGGAACAAGGTGCCGCAATGGGCCTGCGCAAAGGCGCCGTCGCGCGCCGTCATCGCGCCGGTATAGGCGCCGCGTTCGTGACCGAAGAACTCGCTGCCCGACAACTCGGGCGTGATCGTCGTGCAATCGACGACGACGAGCTCGCGCTTGTCGTCGCGCGAGTCGAGATCGTGGATCAGGCGCGCGATCAGTTCCTTCCCGGTGCCGCTCTCGCCGGTGATGAGCAGCGGCCCCTGCGCATAAGCCGCGAGCTCGACCACCTGGCGCTGCAGGCAGCGCCACGCGGCGCTGGCGCCGACCAGCGCATTGCCCACGCGCGTGCTCTCGCTAATGCCGCGCACCGTTTTCAAGCGATCGAATCGGGCGCTGACCTGATCGGCGCTGCTCGGCAGCGGGGACCAGGTCAGCACATCGGCGGCGCCGGCTTGCAGCAACGCCCACTGCGCAGGCGGCGCCACGCGACCGGGCGCGACCACGAGCGCGAGCACCACCGAGCGCCGGCTGGCGCTGCGCATGCAGCCGAGCACCTGCTCGTCGACCGCGCTCAATACCATCAGGCCATAACCCTCCGGATCCGCCGGCATGGGTGCGGGGGAGAGACCAGAACGATGCAGCAGCGCCGCCACCGACGCGCGCGTGCTCTCCGGCACCGGAGCGAAGAAGTGGATCCAGTCGCTTGACGGCATGCTCAAGCTCGATAGCGGGGATCAGTTCAGCAACGGGGTTGAACGCGGTAGCGACCTGGCATCTTCATGCCGCTGCGCGGCAAGCCGGCGGCATGTTTCGTAACGGCATGTATCGGGCTCAACCTTGGCTCGTCAGCATCGACTTCGCTGCCAGCGGCATGGCCGCGTGCGCCGGCGCAAGGCCCTGGAACCCTGGAAGTTTGTGCGCGTACTTCGCGTACTGGTCCATCCCCCGGTCGATTCAGTCTATACCGTGCACGCCACGCACAGCGCTTCAAGCTAGGGGTTTCGCGCGGCTGCGCGGTGTGACGTTGCGGGCCGGGATGCGAAAGGGCAAGGGCCGAAAGCTGACAGACTTTGGCTAACTGCGGTAGTCGGCGTTGATGCTGACGTAGTCGTGCGACAGGTCGCAGGTCCACACGGTGGTGGTGGCGGTGCCGCGGTGCAGGTCGACGCGCACGCCGATCTCGGCCTGCTTCATCACCCGCTGGCCGTCTTCTTCGCGGTAGCCGGCATGGCGGCCGCCCTTCGTCGCCACATGCACGTCGTCGAGGTACATGTCGATCAGGCCCTGATCCAGGTCGTCGATGCCGGCATAACCCACCGCCGCCAGAATGCGCCCCAGGTTCGGGTCGCTGGCGAAAAACGCGGTCTTGACCAGCGGCGAATGGGCAATCGCATAGGCCACCTTGCGGCA
>JANNGZ010000247.1:0-1773 GCA_031404155.1 Burkholderiales bacterium
CCCGATGCTGAAGATCCTTCGACGCCATGGGCTGGGCGGCGTGCTGCTTGTGGCCAGCCTGCTTGCGCTCGGCGCTTGCGCCGGTCTCGGCGGCTCGCGCAGCGTGACCCTGAGCGAGGCTGAGCTGAACAACCTCCTTGCACGCCAGTTCCCGATCGACAAACGCGTGCTCGAAGTGCTCGACGTGAATGTGAGCAGCCCGCGCCTGCGCCTGCTGCCCGAGCGCAACCGCCTGGCCACCGAGCTGGAGCTTCGTGCCGGCGAGCGGCTCAGCGGCCGCTCGGTGCGCGGCAGCTTGTCGCTGGACTACGCGCTGCGCTTCGAGCCCTCAGACGCGTCGGTGCGGCTCACCGACGTGCGGGTCAACGAGCTGCGCCTGGAGGGTGTGGGCCTGCCGGTCGCCACCCAGCGCCTGAGCACGCTGATTGCCGAGCGCCTGCTCGACGACTTCGCGATCTGGCGCGCGTCGCCCGAACGTGCCGAGCGGATGCGCAGCGCCGGTGTCGGGGCCGGTACGGTGACGGTCACCCCGCGCGGCGTGGAGATCACGCTCTCCACGGTGCCTTAGGCCGCCGGTATCATCCGCCGCTTTGTTCCAGCGGGAGCTGCGAGTGGATCTGATGCTGATGGTCAAGGCCGCGATCATGGGCATCGTGGAAGGGCTCACCGAGTTCCTGCCGATCTCCTCCACCGGCCACCTGATCCTGGCTGGCTCGCTGCTCGACTTCACCGGCGAAACCGTGAAGGTGTTCGAGATCGCGATCCAAACCGGCGCGATGTTTGCCGTGATCTGGCAGTACCGCGAGCGCCTCGCGAGCACCGTCTCGAGCATCGGCCACGACGCAGTGGCGCGGCGTTTTGCGCTCAACCTGCTCGTCGCCTTCCTGCCCGCCGTGGTGCTCGGCCTGGCCTTCGGCAGCATCGTCAAGGCTCACCTCTTCAAGCCGGTGCCGGTGGCCCTGGCCTTCGTCATCGGCGGGCTGGTGATCCTGTGGGTGGAACGCCGGCACCACGCCAGATACGGCGAGCGCGACCTCGAAGGCGCAAAACATGCACGGGTCGAAACCATCGACGACATGAACACGCTGGACGCGCTCAAGGTCGGCCTGGTGCAATGCATGGCCCTCGTGCCCGGCACCAGCCGCTCGGGCGCCACGATCATCGGCGCGATGATCTTCGGCTTCTCGCGCAAGGCCGCCACCGAGTTCAGCTTCTACCTCGGCATTCCCACGCTGATGGGCGCCGGCGCCTACTCGGTGTGGAAGCAGCGCGAGCTGCTGCACCTGGCCGACCTGCCGATGTTCATCGTCGGTCTGGTGTTCGCGTTTGCAAGCGCGCTGTTGTGCATCCGCTGGCTGATCCGCTACGTGTCCAGCCACGACTTCAGCGCCTTCGCCTGGTACCGCATCGTGTTCGGCGGCCTCGTGCTGCTCACCGCCAGCACCGGCTGGCTGGACTGGCCGACGTGATCGACAGCCCCAAGGCGCCTGCGGCGCCGCCCCCCGGGGGGAGTTCGGGCCGCTTGGGAGCGGCCCGGCGCGGCCCGACGACAGCCCCAAGACGCCTGCGGCGTCGCCCCCCAAGGGGAGCTCGGCCGCTTGAGTGCCGCGCCTCGCAGCAATGCGCCGAAAACATCAAGCAGCGGCGACGGAGCCGCTAGCATTGGGCCGCACCCATGGAGGCCCCATGCTCGAACTGGTGATCGGCAACAAGAACTACTCGTCCTGGTCGATGCGGCCGTGGGTGCTGATGAAGCACTTCGGCATGCCGTTC
>JANNGZ010000248.1:0-46827 GCA_031404155.1 Burkholderiales bacterium
CTGGCGCAGGCCATCCAGACCGACTACCCAGAGATCTACCTCATCGTGCTGCTGGTGGACGAGCGCCCCGAGGAGGCGACCGCCATGCGCCGCGCCACCACGGGCGAGGTGGCGGTCTCGACGAACGACAAGCCGCCCGAGAACCACGTGCAGCTCGTCGAGGTCGTGATCAAGAAGGCCCGCCGGCTGGTGGAGGCCGGGCGCGACGTCGTGATCCTGATGGACTCGCTCACGCGCCTGGGCCGGGCCTACAACCTGCTCCAGAGGAGCGGCGGGCGCACGCTCTCGGGCGGCATCGACGCCCGCACGCTGGAGAAGCCGAAGGCCTTCTTCGGCGGCGCGCGGAAGATCGAGAATGGCGGCTCGCTGACCATCCTCGCGACGGCGTTGATCGACACCGGCTCGCGCATGGACCAGGTGATCTTCGAAGAGTTCAAGGGCACGGGCAACATGGAGCTCGTGCTGGACCGCGAGCTCGCCGAGCAGCGCATCTGGCCGGCCATCGACGTGAACAAGAGCGGCACGCGGCGCGAGGAACTGCTGCTCAAGCCCGAAATCCTGCAAAAGACCTGGATCCTGCGCAAGCTGCTATACCCGATGGACGAAATCGAGTCGATGGAGTTCATCCTCGAGAAGATGAAGGCGAGCAAGAACAACCTCGACTTCTTCGACATGATGCGGCGCGGCGGCTGAAGCGATTGAGCGCCCGGCCACGCGAGCGCTTCGGGCGCGGGCCCCGGAGCGCCAGCCGTGCCCTCCTGGCTATAATTCAAGGTTTTCCGCTGTCGGCAAGTGCTCCGCATGGTGCGGCGTGGCTCCCGGTTGGCAATGGCGCTCAGCGACAAAAGAGGCAGATCATGAAAGAAGGCATCCACCCCGGCTACCGCGAAGTGTGCTTCGTGGACTTGTCCAACGGCTTCAAGTTCGTCACACGTTCCTGCGTGCAAACCAAGGAGACCGTGAAGATGGACGACGGCAGCGAGCTGCCCCTGGTCAAGCTGGAGAGCACCAGCGAGTCGCACCCGTTTTACACGGGCACCCAGAAGAGCATCGACACGCTAGGCGGCCGGGTCGAGAAGTTCCGCAACAAGTTCGCGCGTGTCGGGCTGAAGAAGTAGGCCAGCAGCGCGAGCGCCGGCTTCAAGAACAAGGCAGCTTCGGCTGCCTTGTTTTGTTTCCGCCGCCAGAGGCGACCGCACTTTCTTGCATGATCCGCGCGTGAACACGCTCAACCCGGCATTGGTGACCGAGCGCGCAGCGCAGCGCTTGCCGCGCCTTGCGTTGCTGCTGTTCTGCGCGGCCTTCGTGCTGCCGGGGCTGTTCGGGCGCGACCCCTGGAAAAACGCCGAACTGAGCGCCTTTGGCGTGATGGTCGGTATCTCCGAGGGGCGGGTACCCTGGCTTTCGCCGACGCTGGGTGGGCTGCCCACCGACGCGGTGTTGCTGCCGCACTGGATCGGCGCGCTGTCGATCAGCCTGTTCTCGCCCTGGCTCGACCCGGCATTCGCCGCACGAGTGCCTTTTGCGCTGCTGCTGGCCCTGACATTGGTCTTCACCTGGTACACCACCTACCAGCTCGCCCGCACTGAAGCCGCGCAGCCGCTGGCGTTTGCGTTCGGTGGCGAGGCACCGATGGTCGACTACGCGCGTGCGATGGCCGACGGCGCGCTGCTGGCGCTGATCGCCACGCTGGGCCTGCTGCAGCTCGGCCACGAAACCACGCCTGAACTCTCGCAGCTGTTTGCGGTGACGATCTTCCTTTGGAGCCTGGCCGCAGCGCCGTTTCGCCACGGCCGCGCCCGCGTCGCGGTGCTGGTCGCGTTGCCACTTTTGGCGTGCAGCGGCGCGCCCGCGATCGCCGTGGGCATCGGAGCGGCGGGCGCGCTGGTGTGCGCGCGCAGCCACTACGACGAGGCTCGCGGGTTCGCCTGGTGGGTGGCGGCGTCCGCCTTGCTGGCGGCCCTGCTGTCGAGCCTGTTCGGCCTCTGGGCCTGGCGTGTGGGCGTGCGGGCCGAGGCATCGCAGGCACTTCAGCTCGCTCGCTTGCTGCTCTGGTTTCTCTGGCCGGCCTGGCCTCTGGCGCTGTGGACGCTGTGGCGCTGGCGGCGCCAACTGCTGAAGCGGCACGTCTCGGTGCCGCTGGCCTCGGTGCTGGTTGCGCTTGTGGCCTGCGTCGTCATGGGCGGCGCCGACCGCGCCTTGATGCTCGCGCTGCCCGGCCTGGCGGTGCTCGCCGCCTTTGCACTGCCGACGCTCAAGCGCAGCGCCGCGGCGGCGGTCGACTGGTTCTCGGTGTTCTTCTTCAGCGGCTGCGCAATCGCGATCTGGGTGGTCTATGTGGCGATGCAGACAGGCACGCCATCCCGCATTGCCGCCAACGTCGCCAAGCTGGCTCCCGGATATCCCGCGCCGCGCATCTGGTTCGCTGTCAGCGCCGCGGTGGTCGCGACCCTGGCGTGGCTATGGCTGGTGCGTTGGCGAACCGGGCGCCACCAGCATGCGCTGTGGAAGAGCCTGGTGCTCAGCGCCGGCGGCGTCGCCCTGAACTGGTTGTTGTTGATGACGCTGTGGCTGCCTTTGCTCGACTACGCCCGCAGCTACCGGCCGCTGGTGCGCCTGGTGGCGGAGCATGTGCCGCCGCAGGCGTGCCTGCGTGCGCCGGGGGTGTCGCGGGCCGCGGTGTCGGCGATGGAGTACTTCGGCCGCTGGCCCGTGGACGCGCGCGCCCTTGCCAATGGCGGCTGCGAGTACATGCTGCGCCAAGGCAGCATCGGCTCGGTCCCCGGCGCCGTCGAGGGCTGGCACATGCTGACAACCTTGCGCCGCCCCACCGATCGCGAAGAGCTGTTTGTCGTCTATCGGCGCGGCGGCAAGCCCTGAGGTCGAAGTACCATCGCGGCAGCTTCAGGCCGCGGCGCGTGCCACCACCGCGCGCACGCGCATCGCTGGCAACAAGATCCGGAAACTCGAACCGACACCCGGCTCGCTCTGGATCGCCAGCTCACCACTGTGGCGCTGCACGACATGCTTGACGATCGCCAGCCCGAGGCCGGTGCCACCGGTTTCGCGCGAGCGGCTGCCATCGACGCGGTAGAAGCGCTCGGTCAAACGCGGCAGGTGCTCACGCTCGACGCCGATGCCGCTGTCGCGGACCTCGATTTCACCGACGCCGTCGGAGCGAACCGAGAAACGAACATCGACACGCCCGCCTTCGGGCGTGTAGCGCACCGCGTTGTTGACCAGGTTGGCAATGGCACTGGTGAGTTCCTCTTCCTGTCCGGCCACTTCAAGCTCGGGTTGCAGATCGAAGTTCAAGCTGTGCCGCCCAGCTGAAAGCATGGCCGCCTCGGAACGCACCTGCGCGAAGAGCTTGTCGGCGGCATGCCAGCGGTCGCCCAGTGGCCGTGGGCTGCCCTCGAGTTGCGCCAGCGTCAGCAGGTCGGCCACCAGGGTTTGCATCCGCGTCGTTTGCTGCCGCATCAGCGTCAACACCCGTTCGCGCTCCACCCCGGTCAGCGGCAGCTCAGCCATTGTTTCGACGAAGCCGGCCAGCACGGTGAGCGGCGTGCGCATTTCGTGGGACACATTGGCCACGAAATCGCGCCGCATCGCGTCGGCGCGTTCGCGCTCGGTGATGTCCTGGGACAGCACGATCTTGCGGCCGTCGCCATAGGCGCGAACCAGCACCGACAAGGTAGTGTGCCCGCCCGGCGCCGGGAAAGTCACCGCCTGGTCGAACTGCTGGTTGCGCAGGCAATCGACGAACGCCGGTGCCCGAACCAGGTTGGTCACCGGCTGGCGCTGGTCGCGCTGCGGGTCCAGGCCGAAGTGGTCCGAAGCGACCGAGTTGCACCAATCGATCTGGTCCTTGGCGTCGAGCATCAACACCCCGTTCGGCGAGGCTTCGATCGCCGACAGGAACTGCGCGAGCCGGGTCTGTTCCTGCGTCGTCGCGCTCTCATGGCTGCGGATCGTGCGCTCGATGCGGTACGCCACCTCGCCCCAGACGCCATCGTCCGTTGGCCGCGCCCGCTCCAGCGGGCTGCGCAGCCAGGCGATGAGGCGATAGGCGCGCAGCCCGTCGGCAGCCGCCACGAGCAAGGTTGCCACGGCGCCGCCCAACAGCAAGCCCGCGATCGGCTTGTCGAGGCTCAGACCGATCGAGTGCCCGAGCAGGCCGCCCACGAGCAGCGCGGCCACACCGGCCGCGACGCGAGGCAACAACCAGTAATCCGACAACGCTGCCTCGCGGGTTCTCGTCAGGTAACGACCGCACTCACCAGGTGCGTGAGGCGGTAGCCGGCACCACGCACCGTCTCGATCATCGCGGCGCAGTGGGCCGGCGCCAGGGCTTCACGCAGCCTCTTGACATGCACGTCGACGGTACGCTCCTCGATGAAGACATGGTCGCCCCAGACGCGGTCGAGCAATTGCGGGCGGCTGTGCACCCGTTCGGGATGGGTCATGAAAAAGTGCAGCAGACGAAACTCGGTGGGCCCGACCTTCACCTCGCGTGCCAAGCCATCCACCACACCGGTGACCCGGTGCGTGGCCGGGTCCAGCCGCAGGGCACCCACCTCCACCGCGGCGTCCAGCGCCTGGGGCATCTTGCGACGCAGCACGGCACGGATGCGCGCCAGCAACTCCTTCGTCGAGAAGGGTTTGCTGAGGTAGTCGTCGGCGCCGGCGTCCAGGCCGGCCACCTTGTCGCCCTCCTCGCCGCGTGCGGTGAGCATGATGATCGGCAGCTCGCGAGTACGCCGCTCGCCGCGCCAGCGCCGCGCCAGTTGCAGCCCCGAGGTGGCGGGCAGCATCCAGTCCAGGATCACCAGGTCGGGCAGCACGCTGTCGACCTCGCGCTGCGCCTGTTCGGCATCGGCCGCGATGGCCACTTCAAAGCCGGCATGGCGCAGGTTGATCGCCACCAGCTCGGCGATCGCCGACTCGTCTTCGACTACAAGAACTCTGCTCATGGTGATTTGTGGGCCTGAAGCCGTCAGCGCGCCATCGACTCAATGGTCTCGATCGGGTTGTGCCGCACGTCGGTGCCCTTGACGATGTAGATGATCTGCTCGGCCAGGTTCTTGGCGTGGTCGCCCACACGTTCGATCGCCTTGGCCACGAACACCAGGTCGATCGACGCGGAGATGGTGCGCGGGTCTTCCATCATGTAGGTGATGAGCTTGCGCATCAGGCCCTCGAAGACGCGGTCGATCTCGTTGTCCTGCTTGATGACCTCGATCGCACGAACCGTGTCCAGGCGCGCGAAGGCATCGAGCGACTTGCGCAGCAAGGCGGTGGCCAGGTTGGCCTCGAAGGAAACGTCCGACAGCGGCAGGCGCATCTTGCTCGACACACCGGTGTTGACCAGCCGCTGCACCGTGCGTGCGATGCGTGCCGCCTCGTCGCCGACACGCTCCAGGTTGCCGATGGTCTTGGACACGGCGATCAGCAGGCGCAGGTCGCGCGCGGTGGGCTGGCGGCGGGCGATGATGCCCGACAGGTCGCGGTCGATCTCGACCTCCAGCTGGTTGACACGTTCTTCCTGCGCGAGCACCTGGGACGCAGTCTCGCCGCTGAAGTTGACCAGGGCGTAGATCGACTGGCTGACCTGGGCCTCGACCATGCCGCCCATCTCGAGCACACGGGTGGAGATGCCGCTGAGTTCAGCGTCGAACTGGGTGGAGAGGTGTTTGTCGCTCATTCGGTGGCTCCGGTACTCATCGTCGTCGTGGCTTCGGCCGCGTCACTTGGGGTCGCTGCTACATCAGTGGCTGATTCAGCCGAAACGGCCGGTGATGTAGTCCTCGGTCTCCTTGCGCCTGGGTTTCATGAAGATGTCGCGTGTGTCGCCGAACTCGATCAGCTCGCCGAGGTACATGTAGGCGGTGTAGTCCGAGACCCGCGCCGCCTGCTGCATGTTATGGGTGACGATCAGCACCGTCACCTTGCTCTTGATCTCGCCGATCAACTCCTCGATGCTGCCGGTGGCGATAGGGTCCAGCGCCGAAGTCGGCTCGTCGAAGAGGATGATCTCCGGGTCGGTGGCCAGCGCGCGGGCGATGCACAGGCGCTGCTGCTGCCCGCCCGAAAGGTTGACCGCCAATTCGTCCAGGCGGTCCCGCACCTCCTCCCACAAGGCTGCGTTCTTCAGCGCCACCTCCACCTTGTCCTCGAGCAGGCTGCGCGATTTTTCGCCGCGCACCCGCAGGCCGTAGGCCACGTTTTCGAAGATCGACTTCGGGAACGGGTTGGGCTTCTGGAACACCATTGAAATCCGCATCCGCACCTCGATCGGGTCCACCGAAGCGTGCAGCACGTCCACGTTGTCCGGGTGCAGGTGGATGCTGCCGTCGTAGCGGTGCCCGGGGTAGAGGTCGTGCATGCGGTTGAAGCAGCGCAGGTAGGTGCTCTTGCCGCAACCGCTCGGGCCGATCAAGGCGGTGACGCGGTTCTCGTAGACCGGCATCGACACGCCGCGCAAGGCGCGAAACTCACCGTAGTAGAAGTCGAGGTCCTTCGACTCGGCTTTCATCGAAGGTGGCTTCGCAGGCAGCGTGATGGTGGAGGTCATAGGTTGCGTTCCTGGCGCTCTGTTCGTGGCGTGGCTTGACTTGGTGTCCACCGGCTCACCACTTGATGTTCTTGCGCAGCCGGTAACGCAGCCAGATCGCCAGCGCGTTCATGCCCAGCGTCATGAACACGAGCACGAAGCTTGCGGCGGCGGCGTTCTGATGGAACGCAGGGTCTGGGCGCGAAGTCCAGTTGAAGATCTGGATCGGCATCACGGTGAAGGGCGAAAACAGCCACTCGAAGGCGCCCGCCGCCGGCTCGCCGGTGAAGGGTACTGGCGGCAAGAAGGCGATGAAGGTGAGTGCACCGATGGTGATGATCGGCGCCGTCTCGCCGATGGCGCGCGACAGGCCGATGATCACGCCGGTGAGGATGCCGGGCAGGCCGTAGGGCAGCAGGTGGTCGCCCACGACCTGGAATTTCGACGCACCGCAGGCATAGGCGCCTTCGCGCACATGCTGCGGAATGGCGCGCAGCGCTTCGCGCGTGGTGGTGATCACGATCGGCAGGATCAACAGCGCAAGCGTCAGGCCCGCGGTAAGGATGCTCTGCCCGAGCCCGAAGGTGTAGACGAACAGGCCGAGCGCGAGCAGGCCGTAGACGATCGACGGCACACCCGCCAGGTTGGTGATGTTGATCTCGATCAGGTCGGTGAACCAGTTCTTGCGTGCGTACTCTTCGAGGTAGACCGCGCCGGCGATGCCCACCGGCACCGCGACGCAGGCGGTGACGATCATCACCAGGATCGAGCCGACCCAGGCCGAGAGAATGCCGGCCTGCCCCGCGCGCCGCGACGCAAACGAGGTGAAGAAATCTGGGTTCAGGCGCGGAATGCCGGCCACCGCCATGTCGACGAACAGGGCCACCAGGGTCAGGATCGCGATGGACAAGGCGAGCAAACCAAGCAGGCTGAACAGCATGTCCCAGCGTTTGTGCGCACGGATCAGCACCCGCAGCGCGCGCATGTCGCGGGCGGCGGTGCCACGCCCGGCGGGGCTCTTCGTACTGCCGTCCATCAGTAGGCCTCCCGGAAGCGCTTGCGCAGCCAATGGCCGAGCAGGTTGAAGCACAGGGTGATCAACATCAGCGTGAGGCCAGCGGCGAAGATGGTCTGGTAGCCCACGCTGCCGTGCGGCAGGTCACCCAGCGCCACCTGCACGATGAAGGAGGTGATCGTGGCCGCCGGCTCCATCGGGTTGAGCGTCAGGTTCGGTTGCATGCCGGCCGCCACCGCCAGGATCATGGTTTCGCCGATGGCCCGCGAGATGCCCAGGATGTAGGCCGACGCGATGCCCGACAGCGCCGCGGGGAACACCACCTTGACGGCGGTGTGGTAGCGGGTGGCACCCATCGCGTACGAGCCTTCGCGCAGGCTCATCGGCACCGCGCGCATCGCGTCCTCGGACAAGGACGACACGTACGGAATGATCATGATGCCCATCACCAGGCCGGCCGAGAGCACGTTGAAGCCGGGCAGCTCGGGGTAGATCCTCTGGATCAGCGGGGTGACGAAGAGCAGCGCGAAGTAGCCGTAGATAATGGTCGGCACGCCCGAAAGCAACTCCAGCGTCGGCTTCAGAATTTCGCGGGTCTTGTGCCCGGCAAACTCCGAGAGGTAGATCGCGATGATCGTGCCCAGCGGTATCGCGATCAGCAGCGCCACCATCGAGCTGGTGAGCGTGCCCGACATCAGCACCAGGATGCCGAAGTGCGCGTCGGAGAAAAGCGGGGTCCACTGGGTGTCGGTGAGAAAGTCCCACAAGGGCACTGCCGCGAAAAAGACGAGCGATTCGCGGATCAGGATGTAGACGATGCCCAGCGTGGTGAACACCGATACGCAGGCCGCGAGCAGCAACACCGACTCGATGACGGTTTCGCGGCGCTTGCGCTGCGCCTTGTTGCGCGCGTACTCGGCAAGCCGGGTCTCGCTGCTGATGGGGTTGCTGCTGGCGGCGACCGTCACCGAAACTCCTGCGGGTGTTGTGCTCGCGTCCATTGTAGTTTTTGCTCCGCTGCGGGCCTCGGGGGTACGGCGGGCAGGCCCGCCGCACAGCTCAGCCCTCGCGTGTGAAATCGCGCTCGGGCCAGGTCGATCCAAGCGGCCGCCGCGAAGCCGGCTTTGCCGGTCCGCCAGCGGGCCTTGCAGGCCGTATGGCCGCGAGACGCGGCCATTCCTCGGCCCGCCCAAGCCGACGCGGGTCGGCTTGGAGCCGCGTGCCTCGGCCCCCTGGGGGAGCGCCGAAGGCACAACGGGGGTGGTTCACTTCAGAGCTTGGCTTCGCGCGCCAGCAGGTCGTCTATGCGCACACCCACCTCGTTCTTGCCGCCGAACACGGTGCCCTTCTTGCCCTTGGCCAGATGCTCCAGGCCGATGGTGTAGGCCTTGTCCGGCAGCGGCACGTACTTCACTTCCTTGGCAATCTTGGCCGCCATCTTCATCGTGTACTCGGCGAACTCGCGCACCTCGGGCTTGGCTAGCGACTTCACGCTCACGTAGATGAAGATCGGGCGCGACAGCGGCTGGTAGCTGCCGTCGAGCACCGCGGCCTCGCTCGGCAACACCGCAGCCTTGCCGGCCTTCTCCACGATCGGCACCGCCTTCAGGCGCGACTGGTTCTCGGCGTAGTACGCATAGCCGAAGTAGCCGATCGCGTTGACGTCCTGCGACACGCCCTGCACCAGCACGTTGTCGTCTTCCGAGGCGGTGTAGTCGCCGCGGCTGGCCTTGGATTTGCCGGTGACGGCCTCGGTGAAGTAGTCGAAGGTGCCCGAATCCGACCCCGCGCCGAAGAGTTTGATCGGCGCGTCCGGCCAGGCCGGGTTGACCTGGTTCCAGCGCATCACCTTGCCTTGCGCGGCAGGTTCCCACATCTTCTTCAGCTCGTCGACGGTGATCGACTTCAGGAAAGTGTTTTTCGGGTTCATCACCACGGTGAGCGCATCGAACGCCACCGGCAGCTCGATGTACTCCACGCCGGCTGCCTTGCAGTCGGCCATTTCCTTTTCCAGGATCGGGCGCGAGGCGTTCTGCAGGTCGGTCTCGCCGCGGCAAAACTTCTTGAAGCCGCCACCGGTGCCCGAGATGCCCACGGTCACCTTGATCGCGTTCTTCTTCATCTTCTGGAAGTCCTCGGCCACCCCTTCGGTGATCGGGTAGACGGTGGACGAGCCGTCGATCTTCACCACTTGCGCCTGGGCCGCGGCGACCGCGCCCAAGACGCTCAGTGTCAACACGGCGGATTGTTGGATCAGTCTGGACATTTGATTTCTCCTTCAGAAGCCTGAGTTTTCAGGGTTTGCAGTGACTGTAGAGGCCTCGTATGAAGCTTTCGTGACAGCGGGGTGTGGATCGGATGACAACTCGGCGACGCTGCGCAGGGGCTGCACGCGCTGGCACACTGGCCGGACCATGCAAACCCGCGTCAATGTTCTCTTCCTGTGCACCCACAACTCGGCGCGCAGCATCCTTGGCGAGGCGCTGCTGAACCACCTGGGGCAAGGCTGCTGGCGCGGCTACAGCGCTGGCAGCCACCCTCGCGGCTCGCCGAACCCGTTGGCGCTGGCGGCCCTGGGTGGCGCCGGCGTATCGACCAGCGGCCTCTCAAGCAAGAGCTGGGATGTCTTCGCCAAGCCAGGCGCGCCGCCGATGGACCTCGTGATCACCGTTTGCGACAACGCCGCCGGTGAAACCTGCCCGCTGTGGCCCGGTGGTCCGGCCACGGTGCATTGGGGCTACGCCGACCCGTCTGCGGCGCCGGGCGACGAGCGCCAGCGGCTCGATGCCTTCGTTGCGACCTTGGCGCTGATGCGCAAGCGCATCGAGCGCCTGGTCGCCCTGCCCGACGAAGCGCTGGCGCCAGCCCGGATCGGCGCGGCGGCTCAAGCGCTGGCGAACGCCTTTTGAGCGCGCCACCGCTGCCCCGCCGCGTCGCGGCCGAATTGATCGGCACTGCCACGCTGCTCGCGGTGGTGATCGGCTCCGGCATCATGGCCGAGCGGCTCGCCGGCGGCAACGACGCGGTTGCCCTGCTCGCCAACACGCTGGCCACGATGGCCGGGCTGCTGGTGTTGATCGAACTGCTGGCGCCGGTGAGCGGCGCGCACTTCAACCCCGCGGTCACGCTGGTGCTGGTGTGGCGGCGTTCACTGCCGCTTCGCGACGGCGTCGCCTACATCGTCGTCCAGTTGGCCGGAGCCTGGCTCGGCGCCCTGCTCGCGCATGCGATGTTCGATGAGCCGCTGGTCCAGGTGTCGATGAAAACACGTGACGGCCTCGGGCAAGGCCTGGCCGAAGCGGTGGCCACCGCCGGGCTGGTCCTGGTGGTGCTCAGAGCCGGTGCCGCCCGAGCACCGTTGCTCGTGGCCTGCTGGATTGGCGCCGCCTACTGGTTCACCGCGTCGACCTCGTTCGCCAACCCGGCGGCGGCCTTCGGCCGCATGTGGAGCGACAGTTTTTCAGGTATTGCACCGGCGAGCGTGCCGGGCTTCGTCTTGGCGGAGCTGCTCGGCGCAGCCGTCGGCGTGTTGTTGCACCGGCTGCTCGGTGCGCGCGAAGATCTCAGCCGGTGACCGCGGCCGCCAGCCGCTCGGCACAACGCTGGGCCTGCGCCGCGTCTTGCGCTTCGACCATCACCCGCAGCAGCGGCTCGGTGCCGGAGGGGCGGATCAGGATGCGGCCGCCGTCACCGAGTTCGGCGTTCACCGCGTCCGACTCGGTGGCCAGGCGTGTGTTGGCGCGCCAGTCGCCGCTGCCCTCGGCCAGCCGCACATTGATCAGCGTCTGTGGGAACAGGGTCACCGCCTCGAGCAGCTGGGCCAGGCTGCGGCCGCTGCGCTGCACCGCCTGCAGGATTTGCAGCGCACTCACGATGCCGTCGCCGGTGGTGTGTTTGTCCAGCGCGAGCAGGTGGCCCGAGCCTTCGCCGCCGAGGCGCCAACCGCGGGCCGACATCTCCTCAAGCACATAGCGGTCGCCGACCCTAGTGCGTACCAGGGGCACGCCGCGGCCGCGCAGCGCCACCTCCACCGCCATGTTGGTCATCAGGGTGCCGACGACGCCCTCAACACGCTCACCTTGCGCCAGGCGGTCGCAGGCCATCACATAGAGCAGCTCGTCGCCGTTGTACAGGCGTCCCGATGCGTCGACGAGTTGCAGGCGGTCGGCGTCGCCGTCGAGCGCGATGCCGAAGTCGGCGCGGTGTTCGGCCACCGCCTTGATCAAGGCGCCCGGCGCAGTGGCGCCAAAACCGGCGTTGATGTTGAAGCCGTCGGGGGTGCAACCGATGGCGACCACATCGGCGCCGAGTTCGTGGAACACACCGGGTGCGACCTGGTAGGCTGCGCCATGCGCCGCGTCGACCACCAGCTTCAGCCCCTTGAGCGAGAGGTCGTTGCTGAAGGTGCCCTTGCAGAATTCGATGTAGCGCCCGCTGGCATCTTCGATGCGGCGCGCCTTGCCGAGAGCGGCGGAGTCGGCCCATTGCGGCGCCTCGCCCAGCGCGGCCTCGACCGCGAGCTCCCATTCGTCGGGCAGCTTTTCGCCATGCGAAGAGAAGAACTTGACGCCGTTGTCGCCGAAGGGGTTGTGCGACGCGCTGATCACCACGCCCAGGTCCAGGCGCAGCGCGCGGGTGAGGTAAGCCACGCCGGGTGTGGGCAGCGGCCCGCTGAGCAGAGTGTCGACACCCGCCGAGGCGAATCCGGCTTCCAGCGCCGACTCGATCATGTAGCCCGAGACGCGGGTGTCCTTGCCGACCACCACCGCCGGCCGCCGGCTGCGCCCGCGACGAAGCACACGTCCGACCGCGTGGCCGAGTTGCAGCATGAAGTCGGGGGTGATCGGCGCTTTGCCGACCGTGCCGCGGATGCCGTCGGTGCCAAACCAGGTTCTGCTCATGTCTCTCTCTTGCTTTTGTGGTCGACCGCGGGTTGGTTCGACTCGACCGCGGCCAGGACTTTCAATGCATCGACGGTGGCCGCGACGTCGTGCACCCGCACGATGCTGGCCCCCCGCTGCACCGCCAGCAGCGCCGCGGCCACGCTCGCCGCAGCCCGCTCAGCCACCGCCTTGCCGGTGATCTTGCCCAGGGTGGCCTTGCGCGACCATCCCACGAGCAGTGGCCGGCCCAGCGAGAGCAACTCGCGCTGGCGGCGCAGCAGTTCGAGGTTGTGATCGGCGGTCTTGCCGAAGCCATAACCCGGGTCGAACACGATGCGCTGGCAGTCCACGCCGAACCCGAGCAGGGCCGCCGCACGTTCGGCCAGGAAGGCCAGGACCTCGGCGGCCACATCGCCGTAGTTCGGCTCGTGCTGCATCGAACCCGGCTCGCCCTGCATGTGCATCAGGCAGACGCCGGCGTGCGGATGCGCAGCAACCGCCTCCAGCGCGCCGGGCCGGCGCAACGCACGCACATCGTTGACGATGTCCACGCCCAAGCCCAGCGCTTCGCGCATCACCGCGGGCTCGCTCGTGTCCACCGACACCGGCACGCCGAGGGTGACCGCATGGCGCAACACCGGCAGCACCCGCTCGATCTCTGCTTCGGCCGTCGGTGCAATGGCGCCGGGCCGGGTGGACTCGCCGCCGATGTCGAGCAGGTCCGCGCCTTGTGCGAGCAGGTCCTCGCAATGCGCGCAAGCGGCCCGCACGTCGGCGAACTGGCCCCCGTCGGAGAAGGAGTCGGGCGTCACGTTGACGATGCCCATCACGCGCGGCCGCGCGAGGTCGATCTTGAAGCGGCCGGTGTGCCAGAGCATGGGTGAAATGCGAACGGGGCCGAAGCCCCGTTGTGGTCCGTGCGGCCGGAGGTTCAGGCCGCCGCGGGCGCACTGTCGGGGCTCACCGGCGGCGTCGGGCCGCTGGGCTTGCTCGGGGTGCTGGTCCAGTCCTTGGGCGGGCGCGGCGGCTTGTCGGCCATGATGTCGTCGATCTGGTCGCTGTCGATGGTCTCCCATTCGAGCAGCGCCTTGGCCATCGCGTGCATCTTGTCCTTGTTGTCTTCGATCAGCTTGCGCGCCGCCGAGTACTGCTCGTCGATGATCTTGCGGATCTCGCGGTCCACCTTCTGCATCGTCTGCTCGGACACGTTCACCTGCTTGGTGATCGAGCGGCCGAGGAAGACCTCGCCCTCGTTCTCGGCATAGACCATCGGCCCGAGTTCGTCGCTCATGCCGTAGCGGGTGACCATGTCGCGCGCGATCTGCGTGGCGCGCTCGAAGTCGTTGCTGGCGCCCGTGGTCATCTGGTTCATGAACACCTCTTCGGCAATGCGGCCACCGAACAGCACCGAGATCGTGCTGAGCATGCGCTCCTTGTCCAGGCTGTAGCGGTCGCCTTCGGGCAGCTGCATCGTGACGCCGAGGGCACGGCCGCGCGGGATCACGGTGACCTTGTGCACCGGGTCGGTCTTGGGCACCAGGCGCGCCACCAGCGCATGTCCGGCCTCGTGGTAGGCCGTGTTCTTGCGCTCTTCTTCGGGCATCACCATGCTCTTGCGCTCGGGGCCCATCATGATCTTGTCCTTGGCCTTCTCGAAGTCGTTCATCTCGACGACGCGCCCGTTGCGGCGGGCGGCGAAGAGCGCCGCTTCGTTGACCAGGTTGGCAAGGTCGGCGCCCGAGAAGCCCGGTGTGCCACGCGCCAGGATGTCGGCCTTGATGTCCTGGCCGATCGGCACCTTGCGCATGTGCACATTCAGGATCTGCTCGCGGCCGCGCACGTCGGGCAGGGTGACGTAGACCTGGCGGTCGAAGCGGCCCGGGCGCAGCAGCGCGGGGTCGAGGATGTCGGGCCGGTTGGTGGCCGCCATCACGATCACACCGAGGTTGGTTTCGAAGCCGTCCATCTCGACGAGCATCTGGTTCAGCGTCTGCTCACGCTCGTCGTTGCCGCCGCCCAGGCCCGCGCCACGGTGGCGGCCGACAGCGTCGATTTCGTCGACGAAGATGATGCAAGGCGCGCTCTTCTTGGCCTGCTCGAACATGTCGCGCACCCGCGCCGCGCCGACGCCGACAAACATCTCGACGAAGTCCGAGCCGCTGATGCTGAAGAACGGCACCTTGGCTTCGCCGGCGATCGCCTTGGCGAGCAGCGTCTTGCCGGTGCCCGGAGGGCCGACCATCAGCACGCCGCGCGGAATGCGGCCGCCGAGCTTCTGGAACTTCTGCGGATCCTTCAGGAAGTCGACCAGCTCCTTGACCTCTTCCTTGGCCTCGTCGCAGCCGGCCACGTCAGCAAAGGTGATCGTGTTGTTGCTCTCGTCGAGCATGCGCGCGCGGCTCTTGCCGAAGCTGAAGGCGCCGCCCTTGCCGCCGCCCTGCATCTGGCGCATGAAGTAAATCCAGACGCCGATCAGCAGCAGCATCGGGCCCCAGCTGATCAGAATGCTGGTCAGGATCGACGGCTCTTCGCGCGGCTTGACGTCGAACTTAACGTTGTTGTTGATCAGGTCGCCTACCAGGCCGCGGTCGAGGTACGTCGCGGTGGCGCGCACCTCCTTGTCGTCGTTGGTGCGGGCGCGAATCTCGGTGCTGCCACCGACGCCTTCCTGGATCTGGACCGACTTGATGCGCTTGCTGCGCACCTCTTCGAGGAAGTCGGAGTAGCCGATCTGGCCACTTGAGGCTGCGGTGCGGTCGAACTGCTTGAACACCGTGAACAACACGAGGGCGATCACCAGCCAGACGGCGACCTTGGAAAACCATTGATTGTTCACCGCGGCTCCTTGTTCAGTCGATGCTCCGGCGCACGGCAAAAAGGCACATGCGCGCATCCACGGCAGATGGGGCGCATTCTATTCGACACAAGGGGTTGAGCCGCCTTGTCCGAACCCTGCTCGGGCATGGGGAATCGGGGCTTGGCCCGTGCATTCGGACGCAATTTCATGCACTTTGATCGCCTCTGGCACTTTGCTTCAGACCGATGCCGACGAGAAAGGTTTCTGCGGAGCGGTCGCGCGAGGCCTTGGGCTTGATCGGTTTAACGATGCGAAAGGTGCGCTTGAACAGCTCGACCAGCTGGCTGTAGCCGCTGCCGTGGAAGACCTTGGCCACCAGGGCGCCGTCGGGCTTGAGGTGGGCGCAGGAGAACTCCACCGCCAGCTCCACCAGGTGCGCGATACGCGCGGCGTCGGCACTTTCGATGCCCGACAGGTTGGGTGACATGTCCGAGACCACCAAGTCCACCGGCCGCGCGCCGACGGCCTGGCGCAACTGCGCGAGCACCGCATCCTCGCGGAAGTCGCCCAGGATGAAGGTCACGCCCTCGATCGGCTCGAAGTCGAGCAGGTCCAGCGCGATGATCGTGCCGTTGAGCCGGCCCACCGCCGCACCGCCGGTGCCCGCCTCCTTGGGCGCAAAGCGCCGCCGCAGGTACTGGCTCCATGCCCCGGGCACGGCGCCAAGGTCGACCACCAGTTGGCCCGGCTTGATCAATCCAAGCGCCTCGTCGATCTCCTTGAGCTTGTAGGCCGCGCGGGCGCGGTAGCCCTCGCGCTGAGCCAGCCGAACGTAGGGGTCGTTCATATGCTCGGCGAGCCAGGCCTTGTTGATCTTCTTGCTCTTCGATTTGATCTTCATCGCGTGATGACGGAAAGCGCCTGGCGTTCACGAGGAATTGAGGGGTCGACCACGACGGCTGCGGCGGTGTCCACGGGGATAATAGGCCGATGCCCACCATTCAACTCACACCGGCCCAGCGCAAGGAACACCGCGCCGCGGCCCACCATCTCGACCCGGTCGTGCTCATCGGCGGCGACGGGCTCACCCCGGCCGTGGTCAAGGAAGCCGACCTGGCGCTCAGGGCCCATGGCCTGATCAAGGTGCGCATGTTCAGCGACGACCGCCCGACCCGCGAAGCGGCGCTGGCAAGCCTGTCCGAGCAACTGAGCGCCGCGCCGATCCAGCATATCGGCAAGCTGCTGGTGCTGTGGCGGCCTGTTCCCGAGAAAGAAGCGGCCGCGCGCGACGACCGCCTGCCGGGGCCGCGGGTGGTGAAGATCGTCAAGTTCAGCAAGAGCGGCAATCATCGTCCGCAGGTGAAGAAGCTCACCGTGCTCGGCAACGAGCGCCTGACCGTCGGCGGCATCGTCAAACGCGCCAAGAAGCGCGTGGGTGGGAGCAAGAAGTCCGAGGCTTGAACCTCGCGGCGCAGCGGGCCTCGCCGGTCCGCCGTCCGCCGGAGTCTGCCGGCCATCGTGCCGTCCAAGTCCGCGCAGGCGGACTTGGAGTTGCGGCACTCAGAGCCCCCAAGCAGCCTGCGCTCCCCGCCGGGGGAGACGCCGCAGGCGTCCTGGGGCGGTCATGAATAGCGCACCGCCATGATCTCGTAGCTTTTCACGCCGCCGGGCGCCTGGACCTCGGCCACGTCGCCGACCTCTTTGCCGATGAGCGCACGCGCAATCGGCGAGCTGATCGAGATCAGACCCAGCTTCAGGTCGGCCTCGTCGTCGCCCACGATCTGGTAGGTGACGGCCGCACCCGACGCTTCCTCTTCCAGCTCCACCGTGGCGCCGAACACCACGCGGCCGCCGGCGTCCAGCTTGGCGGGGTCGATGACCTGCGCCGCCGCGAGCTTGCTTTCGATCTCGAGGATGCGCCCCTCGATGAAGCCCTGCTTGTCCTTGGCGGCCTCGTACTCCGCGTTTTCCGAGAGGTCGCCCTGCGCACGCGCTTCGGCAATCGCCTGGATCACGGCGTGGCGCTCGGTGTTCTTCAAGCGCGCGAGTTCACCCTTCAGCTTCTCGGCGCCGCGCAGGGTCAGGGGGATCGTGCTCATCGGGCAACCTCCGTACTACGTACTGCGGTGAATTCGCCCTTCGGGCGGCCGTGCGGGCTCATCAGGCAACCTCCGTACTACGTACTGCGGTGAATTCGCCCTTCGGGCGGCCGTGCGGGCTCATGGGTCTGCCTTCGTTTGCTCTCGCCGTCATTCGCCTTGAGGCGTGCTCCAGCGTGTTCATGTTCGCCGCCTTGAGCGGCAAAAACAAAACGCGCCGCAGGCGCGTTTTGGGGTGGGGTTTGGGTGGAAGTCTAGTGGAGTTCGGCGTGCATTTCCTGCACCGACACCACGCTCAGGTCGTCCTGGTGTTTCAGCGCCTCGGTCGCCGCTTCGCAGCCGGCCATCGTGGTGTAGTAGGTGACGCGGTGCGCCAGCGCGGCGGTGCGGATGTAGCGCGAGTCGGCGATCGCGGTCCGGGTTTCGTCCACCGTACTGAACACAAGCTGGATCTCGCCGGCCTTGACCATGTCGGCGATGTGCGGCCGGCCGTCCTTGACCTTGTTCACCACCTTCACCGGCACGCCCGCGGCCGCGATCGCGGCCGCGGTGCCCTTGGTGGCCACCACCGAAAAGCCGAGGTCGTAGAGCTGGGACGCGACTTTCACCGCGCGGTCCTTGTCACCCTGCTTCACCGTGATCACCACCGTGCCCTGGCTGGGCAGGCGCGAGCCGGCGCCGAGCTGGCTCTTGAGCATCGCCTCGCCGAAGGTTCGGCCCGCGCCCATCACCTCGCCGGTGGAGCGCATCTCGGGGCCGAGGATCGGGTCGACGCCGGGAAACTTGTTGAACGGGAACACCGCTTCCTTGATGCAGAAGTACGGCGGGATCACCTCGTGCGGCGGCTTGCCGCCGGCGCCGAGTTGATCCTTCAGCCGGGTGCCGGCCATGCAGCGGGCCGCGATCTTTGCCAGCTGCTGGCCGGTGGCCTTGCTCACGAAGGGCACGGTGCGCGAGGCCCGCGGGTTGACTTCGAGCACGTAGACCACTGCATCGTCGCCATCGCCATCGATGGCGCCCTGGATCGCAAACTGCACGTTCATCAGCCCGACCACCTTGAGCGCCTTGGCCATCATCGTGGTCTGGCGGCGCAACTCGTCCTGCAGCTTGGCCGGCAGCGAGTACGGCGGCAGCGAACAGGCGGAGTCGCCGGAGTGCACCCCGGCTTGTTCGACGTGTTCCATGATGCCGCCGATCATCACGTCTTCGCCGTCGCTGATGCAGTCCACGTCGACCTCGATCGCGTCGTCGAGGAAACGGTCGAGCAGCACCGGGGACTTTTCGCTCACCCGCACCGCCTCGCGCATGTAGCGTTCGAGGTCCTTGTCGCCGTGCACGATCTCCATCGCGCGGCCGCCGAGCACATAGCTCGGGCGCACGACCAGTGGGTAGCCGATCTCCTGCGCCAGCGCCAGGGCCTGGTCCTCGGTGCGCGCGGTGCGGTTCGGTGGCTGTTTGAGCTTCAGCTCGTGCAGCAGTTTCTGGAAGCGCTCGCGGTCTTCGGCGATGTCGATCGAGTCGGGCGAGGTGCCGATGATCGGCACGCCTGCCCGTTCCAGGTCGAGCGCCAGCTTCAGTGGGGTCTGGCCGCCGTACTGCACGATCACGCCGACCGGCTTTTCCTTGTCGACGATTTCGAGCACGTCTTCGAGCGTCACCGGCTCGAAGTACAGGCGGTCGCTGGTGTCGTAGTCGGTCGACACGGTTTCCGGGTTGCAGTTGACCATGATGGTCTCGTAGCCGTCCTCGCGCATCGCCAGCGCCGCATGCACGCACGCAGCAGTAGTCGAACTCAATGCCCTGGCCGATGCGGTTGGGCCCGCCGCCGAGCACCATGATCTTCTTCCGGTCCGTGGGCTCGGCTTCGCACTCCTCGTCGTAGGTGGAGTACATGTACGCGGTCTGCGTCGCGAACTCCGCGGCGCAGGTGTCCACACGTTTGTAGACCGGGCGCACGCCCATCGCATAACGGGCCTTGCGCAACAGGTGTTCGTTCGTACCGAGCAACTTCGCGAGGCGCCTGTCGGAGAAGCCCTTGCGCTTGAGGTGGCGCATATCCTGCGCCGAAAGGCCATCAAGCGTGCGCCCTGCGATGGCCTTCTCGGTCGACACGATCTGCTCGATCTGGGCCAGGAACCAGGGGTCGATCGCGGTCTCGCCGAAGATCTCGTCCAATGTCATGCCGATGCGGAACGCGTCGGCCACGAAAAGGATTCGCTCGGGGCCGGCCTCGCCGATCTCCTGCACGATCTCTTCGCGGTCGGTGCTGCGTTCGCTCAGACCGTCGATGCCGGTCTCCAGGCCGCGCAGCGCCTTCTGGAAACTCTCCTGGAAGGTGCGGCCCATCGCCATCACCTCGCCGACCGACTTCATCTGGGTTGTGAGGTGCGGGTCGGCTGCCGGGAATTTCTCGAACGCAAAACGCGGGATCTTGGTAACGACGTAGTCGATGCTCGGCTCGAAGCTCGCGGGCGTGGCCCCGCCGGTGATGTCGTTGCGCAGCTCGTCAAGCGTGTAGCCCACCGCGAGCTTGGCCGCGACTTTGGCGATCGGGAAGCCGGTGGCCTTGGATGCCAGCGCCGACGAGCGCGAGACCCGCGGGTTCATCTCGATCACGATCAGCCGGCCGTTGAGCGGGTTGACCGCGAACTGCACGTTCGAGCCGCCGGTATCGACGCCGATTTCGCGCAGGATCGCGATCGACGCGTTGCGCATCAGCTGGTACTCCTTGTCGGAGAGCGTCTGCGCCGGCGCCACGGTGATCGAGTCGCCGGTGTGGATGCCCATCGGGTCCAGGTTCTCGATCGAGCAGACGATGATGCAGTTGTCCGCGCGGTCGCGAACCACCTCCATCTCGTATTCCTTCCAGCCGATCAGGCTCTCTTCGATCAGCAGTTCCTTGGTCGGCGAAAGATCGAGGCCGCGCTTGCAAATCTCTTCGAACTCCTCCGGGTTGTAGGCAATGCCGCCGCCGGTGCCACCGAGCGTGAAACTCGGGCGGATCACAATCGGGAAGCCCGCCTTCTCGAACGACGCGCCGGTCAGGCCGGCGATGCGCTTTTGCACCGCGAGCGCGTCGTCCATGCTGTGCGCGATGCCGCTCTTGGCCGAGTCCAGGCCGATCGAGGTCATCGCGTCCTTGAACTTCAGCCGATCTTCGGCTTTCTCGATCGCGCGCTCATTGGCGCCGATCATCTCGACGCCGTACTTGGCGAGCACGCCATGTTTGTGCAGGTCCAGCGCGCAGTTCAGCGCGGTTTGGCCGCCCATCGTCGGCAGCACCGCCATCACTTCTTCGGGATGGGCCCGCCGCTCCTTGGCGATGATTTTCTCCACCACCTGCCAGGTGATCGGCTCGATGTAGGTGACATCGGCCATCTCCGGGTCGGTCATGATCGTCGCCGGATTGCTATTGACCAGGATGACCCGGTACCCCTCCTCGCGCAGCGCCTTGCACGCCTGCGCCCCCGAGTAGTCGAACTCGCAGGCCTGGCCGATGACGATCGGGCCAGCGCCGATGATCAGCACGCTCTTGATGTCGGTGCGCTTGGGCATTTACTTGGACTCCATCAGCGCCACGAAGCGGTCGAACAGGTAGCCGATGTCGTGCGGCCCAGGGCTCGCCTCCGGGTGGCCCTGGAAGCAGAACGCGGGTTTGTCGGTGCGCGCCAAGCCTTGCAGGGTGCCGTCGAAGAGCGACACGTGGGTCGGCCGCAGCTTGGCCGGCAGGCTGGCCTCGTCGACCGCAAAGCCGTGGTTCTGGCTGGTGATGCTGACACGGCCGCTGTCCAGGTCTTTCACCGGGTGGTTGGCACCGTGGTGGCCGAACTTCATCTTGAAGGTCTTGGCACCCGAGGCAATCGCCAGAATCTGGTGGCCGAGGCAGATGCCGAAGGTGGGCACGCCGGTGTCGACCAGGCTGCGCGTGGCGCGGATCGCATAGTCGCAGGGCTGCGGGTCACCCGGGCCGTTGCTGAGGAACAGCCCGTCCGGGCGCAGCGCAAGCACCTCGGCGGCGCTGGTTTGGGCCGGCACCACGGTGACGCGGCAGCCGCGGCTGGCCAGCATGCGCAGGATGTTGCGCTTGACGCCGAAGTCGTAGGCCACCACATGGCGCTGCTGCGCGGACTGGGTGCCGAAACCCGCCTCGAGCGCCCACTCGGTCTCGCTCCACTCGTAAGGCTGCCGAACACTGACCACCTTGGCGAGGTCCAGGCCGGACATGTTCGGTGCCCCCTGCGCCCGAGCGAGCGCGGTGGCGACATCGTCCTGCGTCACCCGGTGCCCGGCCGCGAAGGTGGCGATGCAACCGTTCTGCGCGCCCTGGCTGCGCAGGTGCCGCGTCAAGCGCCGGGTGTCGATGTCGGCGATCGCCACCGTGCCCTCGCGCCGAAGGTACTCGTCCAGCGGCATCGCGCTGCGGTAGTTCGAAACTCGAACCGAGAGATCCTTGATGACCAAGCCGGCGGCGTGCACCTTGGAGGCCTCGACGTCCTGGACACTGATGCCGTAGTTGCCGATGTGCGGATAGGTCAGCGTGACGATCTGCTGGCAATAACTCGGGTCGGTCAGGATTTCCTGGTACCCGGTGAGAGCGGTGTTGAACACCACCTCGCCCACGGCGTGACCCGGCGCGCCGATGGACGTGCCATGAAAGACGCTGCCGTCGGAGAGGACCAGCAGCGCGGGGGGCAGGACGCTGAGCAAGAGAGGCTCCGAAAGGCGGCGCGCACGTCGTGGCAGCGCACCGTTTCAAGGTGGGTTCCGGGCTTGTCCCGAAAAGCGATGAGGTGTGCCAGACGCCCGCGCCTAGAGTGGCGGGCAAACCTGTCGATTGTACCGGCCGCGGTCCGTGCGACCGGTCAGGGAAGGCTGTCGCAGCGCGCCGAACGCGCCTGCGCCAAGCGGCCCGGCGCTACTGCTTGCGTATGTTCAGCCCAACGCGGCGATACCGGCACGCGCGATCTGCACATCCTCGCTCGACTTGACCCCGCTGACGCCCACCGCTCCGAGGCATTCGCCGCCGATCACCACGGGCACACCTCCTTCGAGCATGCCCTCGAGCTGCGGCGCGCTCAGAAACGCGGTGCGGCCCTGGTTGATCAACTCCTCGTAGACCCGGCTCTCACGACGGCCCAGGGCCGCCGTGCGCGCCTTTGCCGGTGCAATATGCGCCGAAATCGGCGGCGCACCGTCGAGCCGCTGCAGCCACAAGAGGTGCCCACCGTCGTCGACGATCGCGATCGTCACCGCCCACTGGTTGCGTTGTGCCTCGGCCGCCGCGGCCTGGGCGATCCGTTGCGCGTCCTGCATTTCTAGCATCTGGCGTGGCTTCATTCGGGCGATTTTCCACAGCGGGATCGGGCTGGAACTGTATTCGACAAGTCACCAATACCCGAACAACGCGCTGGGGAACTAGAATTCGCCACGCGGGTCATATCCCGCTGTAAGTTCCCCTACACCACTGGAGGTCCCCTTCATGAACGAAAGCCTGCAAACCGCATTCCCCGGCCAGACCGGCGCGGGCGCGCTGGCGGAGCAGCGCAACCGCGTGCTGCGCAACACCTACTGGCTGCTGGCGCTGTCGCTCGTACCCACGGTGTTGGGCGCCTGGGTTGGCGTCAGCACCGGCATCATGTCCACGATGGGCGCGGGCATGAGCATGATCGTGTTCCTGGTCGGCGCCTTCGGCTTCTTGTTCGCGATCGAGAAGACCAAGGAGTCGTCCACCGGCGTGCTCGTGCTGCTCGCGTTCACCTTCTTCATGGGCCTGATGCTGGCGCGCCTGGTCGGCTCGATTCTCGGCCTGCGAAACGGCTCGTCGCTGGTGATGACGGCCTTCGGCGGCACCGCGGTGATCTTCTTCGCGATGGCGACGCTGGCCAGCGTGATCAAACGCGACCTGAGCGGCATGGGCAAGTTCCTCACTGTCGGCGCGCTGGTGCTGTTCGTCGCCTTCATCGCCAACTTCTTCCTGCAGTCGTCTGCGCTGATGCTGGCGCTGCTGGTGATCTGCCTGGGCCTGTTCTCGGCCTTCATGCTGTACGACATCAAGCGCGTGATCGATGGTGGCGAGACGAACTACATCTCGGCGACGCTGGCGATCTACCTGGACGTCTACAACGTGTTCCAGAGCCTGCTGGCGCTGCTCGGCATCTTCGGCGGCGAGCGCGATTAGCGCTTCCGCTGAATGAAGTATCGGGCCCGTCACGGGGCCCTTTTTATTTTTGCCTCAGCTTCGATCGAAGACTGCGATGCTCTCGACATGCGCGGTGTGCGCGAACATGTTCACCGCGCCCGCGGCCGCACAGCGATAACCGGCCTGATGCACCAGCAGACCGGCATCGCGCGCCAGCGTGGCCGGGTTGCAGCTCACATAGACGATTCGCTCGGGTGGCTGCCAGTCCGACGAGCCGGCTTGATGCAGTTCGGCAAGCGCCTTCGCCAGCGCAAAGGCGCCTTCGCGCGGCGGGTCGACCAGCCACTTCTGTGCTGAGCCATGCGCGCGCAGTTGCTCGGCTGTCAGCTCGAAAAGGTCGCGCGTCTGGAACGAGGTTTGCGCCACAAGGCCATTGCGTTCTGCGTTCCCGCGCGCCCGCGCCACCAGTACTTCGCTGCCTTCGATGCCTAGCACTTCGCGCGAGCGCGTCGCCAGCGGCAAGGTGAAGTTGCCCAGGCCGCAGAACCAGTCGATCACGCGCTCGTGGGCCTGCGGCTCGAGCAGGCGGATCGCCTGGCCGACCAGCACCCGGTTGATCAGCGGGTTGACCTGGGTGAAATCGGTCGGCTTGAACGCCATCGAGATGCCGAACTCCGGCAGCGCATAGGCGAGTTCGGGGCCGCCTTCATCGAGCAGCGCCACGCTGTCGGGCCCCTTGGGCTGAAGCCACCACTGCACACCATGCAGCGCACCGAACTCGCGCAGCCGCCGCCTGTCGGCCTCGCTCAGCGGCTCCAGATGACGCAGCACGAGTGCGACCACGTCGTCGCCCGCGGCCAGTTCGATCTGCGGCAAACGCTCGCGTTCGTCCATGGCGCCGATCAGTCCGCGCAGCGGCATCAGCAGCGCGCTCACCGCGGGCAGCAGCACCGGGCAGACCCGCATGTCGGCCACGTAGCGCGACTTGCGCTCATGAAATCCCACCAGCACCGTGCCCTTCTTGGCTACATAGCGAACCGACAACCGCGCGCGGTAGCGGTAGCCCCAGGCGGGCCCTTCGATCGGCCGCAGCATCTGCTCGGGCTTCACCTTGCTCAAGTGCCACAAGGTGTCTTCGAGCACCCGCTGCTTGATGGCCAGCTGCGCGCCGGGGTGTAGGTGCTGCATCTTGCAGCCGCCACACGCACCCGCGTGCAGGCCGAAGTGCGGGCATGGCGGCCGCACACGCTGCGAGCTTTCACGGCGCAGTGCGGTCAGCGTGCCCTGCTCCCAGTTGTTCTTGCGCCGGTGAATCTGCACCCGCACCTGCTCGCCCGGCAAGGCGCCTTCGATGAACACCACCTTGCCGTCGGCACGGCGCGCCACGCCCTGCGCTTCGAGGTCGAGCGAGTCGACCCCGAGCCAATCGTCTTGTTCGGTCATGCGGCCGGATTATCCGGGCCGCCATTGATGCGCCGAGCTTGGGGTGCTCAGAAGATCGAATCGCGGCCGACGCCCTGGCGCGCCATGCGGCGCTTGAGCTTGAGCAGCGCCTCCTGCTGGATCTGCCGTATTCGCTCGCGTGTCAGGCCCATGCGGGCGGCCAACACTTCCAGCGTTTCGGGTTCGCGGTCGCGCAGGCCGTAGCGGCCGGCCAGCACTTCGCGCTCGCGCTCGTTGAGTTCCGACAAGCCGTGGTCGAGCAACTCGCCCACTTCGCGCGTCAGCGTCAGGCCCATCGGGTCGGTGGCCTGGTCGTCGGCCACCGAGTCGAGCATCGATTCCGGCGCGTCGCGCTCCAGCGGTGCGTCCAGCGAGGTGGGCTGCTCGGCAAACTTGAGCAGGCCGCTCACCTCCTGCACGGGGCGGCCGACGGCGGCGGCGATGGCCTCCACGCGCACCGTGCGTTCGCCGCCTTCCACCGGGGCCGCCATCTCCAGCGCGCGGCGCGCCTTGAGCACCTGGTTCAAGTCGCGCACCACATGCACCGGCAGCCGAACCAGCCGCGCCTGATGCATGATCGCGCGCTCGATGTTCTGGCGGATCCACCAGGATGCGTAGGTCGAAAAGCGGAACCCACGTTCGGGTTCGAACTTGCCGATCGCGTGCATCAGGCCGAGGTTGCCTTCTTCGATCAGGTCGCTCATTGGCAAGCCGCGGCCGAGGTAGTTCTTGGCGATGCTGACCACCAGGCGCAGGTTGCGCTCGATCATCGACTGGCGCGCTTCGAAATCGCCCGCGCGCGCCCGCACCGCGGTGTCGAATTCCTGCTGTGGCGTCAGCAGCGGCGCGCGCCGAATGTCGCGCAGGTAGCTTTGCAGCGTATTGCCGACCTCGGGCTCGCCGGGCGCGATGTCCGCGGGGGTGTCCGACGCATCGGGCATGTTCTGCAGGTCGGGCAGCGCGTCGTCTGCGCGCCCTGCGGCGCGCTCATCCAGCCCGTCGGTCAGCGGGCTCGCATCTTTGGCATGCCCGTTGCGCAAGGAGTCGCGGCGCTTGGTCATGCTGTGTTCCGGGCATCGTCGCCAGCGCTAACGCGGCGGCAGAAGTCGTACCGGGTCGATCGGCTTGCCCAGGCGTCGTATCTCGAAGTGCAGTTGCACCCGCTCGGCTTCGGTCGCGCCCATCTCGGCAATGCGCTGGCCGCGACGCACAGCCTGATCTTCCTTGACCAGCAGAGCCTGGTTGTGCGCGTACGCGGTGAGGTAGGTGTTGTTGTGTTTGACGATCACCACGTTGCCATAGCCGCGCACGCCCGAGCCCGCGTAGACGACGCGGCCATCGGCAGCGGCGAGCACCGGGTCGCCGGCCTTGCCGGGAATCGCAATGCCCTTGTTGCGCGCTTCATCGAATGCGGTGCCCACCGGCCCGTTGGCCGGCCAGATCCAGCTCACCTCTTCATCGGGGTCGCGGCCAGCGGCGCTGTTGTTCGGCGGCGGCATGCCCGGCGACGCGGCAACCGGGCCTGGCGTTGCCGCCGGCGCGGCAACAGGCGGCGGTGCCGCCGGCAGGCCGGCGCCAGCGCCTGGCGCCGGGCTCGACGCCGCACTGCGCCCGTCCAGGGGCCTAGCTTCGACCTTCGTCGAGGCTACCGCGCGCGGCCCGGGCGCCGCCGGGTCGGCGCCCGGTGGCGCGACGCGCAAGACCTGGCCGACCTCGATCAGGTTCGGGTTGTCCATGCCGTTCCAGCGCGCTACGTCGCGCCAGTTCTGCCCATGCTCCAGGCCGATACGCATCAGCGTGTCGCCGGGCTTCACGCTGTAGTAGCCGGGCTTGCCGGCGTTTTCGGCGCCGGGCAGCGGCTTACTCGGGTCGCCGATGGTGGCGGCCACCGTGCCGGCCGCGGCATTCGCGCCCGCCGCGGCGGGCGCTTGCGGTCGCGCCACCGGCGCACGTTCTTCCACCGGCGCCTTGTTGCGCGGCGATGCGCAGGCGCCCAGCATCGACACAAGCACGGCGGCGAGCAAGCTCGCGTGCAAGCGGCTCGGCCAGCCTCGGGTGGTGCTCTGAAATCTCATCGGGATAAGGTGTCTCATGCTCCGGTGCCCGATATTAAGGGCACGAAACGCACCGGATCGTGAACCGACCGTAGCCACCCGGACTCGGTGCGGTCGACGACCACCAGCGCATGTGCGCCGCCATGGCGCACCGGCGCGATGAGCCGCCCGCCGATCGCGAGCTGCTCGAGCCAGGCCGGTGGCACCTCGTCGCCGCCCGCGGCCGCGATGATGCTGTCGTAGGGCGCATTGGGCGCGTGGCCCAGGGTGCCGTCGCCGAACACCAGCCGCACCTTGTCCTGGCGCAGGCCGCCGAGGTTCTCGCGCGCTTTTTCATGCAGCGCACGCAGGCGTTCGACCGAGACAACCTGGCGGCTCAAGCTTGCCAGCAGCGCCACCTGGTAGCCACAGCCGGTGCCGATCTCGAGCACATTCCCGAGCGAGTTCGTGGCCCTGGCGTTCTGGCCCTCGAACAGCAGCGTGAGCATGCGTGCGATCACGCCCGGCTTGGAGATCGTCTGCCCGAGCCCGATCGGCAACGCGGTGTCTTCGTAGGCTTGGGCCACCAATGCGCTGTCGACGAAGCGGTGCCGCGGCACGCTGCCGATCACACTCAACACCGCGGCATGGCCATGGCCGTCGGCGCGCAGCCGCTGGACCAAGCCCGCGCGCACCCGTGCCGAATCCAGGCCGAGGCCGCTCGGCCCGCCGCTGCCGCGGTGGGCATCGTGCCGCGCTTGCGCGGGGCTCCCCTCGGCGGGCCGCTGCACACGGCGCTTTGGCGCGGGCGGCTTAGATGCCGCGATGACGCTCGCGAGCCCGAGCGGAAAGCGCGGTGCCCGCGGGGTCATCGCAGGCCGCCCAAGGCATCGCGCCACGTCGGCAGCGAAGCGTGATCGGTCAGGTCCACCTGCAGCGGCGTGATCGAGACATGGCCGCTGGCAGTGGCGTGGAAGTCGGTGCCCTCACCGGCCTCGCGTGCATCGCCGGCGGGGCCGATCCAGTAGATCGGCTCGCCACGCGGGTTGGTCTGGCGGATCACCGGCTCGCTGGCATGCCGGCGCCCGAGGCGCGTGACACGGCGCGCCAGCGCGGGCGCGTCGGCACGGTTTGGAATATTGACATTGAGCAGCAAGGGCTGGCCGAAGGCGGGCAGCGCCAGCACCTGCTCAACCACCGCACGTGCCACGCTCGCGGCCGCGTCGAGTTGCGCCCAACCCTTTTCAACCTGCGAGAACGCGATCGATGGGATGCCGAAAAGATAACCTTCCATCGCCGCGGCAACGGTGCCCGAATACAGCGTGTCGTCGCCCATGTTGGCACCGTTGTTGATGCCCGAGAGCACCAGGTCCGGGCGTTGCAGCACACCGGTGAGTGCCACATGCACGCAGTCCGACGGCGTGCCGTTCACATAGCGAAAGCCGTTGCCCGCGGTGAAGACTTGCAGGGGCCGGCCCAGGGTCAGCGCGTTGGAGGTACCGCTGGCGTTTTGTTCGGGCGCGATGACGTCGATGTCGCCCAGGCCCTGCATCGCCCGCACCAGCGCCGCGAGGCCGGGGGCGAGGTATCCATCGTCGTTGGCGATCAGAATGCGCATGCGGGCATTGTAGGGAGTCGACGTTGCGGCGCGACGCGATCGGCCCCTGCGCATCCCTATCATCATTGATTACGTAACACCGCTCAATCAAGAAGGACGCTGCAATGAAGGCATGGATCTGCGAGAACCCCACCGGCATCGAGGCGCTGCAATGGCGCGAGCTGCCGACCCCCGAGCCCAAGGCCGGCGAGGTCCGCGTCGCGGTGCGCGCCGCGAGCCTGAATTTTCCCGACCTGCTGGTAGTGCAAGGCAAGTACCAGTTCAAGCCGACGCCGCCCTTCACCCCTGGCGCCGAGTTCTCGGGAACGGTCGACGCGGTGGGTGAAGGTGTCACAAAGCTCAAGCTTGGCGATGCGGTGGCCGCGATGGGGGTCAGCGGCGGCTTCACCACGCATGCGATCGTCAATGCGTCGCAGGCGCTGGCCTTGCCACCCGGATTCGATCTCGAAGACGGTGCGGCGTTTGCGTTCACCTACGGCACGTCGCACCACGCGCTGATGGACCGCGCCGCGCTCAAGGCCGGCGAGACGGTGCTGGTGCTCGGCGCCGCGGGGGGTGTGGGCAGCGCCGCGGTGCAGATCGCCAAGGCCGCGGGCGCGCGGGTGATCGCCGCCGCGTCGAGCGACGAAAAATGCGCGCGCTGCATCCAAATGGGCGCTGACGCCGGCATCAACTACAGCACGCAGAACCTTCGCGACACGCTCAAGGCGCTCACCGACGGCAAGGGGCCCGACGTGATCTACGACCCGGTGGGCGACACGATCGCGGAGACCGCGTTTCGCTCGATCGCCTGGCGCGGCCGCTACCTGGTGGTGGGCTTCGCCGGCGGCGCCATCCCGGCCCTGCCCTTCAACCTGGCGCTGCTCAAGGGCGCGTCGATCGTGGGTGTGTTCTGGGGCGATTTCACGCGGCGTGAGCCCAAGGCGTTTGCCGCCTCGATGGCCGAACTGGCCAAGTGGTACGCCCAAGGGCTGGTCAAGCCGGTCATCGATTCCAAGCTGCCGATGAGCGAACTGCCACGCGCGCTCGCCCGCATGGGCTCACGCCAGGTGGTCGGCAAGCTGCTGCTGATCAACGACTGAAGCCGCGCCGCAGCACCGCGGGTGAAGACGCCAGCGGCGGCAAGCACCCTCCGAGGAGGGTGCTTTCATGCGCTACGATGGGCCGCACAATCCAAGCACGGCAGCAGAGCGTCGGCGCAAGGTGTGCCGGAGGCCAAGCCGGTGATGCTGGGGAAAACACAATGGCCATCAAGGTCCTGATTCTCGAAGACAACCCTGTCGCGCGCAGCTTCCTGTGCCGCGTCGTCCGCGAGAGCTTCAGCGACACGATCGTCATCACCGAAGCGGGCGACCTGGAGTCGGCGCGGCGCCAGATCAACCTCACCGGCGGCGCCCGCGCACTGCACGGTGTCGACCCGTTCAAGCTGATCCTCGTCGACCTTGAACTGCCCGACGGCAACGGCATGGAGCTGCTGGCCGAGCTGGCGCAGTACCCGGCCACCAAGATTGTCACCACGCTGTACTCGGACGACGACCACCTCTTCCCCGCGCTGCAACGCGGCGCCGACGGGTACCTGCTCAAGGAGGACCGTTTCGAGGTCCTGGTCGAAGAGCTGCAGAAAATCGTGCGTGGGCAACCGCCCTTGTCGCCGGCGATCGCACGGCGCCTGCTCACCCACTTCCGCTTCGGCTCCGCGGGCGACGGCCACGCGCCCGACAGCGGCTTCTCGCAGACCGGTGGCCTACAGGCGAGCCGGCCGGTGCCGCTGGAGAAGGCACCCGACCACGAGCGCCTGACGCCACGAGAGACCGAGGTGCTCACCTACCTGAGCAAGGGCTTCACGATCAAGGAAATCGCGTCGCTGATGGGCATCAAGTGGTTTACCGTCAACGACCACATCAAGTCGATCTACAAGAAGCTCAATGTCTCCAGCCGCGCCGAGGCAGCGGTGTTGGCGAGCAAACACGGTCTGGTTTGAACGCGGGGTAGCGCGCGCGCCGCAGCGAGCCGCGATGGCTTCGACCCGATCGATCGGCAACCTGCCCCATACCGCCCCCGGCGCCCTGACCGGGGCTGACGGCGAACCCGCCGCCGATTCGGGCTTCGACGCCCTCTCCTGGGAACGCACGCTCGGCCAACCGCTGGGCGGCGCGCGCTGGGTGGGCTGGCGCCTGCGCCTGCTGGTGGCCGCTGCCTTGCTCGGCTGCCTCGGGCTCTTCATCTTCATTCGCGCCCTGGCCGCCGAGCCCACGCTCGGGCTGCAGGGCCGCGCAGGCGCCAACGGCGGCTTCGAGATTGCACTGGCGACGCAGGACAGCCTGCGTGTCCATGAAGGCCGCACCCTGGTCGCGATCGCCCCCCGCGGCGGCTCGGCGACGAGCGTCGACGCACTGGCACTCCAGCGCTCGCCTCGCTGGCTGGTGTCCGACGCGGCACGCGAACGCCACAGCGCGATGCACGCCGGCATTGCACAGGCGCTGCGGGCGCCCGAGGTGCAACTCAGCTTTGCCGACGGCAGCGTGGTGCGCGCTGCGGTGCGCCCTTACGGCGTCTTCGGCCTGGGCTCGATGTTCTGGCTGCTTTGCTCGTTGGCGCTGGTGCTCTACCTCGTCGGCATGGTGGTGCTGCTGGCACGGCCGAGCATGCGCAACCTGCTCTACGCGACGATGTGCCTTTGCCAGGCCGGCAACCAGCTCTTCATCGCCGTCGAAGCCTTGCCCGGCCCGGGCCTGCCGGGTGGCTTCCAGCACTGGAGCCTGGTGCTGCGCTCAGGCTTCGACCTGGCTACCGCCGCCGCCATCGTCCACGCCACCGGCATGCACCCGTGCGCGCTGCCGAAGCGGCAATGGATTGCGGCCGCGAGCTGGGTTCTGGTGGCGCTGCTGCTGGTGTTGCTGGCCGCGCACCTCCTGCCCGGCGCGTGGTGGTGGATTCAAGGCCTGATGGCCACTCTCGGCCTGGTTGCGATTGCCCAGCTGACCTGGTCGTATCACCTGGAGCGCAACCCCTTCGCGGTGGTGTTGCGCCGCTTCGGCATCGTGACCCTGGGCACGCTGACGCTGCTGACGGTGGCGGTGGCCGCGGCCGAACGGCTGCCCACCACGCCCCACCATGTTTCCGCGGTCGGCTCGGTCGTCTTCTACGTCTTCCTCGGATCACTGCTGGTGCTGATGCCGTTCCTGTCGCGCTCGCAGCAGCTGATGCGCGAGTTCTCGATGCTGGCCGGCATCAGCACCGTGGCCACCTCGCTGGACCTGCTCTTCGTGGCCGTGTTTTCGCTTGGCCAGTTCGCCTCGCTCACCTTGAGCCTGTTCCTGTCGCTGGGCGTGTACGCCGGCGTGCGGCAGTGGATCCTCAACCAGCTGATCGGCAGCAACATGCTCACCACCGAGCGCATGTTCGAGCAGCTCTACCGCATCGCACGCGAGGTGGAGGCGCAACCCGAAAAGGTCGCCGAGCGCATGCAGGCGCTGTTGCGCGAGCTCTACGAGCCGATCGAGTCGATGACCGTCGAGCGCGCCACCAGCCGCGCCCGCGTCGTCGGCGACGGCTCCACCCTGCTCGTGCCGGTGCCGCAGCTGGCTGACGACAAGGAGCTGCCGCCGGCCTCCATCGTGCTGCGCTTCGCGCGCCGCGGCACGCGCATGTTCACGCAGGAAGACGCGCGCCTGACCGACCGCGTCGTCGAGCAGCTCAAGCGCGCGGTGGCCTTCGACAAGGCGGTAGAGCAGGGCCGCACCGAAGAACGTGTGCGCATCGCGCAGGACCTGCATGACGACATCGGCGCGCGGCTGCTGACGCTGATGTACAAGGCGCAGACCCCGGAGATGGAGGACTATGTCCGCCACACCCTGAAGGACCTGAAGACGCTGACCCGTGGCCTGGCGGCGTCCAACCACCGCCTGTCCCATGCGATGGCCGAGTGGAAGGCCGACATCACCCAGCGCCTCAACGCCGCGAATTGCGAGCTGGCCTGGTCCTTCACCACCGACCGCGACATGCTGCTGTCGGTGGTGCAGTGGTCCGCGCTCACGCGCGTTCTGCGCGAATTGGTCAGCAACACCATTGCGCATGCCCTGGCCAGCCATGTCGACATCGAAGGCAACTTCGAAGACGGCCGGCTCACCCTCACCGTCACCGACGACGGCATCGGCCGCAACCCGCAGGCCTGGTCGCACGGCCTCGGGCTGGGCGGGGTGCGCAAGCGGGTCAAGCAGCTCGGCGGCGACGTGCAGTGGCGAGAGGTTTCACCGCAGGGCATCAGCTGCAGGGTGCGCATCGACTCGCTCGCCCAGCGGCGCTGACGCGGCCGGGATCAGCGCACGAAACTCGCGATTCAGATCGGTCGAGGCAAGTCATGAAGAAGCCCCGACATGCAAAACGCCCGGGCTCGCCGGGCGTGAAAGTGGGGTGGCTGATGGGACTCGAACCCACGACAACAGGAATCACAATCCTGGACTCTACCAACTGAGCTACAGCCACCGCAGCAGGCTCGAAGTATAGACGAGCACCCCTGCGAGCCCACTTATCCGCGCCCTCGCGCGGGCTCGGGTCCGGCAGAGCGTAGCGGGCCAAGAGCCTGCGCCGCACCAGCGTGGGCGCGGCCGCAGTTGAGGCTGTGAACTCCGCGCTATCGCGACGCCGCCGACGCCGCGACGGCAACGGCGGCCGGGTTGCCCACGCTGGCCTTGAAACGCGATTTCAGCGCGGTGTAGTAGGCCTGCGTTTCCGCCGCATTCCACGCCTGCGCGAAGCGCGGCAGCAGTTGTTTGTACTCGGCAGCTTCGGCATCGGGCGCGCTCACCTTGCCGATGCGCACCACCAGGTAGGCCTGCTCGCCGACTGCAACGCCAACGCTTGCCGGAAGCTTGCTCGCGTCGGCACGCAGCACCGCTTCCATCGCTTCAAACGGCAGGCCCTCGGTCTTGGCGCGCGAGACCACCAGCACGCTGCCGAGCCCGTCGAGCGCGTCGGGCTTGGCCTGGAGTTGTGCCAGCCGCGCTTCACCGTCCTTGCGTGCCAGTGCCAGCGCCTGCTGCGCCACGACCCGCTCGCGCACAACCTCCTTGACCTCGGCGAGCGGGCGCACTCGCGAGGATTGATGCGAGACGATGCGCGCCGCGGCGAGCTGGTTCGGCCCGACCTCCACGGCTTCGGTGTTGCGCTTGTTCTTTACCGCCTCGTTGCCGAACACCGCGTCGAGCAACTTGGCCGAGGCGAGTGCACCGCTGGCGCCGGGCGCGGGCGCGCGGGCCACCGTGGCGCTTTGTTTTTTGAGCTTGAGCTTGTCGACCACCGGCTGCAGGCTGTCGCTTTGTTCGTAGACGGTGTTGGTGAACTGCTCGGCCGCCGCGGCGTACTCCTTGCGCGCCAGCTGCTTACCCACCTCGGCGGCGATCTCGGCGCGCACCGCGTCGAAGGGCTTCTTCTCGCCGCCGCGCACGGCGTCCAGGCGGATGATGTGGTAGCCGAAATCGGTTTCGACCAGGTTGCTGATCTCGCTGGGCTTCATCGCGTAGGCCGCGTCCTCGAAGGGCTTGACCATGGCGCCGCGGGCGAAGAAATCCAGGTCGCCGCCCTTCTCCGCGGAGCCGGTGTCCGACGAGTTCTTCTTGGCCAGCTCGGCAAACTTCGCCGGGGTCTTGCGCAGTTCGTCGAGCAGGGCCTGTGCCTTTGCCTTGGCCTGCGCGCGTTCGGCGGCCGGCACGTTCTTGTCGGCCTTGATCAGGATGTGGCTCGCTCGGCGCTCCTCGGCGCTGGTGTAGCGCGCGATGTTTTCCTCGTAGTACTTGCGCAGATCGTCATCCTTGACCGAGAGGCCGGCGGTGAGCGCTTCCAGGTCCAGCACCACGAGTTCGATCGCGGCCTGCTCCGGCGTGCGGAACAGCGCTTCGTTGGCCTTGTGGAAAGCCTCCAGGTCGGCATCCGTCGGGTTGACTTTGGCGCGGTAATCCTTGCTTTCGAAGCGCTGCACCTGCAGCTCGCGCCGTTGCAGCAAAGCATCGAGCGCGCTGCGCCCGGCGCTGCTGCCGGGCATCGCGCTGTCGACCAGCCCCTGGGTCACCTGGCGCAGCGACAAATCCTGCCGCAGGCGCTGGGCGAACTGCTCCGAACTCATGCCCTGCGCCGCGAGCAGTTCCTTGTTGATGCTGCCGTCCGGGTTGCGCAGCATCTCGAACTGCGGGTCACTGAGGAACATGCGCTGCAAACGATCGTCGCTCACCGCAAGATGAGAGCCTTGCGCCGCGGCCAGAAAAACACGTTCGCGCACCAGCTGCTCAAGCGTCTCGCGCTTGAATTCGGGCGTGTCGAACAGCTTGGCGTCGACGTTCGGGGCCTGGCGGCGGATCGTCTCCACCTGGCGCTGGTGCGCTGCGTCCCACTCTGCCTGCGTGATGTTGCGCCCGTCCACCTCGGCCACCTGCGCCGCGGCGCCTTCGTTCATCCGGCTGTAGCCTTGCACCCCGAAGAACACGAAGGATGGGAAAATCAGCAGCACCAAAACGAAGAACAGGACTCGGTTGTGGGAGCGAACGAAATCGAACATGCGCGGACCTCGGTGGTCACGCCGGCAACCTGGCCTCGAAGGGCGGGATGCGACGCGGCCGTCTCAAGCGGATGCCTCAGGGGCAGATGGCACAAAGGCGAACCGGGGTTCGCCTTTGTCGACGGGTGCGGCGCCGCTTGGGCACCGCCTCATATTTACGGGCGCGATTCTATCCGAGGCGCCAGTGAACCCTGGGGCGCACAGGGCTGGCACGGTGGTGGGTGCTGACGGTCTCGAACCGCCGACCTACGCCTTGTAAGGGCGCCGCTCTACCAACTGAGCTAAGCACCCGTGCTGCGGGTTTTGCGGCCACCACGCGCGGCCACGACCGATGACTGAGCGAGGCGGCACGGGGCATCCAACACCGTGCCGCGCGCAAAGCCTCAGAGTGCGTCTTTAAGGGCCTTGCCCGGCCGGAACTTCGGCACCTTCGCGGCCTTGATCTTGATCGCGGCACCGGTGCGGGGGTTGCGCCCGCTGCGAGCGGCGCGCTTGGTGACGGTGAAGGTACCGAAGCCCACCAGCGAAACACTGTTGCCCTTCTTCAGCGTGGATTTCACGCCGCCGATCATGGCTTCGAGCGCCCGGCCCGCGGCCGCTTTGGAAATGTCGGCCTGCTTGGCGATGTGCTCGATCAGTTCGCTTTTGTTCACGAAGGTATCCCCTCTCAGGTTGTCTCGGACAATGTTTCTGGTGTTGGTGCGAGTCGCGCTGCTCGACTGCCGCAAGCCGGGACCGTCGAAACGATTACAGCCCCGCCCCTTGGCAGTGTCAAGCGAGGAAGCGCGATTCTATGGGCAATCGCAAGCGCTGAATTCGCCGATTCGCCGCGCGATCACGCGATCATTTCTGCGATCGCGCGACCGAGATCGGTGGTGCCGGCCCGCCCGCCCAGGTCGGCGGTTCGGGGTGCACCACTTTCGGGCTGCAGGGCGGCCTCGATCGCGCTCACGACCGCATCGTGGGCGTCGCGGTGGCCGAGGAAATCGAGCATCAACGCCGCCGACCAAATCTGCCCGATCGGGTTGGCCACGCCGCGCCCGGCAATGTCAGGCGCCGAGCCATGCACCGGCTCGAACACCGAGGGCCAGAGCCGCGTCGGGTTCAAGCTCGCCGAGGGCGCGATGCCGATGGTGCCGGTGCATGCCGGGCCGAGGTCGGAGA
Source organism: Burkholderiales bacterium (assembly GCA_031404155.1). GTDB lineage: Bacteria > Pseudomonadota > Gammaproteobacteria > Burkholderiales > Burkholderiaceae_C > JANNGZ01. The sequence goes on from JANNGZ010000248.1 coordinate 36,295, forward strand.
GGATGTCGCCGAACAGGTTGCTCGCCACCACCACGTCGAACTGTTGTGGCCGCTGCACGTAATGCGCGGTGAGGATGTCGATATGGAAGCGGTCCACCGCCACCTCCGGGTAGAGCTTGGCCATCGCCTCCACCCGTTCGTCCCAGTAGGGCATGGTGATCGCGATGCCGTTGCTCTTGGTGGCCGAGGTGAGCTTCTTGCGCGGGCGTTTCATCGCTGCCTCGAACGCGAACTTCAGCACACGGTCGACGCCCACGCGCGACATCACGGTTTCCTGCATCACGATCTCGCGCTCGCTGCCCTCGTACATGCGCCCGCCGATGCTCGAGTACTCGCCCTCGGTGTTCTCGCGCACGATCAGCATGTCGATCGCACCGGGCAAAAGCGCGTTGCCTTCGCGGTCGACCAGCGGGCTGCGGATTCCGGGCATCAGGCGCGCCGGGCGCAGGTTGACGTACTGGTCGAATTCGCGCCGAAACTTCAGCAGCGAGCCCCAAAGAGAGACATGGTCCGGCACCGTCGCCGGCCAACCCACCGCGCCGAAGAGGATGGCGTCGTGGCCGCCGATGCGGTCCTTCCAGTCGGCCGGCATCATCGTGCCGTGTTTGGCGTAGTAGTCGCAGCTGGCGAAGTCGAACTCGTCGAGTTGCAGCGTGATGCCGAAGCGGCGCGCGGCGGCGTCGAGAACCCGCACCGCCTCGGGAATGACTTCCTTGCCGATGCCGTCGCCGGGGATCACTGCGATGCGATGGGTGCTCATGACTTTGGTCCTTGTCTGCAATGGTCTAGTTGGTGGCGCCCGGCCTTGAGGCCGGGCCGTGGCCGGAAATGTAGCGTCCGCCCTTTGCAGTGGCCGCAAACGCCAAGGCGATCAGGCCCGCGCGGGTGGCTCGGGCGCCGGCGGGCGCGCCGGTGCCCGCACCACCAGGGCCACCCCCACCGCGGCAAGCGCCAGGCCCAGCAGCACCAGCGGCCCGAGGTACTCGTCGAAGAGCAGCCAGGCCAGCACCGCGGTGCAGGGCGGCACCAGGTACATCAGGCTGCTCACCCGCGTGGCCTCGCCACGTTGCAGCATCAGGTACAGCAGCGAGCTGCCACCGAGCGTGAGCACGAGGACCGACCAGGCCATCGCGCCGACGAGTTGCGGGTGCCAGCGTATCGGCTCACTTTCGAACCAGGCCAGCGGCGCGGTCACCACGAGTGCGGCGGCGAGTTGGATGAAGCTCGCGCTGCGCACGTCGGTGGGCTCGACATGGCGCTGCTGGTACAGCGAACCGAGCGTGATGCCGAGCAACGCGCCGATCGCCAGCGACAGGTTCAGCGCGTTCACCTCACCGAGCTGCAGCTTGCGCCCGACCACGAGCAGCAAACCGGCGAAGCCGAGCCCGAGGCCGAGCCACTGGCGCGCGCCGACGCGGTGCTCGCTGCCGGTCGCCGAAACCCACACCGCGGTGAGCACCGGCTGCAGCCCGACGAGCAGCGCCGCGGTGCCGGCCGACAGGCCCGCCTTGACGGCAGCCCAGACACCGCCGAGGTACGCCGCCTGCATCAGGCAGCCGACCACCGCAAGGTGCAGCCACTGGCGGATGCTGCGCGGCCACGCCGGCCGCGTCAGGCCGATCCACAGCGCAAACACCAGCAACGAGAGCGCGAAGCGCAGCGCAAGGAATGAAAACGGCGGCGCATGCGGCATCCCAAAACGCGCCACCACGAAGCCGGTGCTCCAGATCAACACGAAGACCACCGGCATCGCCGCGACCAGCCGCGTGTGCGTTGGCGATGGTGATGCAGCTTGCGCGTCACTGCCGCGCCCGGCCGAGCCCGGCGCCGACACTACTTCGCCTTGGCCCGGATTTCGGGCAGCGCCTTGCGCAGGTAATACACCATCGACCAGATGGTCAGCACCGCGGCCACGACGATCATCACCGTGCCCCAGATGCGCGTATCGATCACACCGAAGAGCGCACCGTCGTAAAGCAGGAACGGGATCGCCACCATCTGCGCCACCGTCTTGGCCTTGCCGAGCATGTGCACCGCGACGCTGCGGCTGGCGCCAATCTGTGCCATCCACTCACGCAGCGCCGAAATCGCGATCTCGCGGCCGATGATCACCAGCGCGATCAGCGGATTCACACGGTCCAGGTCGACCAGGATGAGCAGCGCCGCGCAGACCAGGAACTTGTCGGCCACCGGGTCGAGAAAGGCGCCGAAGGACGAGGTCTGGTTCAGCCGCCGCGCCAGCCAACCATCGGCCCAGTCGGTGAGCGCGACGACGACAAAGAGCACCGTGGCAATCAGGTTGCGTGTCGGCGCATCGAAGTCGAGCCAGAACACACCGACGACCAGCGGGATCGCGACGATGCGCGCCCAGGTCAGCAATGTCGGAACCGTGAAGAACATGCGGCGATTGTGCCCGCAAGTCCCGAGCCATCCGACCGGCCCGCGCCGGCCTGCTCGGCCAGCCTGACCGGTCCGCTTGACCGGTCCCGCTTGACCGGAGCGCTTGACGGGAGCGCCTGACCCAGGTGCATCGGCCGCGGGCTGCGGCGCGCCGAGGGCGCTCAGTTGTCGAGCACGCGCGGCTTGAAGCGCCGGTTGTCGTCGAACAGAAAGACTTCGCTGTAGCGCCAGGGCTTGGGCAGGTGCGACACGTCGCCGAAGGGCGCGGCACGCTTGATGGCGTCGATCGCAATCTGCACCGTGTCCTTCGCCTGCGAAGGCGTGCGCTGCACGCTGATGCGCTGCACGCTGCCGTCGGCGTTGAGGTCCACCTCCAGCACCGGAATCGCCAGAAGCGGGTCGGGCGTCGGGCCGCTGTAGGTGGTGGCCGGGTTCGCCGCCACCAGCCGCTGCGCCGCCCGCAGCTTGTAGTCGTCCCAGCTGCGCGCCCGCGGCAGTTGTGCGCTCGGCGCGGGTGGCCGCGGTGTGGCGAGCGGTGGCGCGCTCGGCACCGGGCTCGACGGTGAAACCGGCGGCCGCGGCGGCGCGCAGGCCACCAGGCCGAGGCTCAAAAGTGCAATCGCGCGGCAGGCGTGTGCACGCCAGCTTGCGCAGTCAATGTAGGGCACGGTAGATCTCCTCGGCGAGTAGTTTGGATATGCCGTCGACGCTTGCCAGCTCGTCGATGCTTGCATTGCTCACCCCGCGCACGCCACCAAAGCGTTGCAGCAGGCGTGCTCGTTTTTTGGCGCCGATGCCGGCGATTTCTTCGAGCCGGCTGCCGCCGGTGCGGATGCTCGCACGGCGCGCGCGCATGCCGGTGATCGCAAATCGGTGCGCCTCGTCGCGGATCTGCGCCACCAGCATCAGCGCCGCGGAATCGTGCCGCAGCGTCAGCTTCTCGCGCCCGTCGGCAAACACCAGTTCTTCCAGGCCGACCTTGCGGCCCTCGCCCTTCTCGACGCCGACGATGCTCGCCACGTCCAGGCCGAGCTCCGCGAACACCTCGCGCGCCACGCCCACCTGGCCGCGCCCACCGTCGATCAGCACCAGGTCGGGCATGCGCACGCCACCGGTGGCCACGCCCTCGGCGAGCTTGCTGTAGCGGCGGGTGAGCACCTGCCGCATCGCGGCATAGTCGTCACCCGGGGTGACGCCGGCAATATTGAAACGGCGGTACTGCGCGGATTGCATCTGGTGGTTTTCGAAGACCACGCAGCTTGCCTGAGTCGCCTCGCCAGCGGTGTGGCTGACATCGAAACATTCAATTCGCAACGTGTCCAAGTCGACCGATTCGAGCGCCAATGCATCGGCCAGCGCACGGGTGCGCTCGCGCTGCGAACCTTCTTCCGCGAGCAGGCGAGCCAGCGCAATCTCCGCCCCTTTCACCGTCATTTCGAGCCAGATGCGCCGCTGTTCGCGCGGCTGATTCTGGGCGCTCACCTTGCTGCCGCTGGCCTGCATCAAGGCCTGCAGCAGCGCGGCATCTACCAGGTGGCTGGTCACCAGCGACGGCGGCACCGCATTGCCGAGGTAATGCTGCGCGATTAAGGCTTCGAGCACCTGCTGCTCGGGGTCGCGCAGCACGGCCAGCTCTTCGGAATCGTCGACGAGCAAGGCGGTGGCCTCCTCGACATGGCTCGGAAAGTAGGCGCGGTCGCCGAGGTGCCGGCCGCCACGCACCATCGCCAGATTCACACACGCGCGCCCGCCCTGCACCCGCACCGCAAGGATGTCGACGTCCTTGTCGCCGGCCGACTGGCTGCTCTCGTCCACCGACTGCTGGTGCAGCACACGCGACAAGGCCTCGATCTGGTTGCGCAACTCGGCCGCGCGTTCGTACTCCAGCGCGTCGGCGTGCGCCATCATCCGCGCCTGAAGTTCGTCGAGCACGTCCTCGGTCTGGCCGAGCAGGAAGCGCTCGGTGTCGGCCACGTCGCGGGCATAGTCGCCGGCCGAGATGAAGCCGACGCAAGGGCCCGAGCAGCGGCGGATCTGGTAGAGCAGGCAAGGCCGGCTGCGGTTGGCGAACACGGTGTCTTCGCAGGTACGCAGGCGGAACACTTTCTGGATCAGCTGGATCGACTCCTTCACCGCCCAGGCGCCGGGGTAGGGGCCGAAGTAGCGGTTGCGTTTGTCGACCGCGCCGCGGTAGTACGCCACGCGCGGAAAGCGTGTCGAGGGCGGGCCGCCCTCGGCCGACGCTGCGCGCTTGCCGCTGTCCGAAGCGTTGCCGGTGATCTTCAGGTACGGATAACTCTTGTCGTCGCGGAACAGGATGTTGAACTTCGGGTTCAGCGTCTTGATCAGGTTGTTCTCGAGCAGCAGCGCTTCGGCCTCGCTGCGCACCACCGTGGTTTCCAGCCGCGCGATGCGCGAAATCATCAAGCCGATGCGGGTGCCGCCATGGTCCTTGTGGAAGTAGCTCGACACGCGCCGCTTCAGGTTGCGCGCCTTGCCCACGTAGAGCACCGCGCCGGCGGCGTCGAAGTAGCGGTAGACGCCGGGGCGCGCGGGCAAGGCGGCCACCTCCGCGAGCAGGCGCTCGCGGGCGGCGCTGGCGTCGACCACGTCGCCTGATTTGCCTTCGTCGCTTGTCTCGCCCGCGTGCTGCGCGACACGCGAGTCGCCCGCGTCGCCGCCGGCCGGTGCGGGGTTGGCCGGCGCAGCGCCTGGCTCGGGCAGAGGCTGGTTGTCGCGGGGTGGGCTTGGCGCTGGCGGCATGGGAGCGTGATTCTGCCGTCCCGATAATCGCCCGATGGCCGCGCCGTTGCACTGGGACATCTTCTGCCGCGTCGTGGACAACTACGGCGATGTCGGTGTCAGCTGGCGCCTGGCTGCCGACCTCGCCTCGCGTGGCGAGTCCGTGCGGCTCTGGCTCGACGACCCGAGCGCGCTGGCCTGGATGGCGCCCGGGGGCGTTGCCGGCATCGAGGTGCTGACCTGGCGCGAGCCGGGGCTCGATGTGGAGACCGCCGGGTTGGAACCGGCCGACGTGGTGATCGAAACCTTCGGCTGCGACCCGCCGGAGACATTCATCGCGTGCATGGCGCGGCGTGCCACCGCGCCGGTTTGGATCAACCTCGAATACCTGAGCGCCGAGCCTTATGTCGAGCGCTCGCATGGCCTGCCGTCCCCGGTGCTCAGCGGGCCGGGGCGCGGGCTGACCAAGTGGTTCTTCTACCCCGGATTCAACCCGCGCACCGGGGGCCTGCTGCGTGAACCGCACCTGCTGACGCAGCGCAGCGCCTTCGACCGCGACGCCTGGCTCGGCGGTCTCGGCCTGCAACGCCGAAGCGCTGAGCGTGTGGTGAGCCTGTTTGCCTATGCCAGCGCACCGTTTCGTGAGCTGGTGGCGCAACTGGACCGGGCCAGCGAGCCGCCAACGCTGTTGCTGCTGGCCGCGGGCAGTGCACAGGCGGGCTTCCTTGCGCAAATGCAAGCTGTGCCGTCAAGCAGCCGCCTGCGCGTGCATGCGATGCCCTGGCTCAGCCAGACCAACTTCGACCGCCTGCTCTGGAGCAGCGAGCTCAACTTCGTGCGTGGCGAAGACTCGCTGGTGCGCGCCCTTTGGGCCGGCGCACCCTTTGTCTGGCAGACCTACCCACAACGCAGCGGTGTGCACGCGAAGAAGATCGGCGCGATGCTTGATTGCATGCTCGACGGCTCTGCGTTGCAGCACGCGCCGCCTGTGGTTTTCAGCGGCGCGCTGCGCGCGCTCTGGTTGGCCTGGAACGGCCTGGCGCCGTGGCCTTCGCGGCCGCCCGAGCCTCAAGCGTGGCGGGCGCAAAGCCAGGCCTGGTGCGGCCACCTCACGGCCCAACCCGACCTGGCCACCCAGCTGCTCGGCTTTGTGGCCCAAAAACGCTAGAATCCAGGGCTTCGCACGGGCGCCAGCCGGCATCGGCCAGCGCCACGCAAACCGCTCGGAACTCGCTGAATGCGGCAGGCACCACGCGCGTCATGGCGAGACCCGGCGCCGGTGCGGCGCCAGGCCCGCATCGGCCAAGGGCATGCCAACCGGACATGCAGGCTGCGCCGGGAAGCCAGGCAGGTCGAGCCGCTGCAAGTCACTCTTTTCAATCGCAAACTCCTTCGGAACCCGCAATGAAACTCGCTCAGGAAATCCGCGCCGGCAACGTGATCATGCAGGGCAAGGACCCGATGGTCGTGCTCAAGACCGAATACAGCCGTGGTGGCCGCGGTGCCGCCACGGTGCGCATCAAGATGAAGAACCTGCTCAACGGCGGCGGCGCCGAGGTGGTGTTCAAGGCCGACGACAAGATGGACCAGGTCATCCTCGACAAGAAGGACTGCACCTACTCCTACTTTGCCGACCCGATGTACGCCTTCATGGACGCCGAGTACAACCAGTTCGAGGTCGAAACCGAGAACAAGGGGGACGCGCACAACTACCTCGCAGACGGCATGCCGGTCGAAGTGGTGTTCTACGACGGCAAGGCGATCTCGCTCGAGCTGCCGACCACCGTGGTGCGCGAGGTGAGCACCGAACCCGCAGTCAAGGGCGACACCTCGGGCAAGGTGATGAAGCCGGCCAAGATCGCCACCGGCTTCGAGATCGCGGTGCCGCTGTTCGTTGAGAACGGCGACAAGATCGAGATCGATACCCGCACCCATGAGTACCGCAAACGGGTGTGACGCCTGCGGCCGATAACCAGAAACGATAGCGGGCGCCTTCGGGCGCCCTTTCTTTCTTTTTGGGGCTCGGGTTTTGGTCCGAACAATGGTTTGCGGCACCATCCCCCCATGAGCTTCGATTTCGACGCCGCGGTGGTCGCGCCGTTTCGCATGCAGCCCGGGCTGCGCCGCCTGGCGCCGGGCGCGGTGCAGCTCACGCCCTCGCGGCCGGGCACACGCCACCTGCGCGAGAAGCTCGCGGTATTCGCGGCCTACCCCGAGCGTTCGCTGCTGCAACGCGCGGGCTTCGATGCCACGCCGGCCTTGCATGCCCTGGCGCGCCACGCCGCGCAGGAGCACCCCCATGCGCTCGCCTTCGACGGTGGGTTGCGGCTTCACGCGCCCCAGCTCGGCTGGGCGGTGGACGGCGAGCAGGTGTTTGCCACCGACGGCCCGATCGAGCAGAACGAAGGCCGTGGCGAGCTGCCCGAGGTCGGCGACGTGTTGCGCGCGCTGCCTTCGCCCTGGCGCTTCGGCGCCCTGCTCGCCCTCGCCTTCGAAGAAGACTTCGCCGTCCTCGACGCGCGCGACGCCACGGTGCCCTGGCTCGCGGTGGCCCTGCCCTCGCACTGGGCGCCCGAGAGCAAGGTTGGCCTGCCCTTCGCGCAGGTGCACGCGCCGGTGGCCGACAGCGCCTTGTTGCTGCGCGCCGCCAGTTCGCTTGCGCAGTTGCTCACCGGCAGCGAACGCTGGGAGCGTTTTGTCTGGCAGGTGACGAACCAGCCGCGCCTGCACACCCACCCGCTGGCCTTCGGCCGCGAACCCTGGGCGCTCGACCTCTTCGAGCAGCGCGACGCGCCCGGCGCCTGGTTTCGCAGCGAGCGCCAGACCTTCATTCCGCTGCCGAGCCATGCCCAGGCCGTGTTCACGATCCATATCGACGTGCAGCCGCTGCACCAGGCGGTGGCCGACCCGGCAAGAGCGAACAAGCTGCACGACGCGGTGGCCTCGATGAGCGACGCGGTGCTCGAGTACCGCAACCTGCACACCGCACGGGGCGCCCTGCTGGCCTGGCTGCAAGCGCGTGCCGGGGCTGCCGCCAGCGCATGAAAACCGCGCCCGTTGTGCCGGCGCGGATCGTGCGCGACAACGAAGGCATTCCGGTTTCCGAGCCCTACGGCGACCGCTATCACGCGCGTGACGGCGCGCTCGCCCAAGCCCGCCATGTCTTCATCGCCGGCAACGGCCTGCCTACGCGCTGGCAGGGCCGCGAGCGCTTCACGATCCTCGAAACCGGCTTCGGCCTCGGCCACAACTTTCTCGCCACCTGGCAGGCCTGGCGGCGGGACCCGCAACGCTGTGAGCAACTGGTGTTCCTGTCGCTGGACAAACACCCGCCGCGGCGCGAGACGCTGGCCGAATTTCATTCGGCGTTGCATGAGGACCCGGTGGCCTCGGCCGACACGGCCGAGCGTGCCTCGGGCATCGCCGCGCTTTCGCGCGAACTCATCGGCGCCTGGCCACCGCTGAGCCACAACCTGCACCAGCTGCATTTCGACGGCGGCCGGGTGCGCCTGATGCTCGCGTTCGGCGACGCGTTGCCGTGGTTGCGCGAACTGGTCGCGCGCGCCGACGTGTTTTATCTCGACGGCTTTGCACCCGCGCACAACCCGGCGATCTGGTCGCACGATGTGTTCGCCGCCCTGGCCCGCCTGGCCGCGCGCGACGCCAGCGCCGCCACCTGGTGCCTCGCGCGCGAGGTGCACGACGGCCTCGCCGCCGCCGGCTTTGTGGTCTCGCGCGCGCCGGGCCTGGGCAGCCGGCGCGAGATGACGGTGGCCCAGTTCGCGCCGCGCTTCATGCCCCAGCACGCGGTGGCGCGGCGGCTTGCCACGCGGGCGCCGCAGCCGGTGGTGGTGCTCGGCGCGGGCCTGGCGGGCGCCGCATGCGCGGCGGCGTTCGCGCGCCACGGGGTGCCCTGCACCGTGCTCGACCGCCAGAGCGCGCCGGCGTGCGAAACCTCGGGCAACCCGGCCGGCCTGTTCCACGGCATCGTGACGCCGGACGACGGCCTGCACGCCCGCTTCAATCGCGCCGCGTCGCTCTTCGCTGCGCGTTGCATTGCGCAGCAGTTGCGCAGTGGCCTCGGGGCGGATGAGACGCAGGGGACGGCGCAGGGCACTGCGCAGGGCATTGCGCAGGGCATTGCGCAGGATCAGGTGCAGGGCGCCGTGAAAGGTGCGCTGCGGGTCGAAACGCATAGCAGCTGCGCGGAGATGCAGGCCCTGATCGACCGGCTCGGCCTGCCCGCTGAATTTGTTCGGGCACTTGATGCGCGCGACGCCCCCGCGATCAGCGGCCTGCCGCTGCGCGACCCCGCCTGGTTCTACCCCACGGGCGGCTGGGTGGACCCGGCGGCGCTTTGTGCGGCATGGCTGCGCGCACCGAGCATTGAGTTCCGCGGCGGCTGCGCGGTCGCCCGCATCGAGCGCAGCGCGGGGCGCTGGCGCCTGTTCGATGCCGACGATCATTTGCTCGCCGAAGCCGCCACCCTGGTGCTGGCGAATGCGCAGGACAGCTTGCGGCTGCTCGGCCAGCCCCCCTGGCCCTTGCAATCGCTGCGTGGCCAGGCCACGCAGGTCGCGCCCGGCGTCATCACCGGCATGCGTCTCCCGGTGGCCGGCAACGGCTACCTGATACCGCTGCCCGACGGCACGGTGCTTTGCGGCGCCAGCTCCCACGAGAGCGACGCCGAAACGCAAGCCCGCGACGCCGACCGCGCGCAGAACCTGCAGCGCGCGGCACAACTCGCCGGCCTCGATGTCATCGCGCCCGCAGCGGTACTGAACGAGCGTGTCGGCTGGCGCCTTGCCGCCACCGACCGCCTGCCGGTCGTCGGCGCGGTGCCCGCGTTCGAGGCCGCGCTTGACGCGTCGGTCGACCCGACGCGGGAGCCCCCAGCAGGGCGCGGCGTCGAACGCGCGGGCGCGTCCAAAGCCGCGGCACGACGCGACCAGCCACGCTTCATCCCGCGCGAGCCGGGCCTCTTTGTCTGCACCGCGCTCGGTTCCCGCGGCATTGCCTGGAGCCCGCTCGCCGGGGAACTGGTGGCCGCGTGGGCCACCGGCGCGCCGCTGCCGCTGGAGGCCAGCCTGGTCGATGCGGTGGACCCGGCGCGCTTCATCGCGCGAGCGGCCCGCTCGGCGGCGAGTTGATCCCACGTGCACTTGACGAACTGCGCCGGCCGCCCGCCATGCTGAGCCGTCCCCGGCGGTCCTTTTGGAAGGGCGACGAACCACGACTCCGGACAGAGCGAAGCCGGCTGTGGCGGTGTGTGCAGCGAAGTAAAGACACCGTTGTGTTTGTCAAGCAGCGGCAGGCTTTCGATGTTTGGGATCGAAGGGCTTTCCTGATCTGAGGACCCCGTATGCGATGGCCAGCAGCTTGTGCATGCAG
>JANNGZ010000249.1:0-15458 GCA_031404155.1 Burkholderiales bacterium
GCCAGCGGCCATGAAGACGTCGAAGTTGTTGTTGTTCAGCGTGTACAGGCCGATGCAGCAGAACGACATGATCGCCGGGTAGAGGAAACGGTAGGGCACGGTGAGCAGCTTGATCCAGATGCCGATCAGCGGCAGGTTCAGGATGATCAGCATCAGGTTGCCGATCCACATGCTGGCGATCAGGCCCCAGAACAGCTCGGGGTTGCTGGTCATCACCTGCGGGCCCGGCTGGATGCCCTTGATCGTCATCGCGCCGACCATCAGCGCCATCACCGGGTTGGGCGGGATGCCCAGGGTGAGCATCGGGATGAAGGAGGTTTGCGCGCCCGCGTTGTTAGCCGACTCGGGGCCCGCCACGCCGCGGATGTTGCCCTGGCCGAAGGGCACCTGGTCGGGCCGGCCGCGCGACTTCTTCTCCAGCGTGTAGGCCGCGAACGAGGCCAGCAAGGCGCCGCCGCCGGGCAGCACACCGAGGATCGAGCCCAGCGCGGTGCCGCGCAGCACCGCGGGCCAGGCGTCCTTGAAGTCCTGCTTGGTCGGCCACAGGCCCTTCACGTCCTTGGTGAACACCTCGCGGTGCTCGGCCGGCCGGCCCAGGTTCATGATGATTTCGCCGAAGCCGAAAACGCCCATCGCGATGGCGACGAAGCCGATGCCGTCGGTGAGCTCCGGAATGTCGAAGCTGTAGCGCGGCACGCCCGAGATCACGTCGGTGTTGATCTGGCCGAGCAAGAGGCCGAGCAAGATCATGCAGATGGCCTTGATCAGCGAGCCCGAGGCCAGCACCACCGCGCCGATCAGGCCCAGCACCATCAGCGAGAAGTACTCGGCGGGGCCGAACTTGAACGCGAGTTCGGTCAGCGGCGGCGCCAGCGCGGCAACGATCAGCGTGGCCACCGAGCCAGCGAAGAAGGAGCCGAGGCCGGCGGCGGCGAGCGCGGCACCGGCGCGGCCCTTGCGCGCCATCTGGTAGCCGTCGATCGCGGTGACCACCGAGGCCGACTCGCCGGGCACGTTGATCAGGATCGCGGTGGTCGAGCCGCCGTACTGCGCGCCGTAGTAGATGCCGGCCAGCATGATCAGCGCCGGCGTGGCGTCCAGCGCGTAGATGCTGGGCAGCAGCATCGCGATGGTGGCTACCGGCCCCAGGCCCGGCAGCACGCCGATCAAGGTGCCGAGCACCGCGCCGCCGAGCGCGTACAGCAGATTGGTGAAGGACAGCGCGACGCCGAAGCCGAGCAGGAGGTTGTTGACGAGATCCATGGTTCGCCTCGGGTTCGGTCAGGCAGCGCCAAAGATCGTCGGCCACACGGGGATCGTGAGCGCGAGACCTTTGACGAAGACGAGCCAGGACGACACGGTGAGCACCACCGCGTTGACGATCGTGGCCTTCCAGGTGAATTCGTCGCTGGCCAGGCTGGCCAGCACGATCAGCAGCGGCAGCGAAATCGCGAGGCCGAGTTTCGGCAGCGCAAACCCGAACAGGACCACCGAGGCGACAACGATCGACAGCGGCCGCCAGGCGATGTGGCCGATCGGCTCGCCGTCTTCGGTTTCGATGGTCAGCGCCTCGAAGAGCACAAACGCGCCGAGGATGGCGAGCAGGATGCCCAGGCCGAAGGGGAAGTAGCCCGGGCCCGGCCGCGCCGACGCGCCGAAGTTGTAGGTGGTGGCACCCCAAGCAAAACCGAGACCGACGACGAGAAACATCAGCCCGGACCAGAAGTCTTTCTGGCTCTTGATCTTCAAATTTGTCTCCTGCTCGACCCCGGAGGGGCTCGCGACGATTCTAGGCAGCGCCCCTTGCCGGCCGTCTGTGGTTTACACGTAAGGCCGAGCCCGGCTTGCGATGTCGGCGCGGAGCCAGCACAGGCCCCTGCTCAGCCGTCCCAGCCCGGCGTGGTGCGCAGCACTTCGTCCAGCGTGGTCAGGCCCTCGGCCACCTTCATCACACCGGCCAGGCGCAAGGGGTGCATGCCCTCGGAGAGGCCGACCCGGCGCAGGCCTTCGGGGTCCAGCGCAGGGTGCACCTTGGCCCGCGCCGCGTCGCTCATCAGCAGAAGCTCGTAGAGGCCGGCACGGCCGCGAAAACCGGTGTTGCGGCATTCCAGGCAACCCACCGGCTTGTAAGGCCGCACGCCGCCCTTGATGCGCCAGGGTTTGATGATCTCGTCGAGCGACTCGCGCGTGGTCTCGTTGTCGCGCGCCTTGCAGGCCGGGCAGAGCGTGCGCGCCAGGCGCTGCGCCAGCACGCCGATCACGGTGGCGGCAATCAGGTAGGGCGGCACGCCGAGGTCGGACAGGCGCGTGATCGCGGCGGCCGAGTCGTTGGTGTGCAGGGTGCTGAAGACAAGATGCCCGGTGAGCGCGGCCTGGATCGCCATCTCGGCGGTGGCGAGGTCGCGGATTTCGCCGACCATGATGATGTCCGGGTCCTGGCGCATCAGCGCGCGCAGGCCCTCGGCAAACCCGAGGTCGATCGCGTTGTGCACCTGGGTCTGGTTGAACGAGGGCTCGATCATCTCGATCGGGTCTTCGATGGTGCAGACGTTCACGTCGTCGGTGGCGAGCTGTTTCAGCGTCGAATACAGCGTCGTCGTCTTGCCGCTGCCGGTGGGGCCGGTGACCAGCACGATGCCGTGTGGGCGCGCGATCAGCTCGGTCCAGGCGGTGGCTTCCTTGGCGCCGAAACCCAGCGCCTCGACACCCTTGACCGCGGTCTGCGGGTCGAAGATGCGCATCACCATCTTTTCGCCGAAGGCGGTGGGCAGCGTGGACAGGCGCATCTCCACCTCGCCGCCGCTGGCGTCGACCGCGTCGGGGCGCTTGGTCTTGATGCGCCCGTCTTGCGGCCGCCGGCGCTCCACCACGTCCATGCGGCCGAGCAGCTTGATGCGCGAAGTCATCGCGCTCATCACCGACAGCGGCACCTGGTAGACCGTGTGCAAAACGCCGTCGATGCGAAAGCGGATCGCGCCCATGTCGCGCCGCGGCTCCAGGTGGATGTCGCTGGCACGCTGGTCGAAGGCGTATTGCCACAACCAATCCACCACCTGCACCACGCCCTGGTCGTTGGCGTCGAGCTGCTTGTTGGCACGGCCGAGTTCCACCAACTGCTCGAAGCTGGCGATGGCCGAGGTCTCGCCGCTCTTCACCGCCGCCTTCACCGAGCGCGCGAGCGAGTAGAACTCGGTGGTGTAGCGGGTGATCTCCAGCGGGTTGGCCAGCGCCAGCTTGAGCGTGCGCCGCATATGCGATTCGATCTCCGACATCCAGGCGGTGTCGAAAGGCTCGCAGGTGGCCACCGTCACCTCCAGCGTGCCCACCTGCACCGGCAGCAGCCGGCGTGTCTCGGCGTACTTCACCGACATCACGTCGGCGACGCGGCCCACGTCCACCTTGAGCGGGTCGATGCGCAGGTAGGGCATGCCGATGCGCAGCGCGAGCCACTCGGTGAGCGCCTCGGTGTCCAGCGGCTTGCGGCTCTTGGCGTTGACCAGGTTCGCGCCGCCCAGGCGCACCAGCGGGTGCAGGCTGGTGTCGCCGGCGCCGAAGCGCTTTTTCACCCGCTCGGCCTCCTCGGGGCCGATGACGCCGTCCTCGCGCAGCCATTGCAGCAGCACGCGCCACTCCAGCCGGCCCTTGGGCATCGACGCCGCGGCGGGGGGCGCGTCCGGCGTCGGCTTCGGCGCGGCGGGCGTTGCAGTGCTCATTCGCTTCCTTGTCTCATGGCCTCAGAGGTTAAGTTGCCTCTTCGGCGCCGGGCCGCCGCAAGCCGGACTGCGCCCCCTCGGGGGCAGCGCGGGCGCGCAGCAACCAGCGCGCGGGCCGTCATCTCACACCGGCCGCACCATGCGCAGCCACTTGCGCGCCGGCAGGCCGAAGCGCCGCTCGATGTTAGCCGCCCGCGCACCCAGCTCGTCATGGCTTGCAACCTCGACCCCCCGCGCGGCGATCACGATGGTGTTGCCTTCCTTGGTTGGCTGCAGGCTCCAGACCTGCTCGCGGCCGAAGGCCCGCGTGATGTGGCGCGCGCTACCCTCGAAACTCGACGCCTCGCCGAAGAGGTTCACGCTCATCAGCCCGCCGTCGGCGAGCACACCGCGGCAGGCGGCGTAGAAGGCCTCGTCGTCGAGCACCGGCGCGGCGGCGTCGTGGTCGTAGAGGTCGACGCTGAGCACCTGCGCGCTTTGCAAGTTGCCGGCGTCGGCCACCCAATGTTCGGCGTCGGCGTTCAGCACGCTCAGGCGCTGGTTGTCTTCGGGCAGGCGAAACCAGTGCCGGCAGGCCGCGATCACCTTGGGGTTCAGCTCCACCGCGGTGGTTTGCATGCGCAGGCGCTGGTGGGTGAAGCGGGTGATCGCCGCAGCGCCGAGGCCGAGCTGCACCGCGTGGCCGTCGCCGAGCTCGGCGCTCGGGCGCCACAACATCCAGGCCATCATGCGTTGCACATATTCGAGCACCACCAAGCGCGGCTCGCGGATCGACATCGCGCCCTGAACCCAGGGTGTGCCCAGGTGCAGGAAGCGCACCCCCTGGTGCTCGGAGATCGTCGGGTCGGGCAGCTCGGCCGCTTTCATCGGGCGCGCTTCACAAGGAAACGCCGGGCCGCCCCAAGTTTCCTTGCTCCCCCTCGGGGGGGCGGACGCCGCGAGGCGGCGGCCTTGGGGGCGCTCATGTGAAGGCGTTCATGCGAGGCGGCTGGCGTGTGGATGTTCATGCGAGCGCCTTCGCGGCGGGCAGGCCCGCGCGCAGGAAAGCCTCGCGCCAGGCGTCGAGCTTGCGCTGCAAGCTCCAGCTCGCGTTGGCCGGGCTGGTGGAGGGCAGCCGCGCCGCCGCCACGCCGAGCGCGCCGGTGATGCGCATCGAGCGCGCCGACTCAAGCCCGTTGTGGGCGACGAGTTGCAGCGCGGGCAGGCGGCGGATCAGCGCCGCAAGCTCGTTGGGCACCGCGTCGGCGATTGCGCTGTCCAGGCTGCCTTCGCGGCGGCAACGGGCGTACACGTCCCACAGGCCAACACCGCGGTGGCGGAGCGCGGCAAGGCGTTGGCGGTAGCCGAGGCTGGGCAAGTCGATCTCGAGCAGGGCCGAGACGATCGGCCAGAAGTGGTTGCGCGGGTGGGCGTAGTACTGCTGCGCGGCGAGCGACGCGGCGCCGGGGAAGCTGCCGAGAATCAGCAGCCGGGTGCCCGGTGCAACCACCGGCGGCAGGCCTTCGAGAGTGGTCATGGCGACGGCGCGCTTCGGAGCTTCGGCAAGGCGTCGAGCGCGTTCGCCGTGGTGGCCGCCGCGGCCTGCTCTTCGGTCCAGCCGCGCAGCGCAGAAAGCGTGCGCGCGATCCGCGGCAGCTCACCCGGCTCGTTGCGCGCGCTGGCACCCGCGGCACGCTCGCTCGCCGAGCGGTACAGCCATTGCGGCGCAATGTCCGGCGCATCGGTTTCGAGCACCAGCGCGTGTTCCGGCAGCGTTGCCGCCAGATGGCGGATCTGCAAGGCGCGCTGGAAGGTCATCGCGCCGCCGAAGCCGAGCTTGAAGCCGAGGTCGACAAACACATGGGCCTGCTGCTCGCTGCCATTGAATGCATGTGCGATGCCACCGGCCACGGCGATGCGACGCAGGCCCGCGAGCAGCGAATCGGCCGAGCGCCGCACATGCAGGATCACCGGCAGGCCCATGTCGCGTGCGAGCTTGAGCTGCGCCAGGTAGAACTGCTGCTGGCGCTCGCGGTCCAGGCCGGGCACAAAGTGGTCCAGGCCGATCTCGCCGACCGCCACCAGGCGCGGGTCGCCACGGTGCTCGCGCAGCGCCTGCGCCAGCCGGTCGAGGTCTTCGTCCGCCGCACGGTCGACGTAAAGCGGATGTATCCCGAGCGCGTAGACGTAGCCGTGTTCGTGCGCCAGCGCCCGCACCACGCCGAAGTTCGCCACCGCCACCGCCGGTATCACGATGCGGGAGACACCCGCCGCGGCGGCGCGGGAGATCACCGCACCACGGTCGCCGTCGAACTCGGCGGCGTCGAGGTGGGCGTGGCTGTCGATCCAGGAAACCGGCATGGCGGTGATGATGCCTGCGCCCCGGCACACCGGCATCAAGGGCTGGCGGCCGCTGAGCGCCTGTGGGCTGATCGGATGCACCCGCGTATCCCATAGCCTCTCACACCTGTGGGTGCAACCACCGCCGCGAAGTGATACCGTAACGCCAAGATTTGCGAAGGGGCACCGATGGCCAAGCGCGCACCGTTGTACAGCCGGTCCACACGACCGGCGCCTGTCAGTGCGAACGCGAGCGCGCCGGCCGCCGTGGCGCCAGGCGCGTCCGCTGGCGCCACGGCCGGTGCCACCACGGCCGCCGGCCCGCCGGTGGCGCAGGCCGCGGCCACAACAAGCCCGGCCCGCCGCCGCTGGCGCCAGGCCTTGATGATCTTCACGGCAGTGCTGGCGCTGGCCTTCAGTGCGCACCTGGTGCAAAAGCGCCTGCCACGCAACCTCACCCAGGCCGACATCGACGCCGCGGTGAAACACGCGCTGCAAACCATTCCCCTGCCCGCCCCCGCGGCTAAAGCCTTCGAGGCGGTGCGCGGCTCGGTGGTGCGGGTGGTGGGCGAGATGGACCGAGTGCCCGAAGGTGGCGGCAGCGAGCACAAGAACTTCGACGAAGAAGACGACAAGCGCAGCGTCGGCAGCGGCGTGGTCGTCGTCGACAAGGGCGTGATCCTGACCAACCTGCATGTGGTGAGCGGTGCCAAGCGCATCACCGTCACCTTCGCCGACGGCCTGGAGGCCGAAGCGCACATTCTGAACGTGATGCCCGAGCACGACCTCGCGGTGTTGCAGGCGCGCAAGCTGCCCGACGACCTGCAAGCCGCAACGATGCGCTCCACCGGCGACCTGCAACCCGGCGATCGCGTAACGGCCATCGGCTTCCCATTCGGCATCGGGCCTTCGGTGTCGCATGGCGTGGTCTCGGGCTTGAAACGCGAGTTCCGCTCGCCCGAGGGCAAACGCATCCTCACCAACCTGATCCAGTTCGACGCTGCCGCCAACCCGGGCAGCTCGGGTGGCCCGCTGGTCACCGACGACGGCGAGGTGGTGGGCATCGTCACCGCGATCCTCAACCCCACGCAACAGCGTTTTTTCGTCGGCATCGGCTTCGCGGTGCCGATCGAAAACGCGGCCGCCGGCGCGGGCCTGCCGCCGTTCTGAAACCTCTCTCCACTCTCACCGGGAGCCTTCATCTTGGACAGCATTCCCCGCAACCCCGCCGATGCCGGCACCCTGATGGAGCGTGTGCTCTACGAAGTCAAACGCATCGTCGTCGGCCAGGACCGATTCCTAGAACGTGTGATGGTGGCCATGCTGGCGCAAGGCCACCTGCTGGTGGAGGGCGTGCCCGGCCTGGCCAAGACACTCACCGTGAAGACCCTGGCGCGCACCCTGTCGGGCCAGTTCAAGCGCATCCAGTTCACACCCGACCTGGTGCCGGCCGACCTGGTGGGCACGCGCATCTACAGCCAGAAAACCGGTGACTTCTCCACCTCGCTCGGGCCGGTCTTCACCAACCTGCTGCTCGCCGACGAGATCAACCGCGCGCCGGCCAAGGTGCAGAGCGCGCTGCTCGAGGTGATGCAGGAGCGCCAGGTCACGATCGCCGGCACCACGCACAAGGTGCCCGAGCCTTTCCTGGTGATGGCCACGCAGAACCCGATCGAAACCGAAGGCACCTACCCGCTGCCCGAGGCGCAGGTGGACCGTTTCATGATGAAGGTGCTGGTGGGCTACCCCAGCGAGGAAGAAGAGTTCG
This sequence comes from Burkholderiales bacterium, assembly GCA_031404155.1. GTDB lineage: Bacteria > Pseudomonadota > Gammaproteobacteria > Burkholderiales > Burkholderiaceae_C > JANNGZ01. Next base: position 7,801 of record JANNGZ010000249.1, read on the forward strand.
TGATCGTCGAGCGGGTCACCGGCGCGCCGATCGACGTCGCGGCCGTGGCCACCACCGAGCAGCTCGCCGCGCTGCAGGCGCAATGCCGCAAGGTGTATGTGGACCCGTCGCTGATCAACTATGCGGTGAAGCTGGTGGCCGCGACACGCGACCCGGCCAAGGCCGGCCTGCCCGAACTCGCCAAGTACCTCACCTTCGGCGCCAGCCCGCGCGCCACGATCAACCTGGTCGAGGGGGCACGGGCCCTGGCCTTCCTGCGCGGGCGCACCTACGCGCTGCCCGACGACCTGGTGGACCTGGTGCCCGATGTGCTGCGCCACCGCCTGAGCCTGAGCTACGAGGCGCTGTCGGATGCGATGAGCGCCGACGCCATCGTCGCCAAGGTGCTCGCGAAGATCGCGGTGCCGGCCCGGCCGCTGGAGCACCAGGATGCGGTGGTCAATGGCTAGCCTGACTCGGCGGCTCTGATGACGAACGACGCCCCCACCCCCGAAGCGCTGCTGCGCCGGCTCGAGTGGACGGTGTTGAAGCGTCTGGACGGTTTCCTGCAAGGCGACTACCGCACCCTGTGGCGCGGCAACGGGCTGGACCTGGCCGACCTGCGCGAGTACCAGCACCATGACGATGTGCGCCGCATCGACTGGAACGTCACCGCGCGGCTGCAAGTGCCCTATGTGCGCGAGTACACCGAGGACCGCGAGCTCACCGCCTGGTTCCTGCTCGACCTGAGCCCCTCGGTCGACTTCGGCTCGCGCACCCGCAAGCGCAGCATCAGCACCGAGTTTGTCGGCACCCTCGGGCGCGCCTTCACCCGCCACGGCAACCGCGTCGGCGCCATGCTGTACGGCAGCGCGGTCGATGCGGTGGTGCCCGCACGCGGCGGGCGCCGGCATGTGCTGCAACTGCTGCACCGCTTGCTCACCCGCCCCACCGCCACGCCGGCCGGCGGTACACGCCTGGCCGAATTGATCGAACGTGCCGCGGCCTCCATCGGCCGGCGCTCCACCGTGTTCGTGGTCAGCGACTTCATCAGCGAGCCCGGCTGGGACAAGCCGCTGGCGCAACTCGCGCGCCGGCACGAGGTGGTGGCGGTGCGGCTCTACGACCCGCTGGAGATGAACATGCCCGACCTCGGGCTGGTGTGGATGCAGGACGCCGAAACCGGCGAGCAGTTGTTTGTGGACACCGGCGCGCGCGGCTTCCGCGAGCGTTTTGCCCAGGCCGCCGAACGGCGCGAAGCCGAGCTGCGTGAGGGACTCGCACGCGCCGGCGTCGACACCCTGGAGCTGTCCACCGACGACGATGTGGCCGATGCGATCCTGCGCTTTTGCGACGCCCGCAAACAGCGCGCGAAGCTCACCGCCGGAGCCAGCCTCGCGATCAAAAAGGTGATGTCATGAACTTTCTCTGGTCGCAGAACCTGTGGCTGCTGCTGCTGGTGCCCCTGCTCGTGCTCCTCTATGTCTGGGCGCTGCGCCGGCGCAAGAAAAACGCCGTGGCCTGGGCCAGCTTGGGGCTAGTGAAGGAGGCGATGGGCAAGAGCACCGCGTGGCGGCGCCATGTGCCGCCGCTGCTGCTGCTGCTGGCCATCGTTGCCGCGCTGCTGGCCACCGCGCGGCCGGCGGCGGTGATCACGCTGCCGATCGTCGAGCAAACCATCATCCTGGCAATGGACGTGTCGGGCAGCATGCGCGCCGCCGACGTGCTGCCCACCCGCATCGTCGCCGCGCAAACGGCGGCCAAGGCCTTCGTCGCCGGCCTGCCACGCAGCGTGCGCGTCGGCGTCGTCTCGTTTGCCGGCACTGCCTCGGTGGTGCAGGCACCCACGCTCAGCCGCGACGACGTGACCGAAGCCATCGACCGCTTCCAGCTCCAGCGGGCCACTGCCATCGGCAGCGGCATCGTGGTCTCGCTGGCCACCATCTTCCCCGACGCCGGCATCGACCTGCAGCAGGCCACCGGCCAGCGCCTGATGCCCAAGTCGCTGAACGAAGAGCCGAAAAAGGGCGACTTCGTGCCGGTGGAACCGGGCTCCTACAACTCCGCGGCGATCATCCTGCTCACCGACGGCCAGCGCACCATGGGCATCGACACCATGGAAGCCGCCAAGATGGCCGCCGACCGCGGCATCAAGGTCTACACCGTTGGCATCGGCACCAAGGAGGGCGAAACCATCGGCTTCGAGGGCTGGAGCATGCGGGTGCGCCTGGACGAGCAGACCCTGAAAAACGTGGCCGCGGCCACCCGCGCCGAGTACTTCTACGCCGGCACCGCCGAAGACTTGCAGAAGGTTTATCTCTCGCTCGGCTCGCGCCTGTCGGCGCAGAAAAAGGAGACCGAGATCAGCGCCCTCTTCGCCGGCCTCGCGGCGCTGCTCGCGGTGGTGGCGGCGGGCTTGTCGGTGTGGTGGTTCGGGCGGGTGGCGTGAGCACCGGCCTGGCATGCGGCTTCAGCGCAGGTCGTCCCGGCCCAGCGCCAGGCCGGCAAACGCTTCGTTGTTCAGCCGCGCACCTTCGCGCTTGAGTTCATCGAAGATCGCGGCGGAGATTCGTGCCAGGCACAGCGCGGCCGCACGCTCCACCGCACGCGCCTCGTTGACTTCGCGGCTGCAGTCGATGGCCGCATAGGCGGCGTCGGCAAAGCCGAGCAGGCAGGCCGCGGCGCGGGGCCGATGCTCCAGCGCGGCCATCAGCGCCAGGTAGTCGGCCCAGTAGGGCTGCCAGCCCAGGCGCAGGGCCTGCGGCAGGCCGTCATGCGCTAGCGCGCGTGCAGCGGCCACGTCGTCCTTGGACAGGTACGCCGCGGCGAGGTTGAGCCGCGCCGCGGGCAGCGCCGCGAGCTGGCGGGTGCCATGCAGGCGCGCTTGCAGCTGCATGCCGCAGGCGATCGCCTCGTCGATGCGCCCGGCCGCGAGCAGGCTGTCCATCAGGTTGGCATGGGCCACCAGCCCGCGCCAGGTGGACCCGGCCTGTTGGTACAGCTCCAGGGTGCGCTGGCGCCAATGCAACGCGCTGTCGAAGTCGCCGCTGGAGCTGTACCAACAAGCCGCCGCGTTGGCGCCCTGCGCGCGCACCCCGGCGGGCCACTGCGGGTCCTCCAACGCGATCAGCTCGCTCATCTCGGCTTCCTGCGTTTCGTCGGGTTGCACCGGCACGCAGTAGAGCTGAAGGCTGAGCGCGCGGTACAAGCCGAGCCGGTCGCCGAGGGCGCGAAACTGGGCCACCGAGGCCTTGGCATAACCCCGCGCCAACGCAGGCTGCGCGGCCGCAAGGTCGAAGGCGGCTTCGAGATGCCATTGCGCGCGCAGGCGCAGCGGCAGGTGGTCGCTGAGCAGCGCGCGGGTGGCGGTGAGCGCGCGTCCGCGCTCTTGCACCAGCTCGCTGCCGAGCACCGCGGCGAGCGAACTCGCCAGCGACACCGCGATCTGCGCGTCGTGCAGCAGCGCCCATTCGCAGGCGCTGCGGGCGTTGTCCACGTCGGGCAGCCAGGCCGTGCGCCATTCGTCCACGGTGCGGTTGGAGATCAGGCCTTCGGCGCAGGCCTGCTCGAACAGCTCGGCGTACGCCGTGGCATGGCGGGCGCGAAGCGCCTGCGTTTCGCCCTCGGCGTCCAGGCATTCCAGCGCAAAGCTGCGCGGGGTTTCCAGCAAACGGTAGCGCGGCAAGTCGAGCCCTTCCACCGCCACCAGCGAGTGTTCGACCAGCACACCGAGCGCATCCACCATCGCCCAGCGGTCCAGGTGTTCGTCGGACAGCACCAGCTGAGCCAGGTCGAGCGAGAAGCTGCCGGCAAAAACGCCGAGGCGGCGGAACACCGCACGCTCGGCGTCGCTCAACAGGGAGTGGCTCCACTGCATCGCCGCGCGCAGGGTTTGCTGGCGCGCCGGCAATTCGCTGCGGCCGGCGTTGAGGGCGTCCAGGCGCGACTCGAGCAGGCCCGACAGGCGCGACAGGCCGAACAGCGGCACCCGTGCCGCGGCCAGCTCCAACGCCAGCGGCAGCCCGTCCAGGCGACGGCAGATTTCCACCGCCGCGGCCAGGTTGGCCGGGCTCAGTTCGAAGCGTGCGTCGGCCGCGCGCGCGCGCTCGACAAAGAGCGCCAGCGCGCCGCGCCGCAGCGCCTCGGCCATGCCGTCGCCGGCTTCGGGTATTGCCAGCGGGCTCAGGCGGTACACCTGCTCGGCCGAGAGTTTCAAGGGCACCTGGCTGGTGACCAGCAGGCGCACCCCGGGCGCCTGCTCATGCACCGCGCGCACCACGCGCGCCACCTCGGCAGCGACATGTTCGGCGTTGTCGATCGCCACCAGAAGCTTCAGCGGTTGCAGCGCGCCGAGAAGCGCCTCAAGGGGGTCGGCGCGGCTCAAGTTGAGCCCGAGCGCGGCGCAAATGCAGCCGACCACGCGCGACGCGTCGTCCAGCGCCGAGAGGTCGACCCAAGCCACACCATGTTCGAAGGCCTCGCGCCGCCGGTACAGCAGCCATTGCGCCAGCAGCGACTTGCCGACACCGCCCGGCCCGACCAGCGTGACCAGGGAGCGCTGCGCGAGCAGCTCGTCGAGCGCGGCCACGTCGGCCGCGCGCCCCACCAGCGGGCGCAGCGAGCCCGGCAGTGAAGTGGGCATCGCGGGCGACAGCACAGTCGGCATCGCGGTCGGCATCGCGCCTGAGGGACGCCCGCGCGCCGCCACCGCATCCGCCAGCGCCGCCTGTGGCGCCGCGCCAGTGTCGGCGCCATGCAGCGGCAGCACGAACTGGTAGCCGCGCCCCGGAATCGTGGCAATCGCCTGCGGGCCGAGCAGCTTGCGCAGCGCAAACACATGCACCGGCAGGTTGGCTTCCTCCACCACCGTGTCGGGCCACACCGCGGCGAGCAGCTCGCGCTTGGTCACCAGCCGCTCATGGCGCTCGACCAGAGCCAGCAGCAGATCGAAGGCACGCGCACCCAGCGCAACGGGGCGGCCGTCGCCGAGCAGCTGCCGTTGCGCCGGCAACAACTCGAACTGTGCGAAGCGGTAGCGGTGAGGCATGGCGCCCTCCGTCGCCAATGGCGCGCGAGGCGGGCGCGCAGGTTGACGTGAGGCTCCAATCTACTCCGACGGGCGGCGCCGTGCGAGACGATAGCTCCGCCGTATTGGGGACGCCCCGCCGGCCCTGCCTTCCCTCGGACGGATGAGATCGCGCGGGCCCGGCCGGCCCACCGGCGTCGGACGGATGGGTTCAGCGCGATGCGGTCAGGGCGATGCGGTAGCGCGATGCCATCCGCGCGATGCCATCAGCGCGAGGGCATCTGCAAAAAACCGCGATCAGGACACTGGCTTCATCGCGGGCCCGCCGGCCCGCCAGCTTGCCGCGGCTACTTCAGCCCATCGAGGCCCGCCTTGGCCACCACGCCGTCCTGCTCGGAGCTGGCACCGGACACGCCGATGCCGCCGATGATCTTGCCGTCAATGACGATCGGCAAACCGCCTTCCACCGCGGTGGCGCCACGCAGCGTGATGATGCGAAGGCCCGCGCCCCCCGCGGCCAGCGCGTCCTGGAGGGCCTTGGTCGGGCGGCGGTACATCGCGGCCGCCATGGCTTTGTCCTGCGCCACCAAGACGCTGGCGGTCTGGGTGTTGTCCATGCGCTCGAAGGCCACCAGTTGCCCGGCGTTATCGACGATGGCCACCGCCATCGGCAGGTTCTGTTTGCGCGCGTCGGCGATGGCCGCGGCCAGCACCTTGCGCGCCTGCTCGAGGTTGACGTTGGCGCCGTACTGCGGCACCTGGGCCTGCGCCGCGCCGGCCAGGCACAGCACGCCTGCGGCAAAGAGGGAAGCCATGGTTCTTGTATGCATTGCTGTCTCCGTTGGTGGGTTGGGTCGTATACGCACCGGCAGCCCGCGAGCTTCCGCGGCGCCGGCCGCAGGCCAGCGTAGCACGCAGAAAACGCGTCAAGGAGGCCCTGCCCTGTCTTCGAACGCCCGCGCCGATATCCCCAACCGTTGGGGTGTTGAACGCGCGGCACTCCGCTATACCTGCGTCACCCGTTTCAACCGCTTGACCTGTGATCCCGACACCTCCGACCCAAGTTGCCTCGCGCGGCTTGCCCGCCACGGGGCCCCTGGCGGCGCCACGCGCCGCACCCGGCGCGCGTGGCCTCCGCGGCCGCGCGCATGCGCCGTGGGCCACGCTGTGGGCCGCGCTGCTGGTGCTCGCGTGTCTGTCGGCCACGGTCTCGGCGCAAACCGCAGACGGGCCACCCGTCAGCGCGGCCCGCGCGGCGCGCCTCTTCACGGTGCCAGCGGTGGTGGGCCAAGAGCTGGGCCAGGCCCAAGCCGCGATGAAGGCCGCCGGCTTCGAAACCCAGTTGGTGCCGCTGGACAACCAGCGCGGCGGCCGCCGCATCGTGGCGCGCACCGACCCGGTGGCCGGCACCCGCTACGGCAGCACCGCCACGCGCCCCGCGGTCAGGCTGTTCCACCGCGCCGAAACGCCCCCCGACGATGTGCAGCCGCCGCGGCAGCTCATGCCGAACCTGACGGGTTTGAGCTGTGCCGAAGCGCAGGCCCGGCTCACCCCCTTGAAACGCAAGCTCGAGTCCTGCGTGGCCGGCAGCCGCAGCGGCCTGGCGCCGCCGGGGCGCATCAACCGGCAGGCGCCGCCGGCCAACTCGGTGCTCAACAGCGACTCGCTGCCACGGGGCTGGACCGAACCGGAAGCGGCCGGGGTGCCGCCCGTCGGGCCGCCGGTCGTGCCCCCCGCGGCGCCCCCGGTGAAACCGCCGGTGACACCGCCCGTGACGCCTCCACAACGCGAGGTGATCGTGCCGCGTGTGATCGACATGGAACTGCCGGCCGCGGTGAGCCGGATCGAGCAGGTCGGCCTGCGCGCGGTGTTCAACGCCGCCGGCGTCGACCGCTTTCACCGCGTGCAGGCACAGTCGCCGCCGGCCGGCCAGCGGGTGCGGCCGCGCAGCGAGGTGCGGCTGACATTCGCGGCGCTGTACGTGGTGCCCGACCTGCAAGGCCGCAGCTGCGCACAGGCGCAGGAACTGGTGCGCGGCGCGGGCTTCCGCACCCTGCAATGCCAGGTGCTCGCGGCTGACGGCAACGCGCCGCCGGGCCGCATCCATGCGCAGCGGCCGCCGGCGAACACGGTGCTCTCCGCGGTCCAGCCGCTGCAAGCCTGGGAACAGCCGGCGCTGGTGGCCGTGCCCGATGTCCTCGGCCAGCCCGAAGCGCAGGCCATCAGCCGCTTGAGCGAGTTGAAGTTCAGGCCGCTGCTCTCGGGCCCGGCGGCGAGCAGCGGGCGGCGCGTGGCCGCGCAGTCGCCCACCGGCGGCACGCTGCTGCCGCCGGGCCGCGAGGTGGCGCTGCGGCTGGACCTGAGCGTGCCGCCGCTGCTCGGCCTGGACTGCGAAGGCGCACGCGCCCGCTCGCGCGACCACGGATTCCCCAGCCTGTTGTGTGAACAGCGCCTGGCCCGCCCCAACCCGGCGCTCAACCGCGTGTTCGAGCAGGCGCCTGCTGCGGGCACGCGGCTCGCCGCGGCACAAGCCTTGACCGCCGTGATCGCCAAACCGGTGCAGGTGCCCGGCGTCGTCGGCCAGGCCTTGCCCAACGCCTTGAGCAAGCTTCAGCAGGCCGGGCTCAAAGGCCAGCCCGACGCGAGCGACGGC
>JANNGZ010000250.1:0-9914 GCA_031404155.1 Burkholderiales bacterium
CCCGGTGCGGGCTCATTGGGGGGCGGCGAGGAACGCAGCCCTGGGGTCGGCGCGCGCAGCGCGCTTCGTAAACTGACTCGCCGCGGCTGTCCGAGCGCAGCTCACGAAGTGAGCGTAGCGAGTTCGGCGGCGCGACCCCAAGGCGAGTACCGCAGCGAAGTCGGCGCGCAGCGCCGACCGACTCCGAGTGAGCCCGCAGCGGGCACCACCTGGCGCGACGCGCTGTGCGCAGCGAGCAGCGCCTGCCACGACGCACTGTACGCGCCGGGCAGCGCCTGCCACGTGGCGCCGTACGCGCCGGGCAGCGCCTGCCACGTGGCGCCGTACGCGCCGGGCAGCGCCTGCCACGTGGCGCCGTACGCGCCGGGCACCGCCTGCCGCGACGCACTGCCCGCGCCGCGCGTGCTGGGGTTCGAGATCGACCGGCTTGCCGCTGCGCAGTCGTGCCGCCTGGCTCCGGTTTGAGCCGCCGACGGAGCCACCAAGATGCTGCTCGGGGGTGTCGTCCTGCTGACCTCGGTGGCCTACCTCGGCCTGCTGTTCGCGATCGCGCATTACGGCGACAAACGTGCCGACGCCGGCCGCTCGATCATCGCCAATCCGACGATCTACGCGCTCTCGCTCGCGGTCTACGCCACCTCGTGGACGTTCTACGGCAGCGTCGGCCGCGCCGCGGCCAGCGGGGTCGGCTTCCTGCCGATCTACCTCGGGCCGACGCTGATGGCCGCGCTGTGGTGGATCGTGCTGCGCAAGATGATCCGCATCAGCAAGGTCCACCGCATCACCTCGATCGCCGACTTCGTCGCCGCGCGTTACGGCAAGAGCGCGCTGCTCGGTGGCCTGGTCACGGTGATCGCGGTCGTCGGCATCATTCCCTACATCGCCTTGCAGCTCAAGGCGGTGTCCACCAGCGTGCTGATCCTGCTGCAGTACCCCGAGGTGGTGATGCCGGCCAAGGGCCGTGCAGTGGACTTGCTGCAAGACACCGCGCTGTACGTGGCGCTGCTGCTAGCCGCTTTCACGGTGCTCTTCGGCACCCGGCACCTGGAGGCCACCGAGCGCCATGAAGGCATGGTCGCGGCGATCGCTTTCGAGTCGCTGGTCAAGCTGCTCGCTTTCCTCGCGGTGGGTGTGTTCGCCACTTTCGTGCTCTACGACGGTTTTGCCGACCTCTTCGGCCGCGCCGCGCAGTCGCCGAAGCTCAATGCGTTGCTGAAGATGGAGGGCTCGGCCGCGAGTTACGGCTCCTGGGCGTCGCTGATCGTGCTGTCGATGCTGTCGATCCTGTTCCTGCCGCGGCAGTTCCAGATCAGCGTGGTCGAAAACGTCAACGAGAGCCATGTCGCCAAGGCGATCTGGCTGTTCCCGGCCTACTTGCTGGCGATCAACATCTTCGTGCTGCCGATCACGCTCGCCGGCCTGATGCATTTTTCGGCCGGCCAGGTCGACGCCGACACCTTCGTGCTCACGCTGCCGATGGCGCACCACCAGCAGGCGCTGGCGCTGTTCGCTTTCATCGGTGGCCTCTCGGCGGCCACCGGCATGGTGATCGTGGAGACCATCGCGCTGTCGACCATGATCTGCAACGACCTGGTGATGCCGGTGCTGCTGCGCTGGCGCCAGGGCGCGCTCGCGCGCCGCGCCGACCTCACCGGCCTGCTGCTCGGCATCCGGCGGGGTGCGATCGTGGCGCTGATGATGCTTGGCTATGCCTACTACCGCGCCGCCGGCGAGGCCTATGCGCTGGTGTCGATCGGGCTCGTCTCCTTCGCCGCGGTGGCGCAGTTCGCGCCCGCAATGCTCGGCGGCATGTACTGGAAGCAAGGCACCTGGCGCGGTGCGCTCACCGGCCTGCTGCTCGGCTTTGCGCTGTGGGGCTACACCCTGCTGCTGCCCTCGTTTGCCAAGTCGGGCTGGCTGCCGATCTCCTTCGTCGACGAGGGGCCCTTCGGCATCGCGCTGCTGCGCCCGCTCGCGCTCTTTGGCCTCGGCGGCATGGACGACATCAGCCACTCGTTGTTCTGGAGCATGCTGGCCAACGTCGGTGCCTATGTCGCGGTGTCGCTGCTCGCGCCGCAGGACATTCGCGAGCGTGCCCAGGCCCTTCTGTTTGTCGACGTGTTCAAGCGTGCCGGCGCGCAGGCCACGCCCTGGCGCGGCCGCGCCTCGGTGCACGAGGTGATGGAGTTGATCGCACGCTTCATGGGCCCGGCACGCGCTACCGAAGCGCTGGCCGACTACGCCCGCCAGCGTGGCCTGAAGTCGCCCGCCGAAGTGCAGCCCGATGCCGACCTGGTGCGCTTCGCCGAGAACCTGCTGGCCGGCGCGATCGGCGCCTCCTCGGCGCGGGTGATGGTGGCCTCGGTGGTGACCGAGGAGCCGCTGGGCATGGACGATGTGCTGCATATCCTCGACGAGGCCTCGCAGGTGATCGCCTACAGCCGCCAGCTGGAGCAGAAGTCGGGCGAGCTCGAGGCGGCCACCACCGAGCTGCGCGCGGCCAACGCTCGGCTCAAGGAGCTCGACGGCCTGAAGGACGACTTCATCTCCACCGTGACGCACGAGCTGCGCACCCCGCTCACCTCGATCCGCGCGATGTCGGAGATCCTGCTCGCCCGGCCCGACATGGAGCGCGAGCGGCGCATCCAGTTCGTCGGCATCATCGTCAAGGAGAGCGAGCGGCTGTCGCGCATGATCAACCAGGTGCTCGACCTGGCGAAGCTCGAATCCGGCGGCGCCGAATGGCATTCGGCCGAGGTCGACGTCAAGGCCCTGATCGAAGAGGCGGTCTCAAGCACCGCCGCGCTGCTGCGCGAAAAGGGCGTGCCGCTGAGCGTGAACCTGCCGGCGCAGGCACCCTCGGTGCGCAGCGACCGCGACCGCCTGATGCAGGTGCTGCTCAACCTGATTTCGAACGCGGCCAAGTTCTGCTCGGCGGGCACGGGGCGCATCGCGATCGCGCTGCATGTGCGGCCCGACGCGCTCCAGGTGGACGTGCGCGACAACGGCGTCGGCATCGACCCGGCGGACCATGAAATGATCTTCGAGAAGTTCCGCCAGGTCGGCGACACGCTGACCGACAAACCCCAGGGCACCGGCCTGGGCCTGCCGATCAGCCGCCAGATCGTGCAGCACTTCGGTGGTCGCCTCTGGGTGCAAAGCGCCCGCGGCCAAGGCGCCACGTTCTCGTTCACACTGCCACGCGACAGGGCGGCCCGGGCCCCCGGCGCCGCGCCGGCCGCTTGAGCCCAATGATCCAGCGGCGCAGCGGCAGGCCACCGAGCGGAGTGCATGGCATGAGGGAATCCAGATGAGAAATCCGGTGTTAGCGCATCTGCGGCGGGCCGAGCGCCTGGCCGCTCCCAAGCCGGCCCGCACCCCCTCGGGGGGGCGGCCGACGTATTCGGCGGACGGGGGGCTCCAGTGACCCATTCGGTACTGATCGTCGACGACGAGCCGAACATCGTGCTCTCGCTGGAGTTCCTGCTCCAGGAAGCCGGCTACGAGGTGCGTGTGGCGCATGACGGCCAGCAGGCGCTGGACGCGGTGGCGCAGCGCCGGCCCGACCTGATCCTGCTCGACGTGATGCTGCCGCGGGTCAGCGGCTTCGAGGTCTGCCAGCGCATCCGCGAGCATGAGCAGTGGCGCGCGGTGCGCATCCTGATGCTCAGCGCCAAGGGGCGTGAGGTGGAAGTGGCCAAGGGTCTGGCGCTGGGCGCCGACGCCTACATCACCAAACCGTTCGCGATCAGCGAGCTGCTCGGCGAAGTGGCGCGCCAGCTCGCCGCGGCCGCGCCGAAAGGCTGACATGGCCGCCCGCAGGTTGCGGTGTTTGCGCCAGCCTAGGAGCCTGTCGGGCTTTGGGTCGGGCCCGCCCAAAACCCGACAGGCTCCTAGAGCCTCGGCAGGCGTCCCGGTCTTGGCCTGACCCACGATGCGCCGGCCGTCCGCACTCTGGCTCGGCACGGCCGCGTTGACCCTGCTCACGCTGGGCTGGGCCGCGGCGCTGGTGTGGGCACTGTGGAACGACATGGCCGTGAGCGAGCGCGAGACGCTGCAAAGCCTGCTGCGCCCGCGGCTGGCGCTGGTGCTGCTGCTGGCGCTCTTGCTGCCGGCCTTGTTGGCGCTGCTGCTGCGCCGCTGGTGGCGCCGCTATCCGCGCGCCGCCACGCGCCTGCGCGACGGCGTGGCGACCATGGCTACCGCCAATGCCGAACACCGCGTGGCGCTCTCCGGTGCACCCGAGATGCGCGCGCTCTGCGAGGCGGTGAACAGCTTCGCCGATGTGCATTCGGCCTTGCGGCGCGAGGTGGACACGCGGGTCGGCGACGCCAACACGCGGCTGGCGCAGGAGCGCACCCGCCTGGCCACGCTGATGTCGCAGCTCACCCAGGGTGTGCTGGTGTGCAACGCCGAGGGCCGCATCCTGCTCTACAACGCCAGCGCCGCGGCGCTGCTCGAGCCCGATGACGACCAAGCCGACAGCGCAGCGTTGGCGCCGCTGGGCCTCGGCCGCTCGATCTTCGGCGTGCTCGAACGCGACGCGGTGCTGCATGCGCTGGAGCAGGTGGCGCGGCGTGCCGAGCAGCGGGCCGCCCAACCGGTGGCGCACTTCGTCACCACGCGCCGGCGCGCCGGCCGCGAGGGCGCCGCAACCGCGCAGGACCCTGCGCGGCTCGAGCCGGCGCCCGCGCAGGACCTTGCGCGGCCCGAGCTGGCGCCCGCGCAAAACCTGGCGCGGCCCGAGCTGACGCCCGCGCCGCAGGGCCAGTTGCTGCGCGCGCAGCTCGCACTGGTGCAGGACGAGCCGGGCGGCAGCGGCGGCTTTGTGCTGACGCTCGAAGACATCACCCGCAGTGTCGAGGTCGAAGGCCGCCGCGATGCGGTGCTGCAGCAGCTCACCGAAGGCACCCGCTCGTCGCTGGCCAACCTGCGCGCCGCGGTCGAAACCCTGGAGCAACATCCGCAGATGGACGCAGTGCTGCGCACGCGCTTCACCGCGGTGGTGAGCCAGGAGGCGGCGCGGCTCTCAAACCAGGTGCAGGCCGCGTTGCACGCCGGTGGCGACCCGCTGCCGCGGGCCTGGCCGCGCGAGGACATCCTCGCCGGCGACCTGGTGTTCGCGCTGCGCCGCAGCGTCGAGGCCGGCCTGAAGCTGGCCACGAGTTTTGACGGCCCCGAGTCGCCGCTGTGGCTGCAACTGGACAGCCACGCGATGGTGCAGGCGCTGGCCCACCTGCTCAGCTGCCTGAGCGCCGCCCTGGGCGTCGGCGAGTTCGAATTTGCACTGCTCGACGAAGGCCGCCATGCGCGCCTGGAAATGCGCTGGAGCGGCGTGCCGCTGGAGGCCGGGCGGCTCCAGGAGTGGGCGCAGCAAACCTTCCCGCTCGGTGCCGACGGCCGCCGGGTCACGCCGCAGCAGGTGCTCAGTGGGCATGGTGCCGAACTCTGGTCGCAGGCCGACCTGGCTACGCGCCGCCACCGCCTTTGTGTGCAGCTGCCCACCGCGCCGGCACAGCCCATTCGCCGCGCCGCGCCGCTGCACAGCCGGCCGGTGTATTACGACTTCGACCTCTTTCACCAGGCCGGCCAGAGCAGCGTGCTCGACGACATGCCGCTGGCACAACTCAGCTGCACCGTGTTCGACACCGAGACCACCGGCCTGGCGCCGCAGGAGGGCGACGAGATCATCTCGATCGGCGCGCTGCGCATCGTCAACGCGCGCCTGCTGCACCAGGAAAGTTTCGACCGCCTGATCTGCCCGCGCTGTGCGCTGCAACCCGAATCGCAGCAAATCCACGGCATCACGGCGCAGATGCTCGCCGGGCAGCCGACGCTCGAGCAGGTGCTGCCGCTGTTTGCGCGTTTTGCGCAGGACACGGTGCTGGTGGCGCACAACGCGGCCTTCGACCTGCGCTTCCTGGAGCTGGCGCGCCAGCGCACCGGGGTCAAGTTCGAACAGCCGGTGCTGGACACCTTGCTGCTCTCCTCGCTGGTGCACCCGGGCCACCACGACCAGGAGCACCGGCTCGAACATATTGCCGAGCGCCTGGGTGTGCCGGTGCTCGGCCGGCACACCGCGCTCGGCGACGCAATCGTCACCGGCGAGGTTTTTCTCAAGATGCTGCCGCTGCTGGCCGAGCGCGGCATCAAGACCCTGGGCCAGGCGCGCGAGGCGTCGCGGCAGTCGCCTTACGCCAAGCTCGCGTATTGATATGAATCCCCCCCGAAGCGGCTTCGCCGCTCCCCCCTCAAGGGGGCACCGCCAGCGGCCTGGCGGAGCCAGATCCGCGGCAGTTGCTTGGCATGGCCTCGCGATTCCGCCCCAGGGAAGCCGAGGCCCGCGGCTCCAAGCCGACCCGCGTCGGTTTGGACGGGCCGAGGAAGGGCCGCGTCTCGCGGCCGTGCGGCCTGCAAGGCCCGCCAGCGGCCTGGCAAAGCCAGTTCCGCGGCGCCCGCTTGGACCGGCCGGGTTCATGCGTCGAGGGTGCCGCGGTGGCGCCATGGAAAACTGAGATGGCGATGGACATCCGCATGTTGCCGGGCCCTGCGCAGCGGGTGCTTGCCCAGATCGATGCCGCGGGCAATCTGAATCAACTCGTGCTCGCGGCGGGCGAGATCCGGCGCATGGCGCGCGCCGAACTCGGCCGCGGCATTGCGGTGGCAGCCACCACGCGCGTGATCAGCCAGCTCAACGACCGGGTCACCGATCGTGTGGTGACCCGCCTGGCCGCTGAACTCGGCCTGGACCTTGCGCGCGCCTGCTGGCTCGAGTTCGGCTCGCAGGGCCGCCTGGAGCAAACCCTGGTCACCGACCAGGACAACGGCTTGGTGTTCGCGCCGAGCGGCGATGCGGCGGGCGACCTCGACCCCCAGCGCGCGCGCTGGCTCGAACTCGGCCGCCGCGCCAACCTCGAGCTCGATGCCTGCGGCTACACCCTGTGCCGCGGCGGCGTGATGGCCGGCAACCCGCCCTGCTGCAAAACCGTGGCCGAGTGGTGCGCGCGCTTCGACCACTGGATGGAACATGGCGCGCCGCAGGACCTGCTCGGCGCCAGCATCTACTTCGACCTGCGCGCCTTGACCGGCCGCCAGGCGCTGGTGGCCGAGATGAAGCGGCACATCCTGGCGCGCGCGCAATCCTTGCCGCGGTTTCTCAAGCAGATGGCCGACAACGCGTTGCAAAACGCCGCCGCACTGGGCTGGTTCGGCGCGATCCATTCCACCACGATCGACGGCCGCGAATGCTTCGACCTCAAGCTGCACGGCACGATGGTGTTCGTCGACGCCGCGCGCCTGTACGCGCTGGCGTACGGCGTGGCTGAAACCGGCACCGCCGAGCGACTGGCCGCGCTGGCGCCGCTGATGCATGTGCCGGAATTTGAAGCGCAGGAGTGGCTTCATGGATTCGATGTGCTGCAAGGCCTGCGCATGAAGGCGCAGATTCGGCATGACGCCAGGCGGGGCGGCAACCCGAACGTCATCGCGCTCGATGACCTGAGCGAGCACGAACACGAAGCGCTGCACCAGGCCTTGCGCGCGGCGCAGCTGCTTCAGCAGCGCATCGGGTTGGACTACCAGCGCTGAACGACTACGCCCGCGGCCGACCGTCTTGCGTTCAGCCGACCACCACTTCGCTGATCTGCACCACCGGCGCCTGGTTGGTGTAGTTCGGTAGGTCGGCCATGATTTCCGCCATGTGCGGGCCGAAGCCGGCCTGGAAACTTTCCACCGAATCGCAGAACAGGTGGCACCCCGGCGCCGGTTTGCAGGCAAGAGAATCAAGCTGCGTCGAGAAAGGCTTCCAGCGCCCGCGCCACCGCCAGCGGCTGGTCGTGGTGCAGCATGTGCCCGCAGTCTTCGAGCCGCACGCGTTCGACCTGGCGCACGCAAGCCAGGCGAGCCTCGAAGTCGGCGCGCGGATAGCGGTCGCCCCACCATTTCGAGATGTCGGTCTGCGCGCCTTCCACCCACAGGGTGCGCGCTTCGATCAGCTTCCACGCTTCCAGGGTTTCGTCGCGGTGGTAGAGCACCGGGTTGGCGCGCTTGTGCGCCGGGTCGCCGAGGATGTGCCAGCGGCCGTCGCCACGGGTTCCATCACCACGGCGCTGTGACCAGTGCGGCGCCAGCCAGGCGGCCTTGTCGGCGGTGAGGCGCGGGTTGTTCTTCTGCAGGCGCTGCGCCACCTCGTCCAGGCTGGCGTAGCTGCGCAGGCCTTGTGGTGTCTTCAATTCATCGAGCCATTGCATCAGGCGCTTGGGCGCGTGCTGGGGTTGGGTGGCGGGCAGGCCGAAACCTTCGAGGTTGACCAGGCGCCGGATGCGCTCGGGCCGCACACCGGCGTAGCTCATCACCACGTTGCCGCCCATGCTGTGGCCGGCCAGGTCCACCGCCTGGACTGGCGACTGCGCGGGCAGCAGCGCGTCGAGCAAGCCGTCGAGGTCGCCGAGGTAGTCGGGGAACCAGTAGGTGTCCACAGGCGGTGCTGCGGTGAGGCCGAAGCCGCGCCAGTCGGGTGCGAGCACGAAGCGGTGATGTTCAAGCGCGTCGACCACGAACTGGAACGACGCACCCACGTCCATCCAGCCGTGCAGCAGCAGCAGCGGCGGGCGCTCGGGTGACGCCAGCGACATGTCGCCCCAGGTGTTCACGTGGTGCTCGATGCCACGCACGCGAACGAACTGGCTGGCGCTCTGCCGGCGGGGGGTGTAGGGGGATTCGCTCATCCGCACACTGTAGTCGGGCGATGACCCGGCGCCTGTCGACGCGGCGACAAGCTGCTGATTCGGTGATGGCAGCAATCCCACCGCGAGCGATGCCACGGGCCGGTGGCGGGTGACAATGCGGCCGCCGAATCGCCGTCGCAAGCACTGCGGCAATCGACGCCGCCATCAATGCCGCAACCACAGACCGTAGCCGTAGCCAAGACCATGAACCCACCCACCGCCGCGCTCCGCCAAGCCCACTTTTCACTGCGCGTCGCCGAGCCGAAGGATGTGCCGGAAATCGTCGGCCTGATCCGCGAGCTGGCCGAATTCGAAAAGCTGGCGCATCTGGTGCAGGTGACCCCCGAGTTGCTCGCGCCGCATTTGTTCGGCAGCAAGCCGGTGGCCGAAGCGGTGGTGGTGGAAGTGGATGCGCAGGCGCAGGAGCAGGCGCAGGCGCAGACGCAGACGCACGCGCAGCCGAAGCTGGTGGCCTTCGCGCTCTTCTTTCCCACCCTCTCCACCTTCCTCGGCAAACCCGGGCTGTACCTGGAAGACTTGTATGTGCAGCCCGCGTTCCGCCAACAAGGCATCGGCCGCGCGCTGCTGCGCCACCTGGCCACGCTGGCCTCGCAGCGCGGCTGCGGCCGCTTCGAATGGAGCGTGCTCGACTGGAACACGCCCGCGATCCGCGTCTACGAGAGCCTGGGTGCGAAGCTGCTGCCCGAATGGCGCATCTGCCGCGTGAACGAAGAAGCGCTGGACAGCTTCGCGAGGTGATCGTGCCTGCCATCGTGCCTGTGAACGGGACGCCACTCCGGACCGCGCCCATGCCGAACCCGGCCGACCGCTACGCCGCGCTGCATGCGAGCTTCCGCTGGCAGGTGCCGGCGAACTTCAACATCGCGCAAGCCTGCTGCACCCGCTGGGCCCGCAAGACGCCCGACGCGGTGGCGATCCGCTGGGAGCATGAAGACGGCCGCCGTGCCGACTTCAGCTACGGCCAGTTGCAGCAAGCGGCGAACCGGCTAGCGAATGTGTTGGTGCGGCTGGGCGTGAGGCGCGGCAACCGCGTGGCGGTGGTGATGCCGCAGCGCTTCGAAACCGCGGTGGCGCATATCGCGGTGTACCAACTCGGCGCGGTGGCGATGCCGCTGTCGATGCTGTTCGGCCCCGACGCACTGGAGTTCCGGCTGCGCGACAGCGACA
>JANNGZ010000251.1:0-6630 GCA_031404155.1 Burkholderiales bacterium
AGCACCTGCATCCATATGGCCACGTCGTCGACGAGCAGCCATTCGCGCACGATGCGCCCTTGCTCCACCTCGGCATGCGAGATGCCCATGACCTCAACCTCGTGACCGCTCGGCTCGCCGTAGCGCCCACCGCCGTCGTGGTGTGCACGCGCGCGCCAGCGCATCGCGAGCGCCGTGGCCCGACCGGCACGCTCGTTGGCCACCAGGTGCTCGACCTCAAAACGCGCGACTGGAAATGCGCTGCGCATCGCGTCCCAATAGCCTTGCAAGGCGGTGAGGCCGACACACACCTCGCCGCCCGGCACGGCCACGATGGCGCCCGCGTGGTGGCCGGCAGCCAGAGCGGCGGCGCGCGATGCGGGGCCGCCGTCCGCCCACAGCCGGCGGTAGCTCTCGGCGAAGGCCGTGGCCAGCGGAAGGCTGTCGACGAACGAGCGGTATGGCGCTGGCGGTGGTGGCATCGCGGCCTTGACGAAGCCACCACGTTGGTTGAGCCAGGCTTGGGCTAGATCGCGCTCGTGCAGCCCGATCTGGCGCGCGACGGCGGCCTGGTCGCGTACCAGCCACTCGTGCACGATGCGGTTGTGAGTGCAGACGCAGTCGGCGATGGTGCGCGCAAACACCGGCTTGCCCGTAGGCGCGCCGAAGGGCCCGGACCCGGCATGGGTCATCGGGCTGAGGATGCGGTGTGACGACAGGAAGCCGCCATGTTCGTCGCCGGAAACGATCACGTCCTCGGCCAGCAGGCGCCGGTCGGGGAACGCCGCCAGCGTGGCGCGGGTGCCGTCGAATACCGGCTCGACGCCGACGCTGACGCCCGCCGGCGTCTCGACCGCGCAGTCCGCGCCGTAGTAGCGGCGGATGTCGTCGAGCCGACGCCCTTCCCAGATGCGGTCGGTGATGGCGCGGATGTAGTGGTCGAGGTCGCGGAACTCCGCGTCGAAGCCCTTCATGGCGTGCGCCTCATCGCGTCGCGCGCTTTCGCGCAGCCGCAGGTGTGGCCTTTCGCACTGCTTTGAGCGACGCCGTCTGTGCCGATGTACGCGCCGAAGTGAGGACCGAAGTGGGTGCGGAAGCGAGCGTCGATGTACGCGCCGAAGTACGCGCCGAAGTACGCGTAGCGCCCGGCGTTGACACACGCGCCGACTCGCGCACGATGAGGCAGCCCGGCACGACCACGTTCTCACTCTGCGGAAAGTGCTCGTCGCGCAGGTACTTTTGCAGCAGCCCGACGGTGGCCTCGATCATCGGCTCCACCGGCTGCTCCACGGTGCTGAGGCGGTAGCTGCCCCACTCGGCCTGCGGCACATTGTCGAAGCCGACCACCGAAACATCCTGCGGCACTCGCAGGCCGAGTTCGAAGCGCAGCGTGTCCATCACCGCGAAGGCCATATGGTCGCTGGCGACGAACACCGCGTCCGGGTGCTCGGCCTTGGGCTGGAAGAGTTCGCGCGTGGCCCGGCGGGCCTGTTCGAACTCGTAGTTGCCAACGCCGCGCGCCCAGATGCGCAGGCCACGCGCGGCCAGTTCTTCGCGGAAGCCACGTTCGCGCTCGAGGTTGGTGGAAGATTCCTCATTGCCGGCGATGTAGGCGATGCGCGTATGGCCCGACTCGGCCAGGAAGCGCGCCACCGCGCGCCCGCCGCCTATGTTGTCCGAGCGCACCGAACTCACCGCCCCGGCGCTGCCCGAGGCCATGACGCGGTTGAACAGCACCACCGGGATGCTCGCGTCGGCGCAGCGCTGGGCCAGCCCCGACGAGAGCGTGGTGGCGGCCAGCACGATGCCGTCGACGTGGTACTGGAGAATCTCGTTGACGAGTTCGTCGGAGTTCTGGGTTTCGGTGACGAAGAGCAGCACGTGATAGCCGTCGCGTTGCAGCCGCTTGGCCAGGCGCTCCAATGCCACCGGATAGAACAGGTTCTCCAGGTACGACAGCACCAGGCCGATGATGCGTGAGCGTTTCGTGATGAGGCTTCGCGCATGTGCGTTCGGCCGGTAGCCGAGCTTGCGCGCGGCGTCCAGCACCTTGCGTTTTGTGGCCTCGGAGACGCTCGCACCAGGCGTGAAGGTGCGACTCACCGCCGACTGCGACACCTCCGCCAGGCGCGCCACGTCGAACGAGGTGATGTTGGCCTTCATCGTCGCGTGGCTCAACTGGCCGCTCGGTTCGCCACTCAGGCCGCCGTCCAGCCACCGTCGGCCATCAGCGCGCTGCCGGTCACGAGGGCCGACGCGTCGCTGGCCAGGAACACCACCGCGCCCATGATGTCCTCGAGCTTGCCGATGCGGCCGAGCGCGATCTTGGAGGTGACGACTTCGAGGAAGCCGGGCAGCACATCGGCGCGCCCACCGCGAGCACGGATGGCCAGCGCCACCGCGTCGAGCTCGTTGCGCGAGCGTGCGGCCAGCGTCACCGCGGCACCGGCCTCGGCCAGCGCCGCCGCCGCCGCCGCCGAGCCGATGCCACGGCCCGCACCGGCTACCAGCGCGCGGCGACCGTCGAGCCGAAAGCTCGGCGTGCTCGGCAAGGTGATGCTCATGACCGCAGCTCAGGCGGGCACCGGCTTGTACCAGGCCACGTCGCGTTTGCCGTAGCGGCGCACGCGAAGGTTGGCCTGCTCGCCATGCCCGGCAAAGTTTTCCATGTGGCACAGCCGCGAGCAGACTTCGCCGACCATGGCGCTGGCCTCGTCGGTGAGCACACGCTGGTAAGTGCAGGTCTTGAGGAACTTGCCCACCCACAGGCCGCCGGTGTAGCGCGCATTTCTGTTGGTGGGCAAGGTGTGGTTGGTGCCGATCACCTTGTCGCCGAAGCTCACGTTGGTGCGCGAGCCGAGGAACAGCGCGCCGTAGTTGCGCATGCGGCGCAGGAAGACCTCCGGGTCGGCGGTCATGACCTGCACGTGTTCGAACGCAAGTTCGTCGGCCGTGGCGATCATCTCGTCCACGCTGTCGCAGACGATCACTGCGCCATGGTTCGCCCACGACTCGCGGGCGATGCCGGCGGTGGGCAAGATGGTCAGCTGGCGCTCGACTTCTGCCATCGTCGCGCGCGCCAACTTCTCGCTGGTGGTGAGAAAAACCGCGGGGGATGTGGGCCCGTGCTCGGCCTGGCCGAGCAAGTCCACCGCGCACATTTCCGCGTCGACAGATTCGTCGGCAATCACCAGCGTTTCGGTGGGGCCGGCGAAGAGGTCGATTCCGACTCGGCCGTAGAGCTGGCGCTTGGCCTCGGCGACGAACATGTTGCCCGGGCCCACCAGCATGTCCACCGGATTGATCGACGCGGTGCCGATGGCCATTGCGGCCACCGCCTGCACGCCGCCAAGCACGAGGATCTCGTCGGCGCCCGCGAAATGCATCGCAGTCACGATCGCCGGGTGCGGCGCACCTTGGTACGGCGGCGCGGTGGACACCACTCGAGGCACACCGGCCACCTTGGCGGTGAGCACGCTCATGTGGGCCGACGCAATCATCGGGTATTTGCCGCCCGGCACGTAGCAGCCCACCGCGCTCACCGGGATGTGCTTGTGGCCGAGCACCACGCCGGGCAGGGTCTCGACCTCCACGTCCTGCATGCTGTCGCGCTGGATCTGCGCGAAGTTGCGGATTTGCGTCTGCGCGAAGCGGATGTCTTCGATCTGGCGTGCCGAAAGTTGTTTGATCGCTGCTTCGGTGTCGGCCTGGCTGAGCCGAAAGTCCGCCGGATCCCATTGGTCGAACTTGCGCGAGCACTCGCGCACTGCCGCGTCGCCGCGCTCTTGCACGTCCTTGAGAATGCCTTCGACCGTGGAGCGGACCTTGGCGTCGGCGTCGGCGAGGGCGGCCGCGTCGCTGCCGCGTTTGAGATATCGAGTCATGGTGATTGCGAGCCGCTGCGCCGAAAGAGTTTGCACACGTATGCAATTTTGGGTCTCGTGCCTTGCAGGACCCACTCGGGCTAACCCTGCTAACACTGCGCCAATAGGTGGCGGCGTAGGGGCGGTGACTTTGAGGGCCGTGGCCGACCGGATAAGATTCCGCACTGCATACCTGTGCAAGATCGGGAGTCGAGATGACGAACACCGCCACCGAATCGCTGCGCCTGGCGTTGGAGA
Source organism: Burkholderiales bacterium (assembly GCA_031404155.1). GTDB lineage: Bacteria > Pseudomonadota > Gammaproteobacteria > Burkholderiales > Burkholderiaceae_C > JANNGZ01. Next base: position 4,101 of record JANNGZ010000251.1, read on the forward strand.
GGCAGGCCGCCCGGCAAACCGTGATCGGCCTGCTGGCCGTGATCGAGCAGCCCGACTTCGGACGCCGGCTCGGCCAGGTGCTGTCGGCCGACAGCGCCTGGCATGTGGCGCACCCGATCAACTCCCTCACCGGCCCGGCCGCTGTGGCCGAGGGCTTCTACAGCCGCTTGCGCCAGGCTTTGCCCGACCTCGAACGTCGAACCGACATCCTGCTCGCCGGCCATTGGGACGGTCGTCACGACGGGGGCGCGGGCTGCTGGGTCAGCTGCATCGGCCACTACGCCGGCACCTTCACGGTCGACTGGCTCGGCATCCCGGCCACGGGCGACCTTGCGACGCTGCGCTTCGGTGAGTTCTACCGCGTCGAACACGGCCGTGTCGTTGAGGCCCGCATCCTGCTGGACATCGTCGACTTGGCGCGACAGGCCGGCCGGCCAATCTTGCCGCCAAGCCCGGGGCGGGACCTGTTGGTTCCCGGGCCGCAGCGTCACGATGGCCTGCGGCTCGAGCCGGCCGAGGCCGCGCACGGCGAGCGCAGCCTGGCGTTGGTGATGGCGATGATCGGCGGGCTGATGCGCTTCGACCAGACCGATCTGCGCAGCATGGGCATGGAGCAGTACTGGAGCCGCCGAATGATGTGGTACGGCCCCTGCGGCATCGGCAGCGTGCGTGGCGTTTCGGGTTTTCAGCGCCATCACCAGCGGCCGTTCTTGCATGCATTTCCGGACCGCGTCGGCGGCAACCACCGCGCGCGCTTCGCTGAAGGCGACTTCGTAGCCTCGACCGGCTGGCCGAGCGTCCGTGCCACGCACCGTGGCGACTACCTCGGCGTGCCGGCGTCGAACACGCCAATTGACATGCGCGTCATGGATTGGTGGCGCTGCGAAGACGGACTGCTGGTCGAGAACTGGGTGCTGATCGACCTGCCGCACCTGATGTTGCAGATGGGCGTGGATCTGCTCGCGCGGGTGCAGCGTTGACTCCGAGTTCAACGCGCCCTGGCCACGGGCTTATGGGCCGTACGTCGCGACGCGAAGCAGGCCGCCGAAGTGTCTTGCTACTTCACAGATCACTTTCAATGCACCCGGCATGTCTATGTTTTTGAAGTAGTTTGTGTTCCGAAATTCTGTGAAATCTGTTCTGTAAGTGCTTGATTCCATTCATTTTTTTCACGATCCTGATTGACCCTCCATCCTTGCTCCGCTAAAGTGCAGAAAAGTGCATTTTAGTGGGTGAACGTGGCTGATCACGTGTTTCAGGGTGGGGCGGGAATGGTGCTCGACGGCAAGGGCCGCTTGAGCGTGCCCGCGCGCCACCGCGACGTGCTGCGCGCCGTGGCCGCAGACCAGCTCACCGTCACCAAACACCCCAAGCGCTGCCTGCTGATCTTCCCGCGGCCGGCGTGGGAGCAGTTCCGCGCCAAGCTTCTCGGCCTCCCGATGTCGGCCGAGGACTGGCGGCGTGTCTTCCTCGGCAGCGCGATGGACGTCGAGATCGACGCCGCCTCGCGCGTGCTGATCGCGCCGGAGCTGCGCGAATGGGCCGGCCTGGAGCGCGACGTGCTGCTGCTCGGCATGGGTTCGCGCTTCGAGCTGTGGGACAAGGTGCGCCACGACGCGCATGAAGCCACCGTGCTGGCCGCCGGCATGCCCGACGTGCTGCGCGACCACGTGATGTGAGGCACCGGCGTGCAAGGCTCGGCATGGCCGCACATCCCCGTCCTGCTCCACGAAGCCACGGACGCACTCGTGACGCAGGCGGACGGCCTTTACGTGGACGGCACCTTCGGCCGCGGTGGCCACTCGCGTGCGTTGCTCGCGAAGCTGTCGGCCGCGGGGCGCCTGATGGCCTTCGACAAGGACCCGGAAGCGGTGGCCGCTGCGCGCGAGGGCGAGTCACGCATCGACGACCCGCGCTTCGAGATCCACCACGAAAGTTTTGTGGCAATGGGTTCGTGGCTCGAACCGGCTTCGGTCAGCGGCGTGCTGCTCGACCTGGGCGTGAGCTCGCCGCAGATCGACAACCCCGAACGCGGCTTCAGCTTCCGTTTCGACGGCCCGCTGGACATGCGCATGGACACCACCCGCGGCGAGAGCGCCGCGGATTTTTTGGCCCGCGCTGACGAGCGCCTCATTGCACAGGTGATCCGCGACTATGGGGAAGAACGGTTTGCTGTTCAGATTGCAAAGGCGCTTGTTGCTCGCCGGGAGGGCGGGCGTGCTGTTCGAACCACAGCTGAACTTTCCGAAGTCGTGGCTCGTGCGGTCAAAACCCGCGAGCCGGGCCAGGACCCTGCAACGCGCACATTTCAAGCTCTTCGGATTCACCTCAACGCCGAGCTTGAAGAGCTCGAGCAGGGGCTGAACGCGGCGCTTTCATTGCTCGCCCCCAACGCACGCCTGGCCGTGATCAGCTTCCACTCGCTCGAGGACCGCATCGTCAAGACCTTCATCGCGCGCCATGGCCGCGGCGAGGTCGACCGCCGCGTGCCTATGGCCGAGCCCAAGCCGGCCCTGCTGCAAATGCTCAC
>JANNGZ010000252.1:0-1844 GCA_031404155.1 Burkholderiales bacterium
TTGACCGGCGCTACTCCACCCGCCGCACCCGCGGCGCCTGGTTGACGCCGTCGATCTCGAGGTAGAAGGAGCCGAAGCTGCCGCGCTTGACGCGTACCTTCACGTCGCGCAGGTTGTAGAAGGCGCTGCTGCCGTCCGCCACCTGCCACACCTGCCCGTTGGCGAGCTTGAAGCGTTTGCTGGCGGCCCAGCCGTCGAAGGCGCCGGGGATCACGCTCTCGACCGAGTCGGGCCCGCTGCTGGCGCGGCCGAATTCGGTTGCGTGGGCGGCGGGTGATGCGGTGGCGGTTGGCGCTGGCGTGGCGGCTGCCGCGGGAGGCGCCGGCGTGCGTGCGGGCTGCGCGGCGAGGGCGTCATAGCAGGCCAGGCGGGCAGTGCTGTCGGCGAGCGCGCGGCAACGCTGCATTTCGGTGTGCGGCACCTGCGCCAACGCGGCTTGTGAAAGCAGCAGCAACAGGGCGGCAGCAGGAGCGGGCAGCGGTCGGGCGTTCATGGCGAGCCTTGGTTCGTGGGCATGGCGGGTCGGTTTGTGGTCGGCGACAAGCTGGTGTTTGACGTGGATCTCGCGTGGATCGCACGTGCGACGTTCGCGGGCCGCGCTTGGTTCGCGAGTTCGGCGCGCAGTTTAGGCCAGGCCCTGCGTGCGACTACGCCAGGCCGAAGGCGCCCGCGAGCGCGCCGGCGCCCATCAACCACATCGGGCTGATCTTGCTGCGGGTCATCGCCAACACGGTGGCGGCCATCAGCAGCGACGCGCCGATGCGGTGCGCCGGGTTGTGCAGGTAGGGTTCGGCGAGCACGTAGCCGGTGGCGAAAAGCAGGCCCACGGTGATCGGTGCCATGCCGGCGCTGAACGCGCGCACCCCGCGTGTGCCGCGGCGCTCGCGTGCGAAGCGCGACGCGGCGAGGGTGAGCGTGGTGGAGGGCAGCAGCATGCCGACCATCGTCACCAGCACGCCCGCGGCCCCGGCGATGTTCCAGCCGAGCACCGCGACGAAGAGCAGGTTCGGCCCCGGCGCGGCCTGCGCCAGCGCCACCGACGAGGTGAACTCATGTTCGCTGAGCCAGCCGCGCTCACCGACGATGAAGCGCTGCATGTCGGGCACGGTGCCGATGGCGCCGCCGATGGCCAGCAGGGACATCAACACGAAATGCTGGAACAGCGCCCAGAGGTCGGCCGCGGACAGGGACTGCGCGCTGATCATGGTTGGTGCCCCCTACGCGCTGCGCGCGGTCCCGCCGAGGGGGAGCATTCGCACTTGGGACGGCCCGGCGTGCTCATCTCCCGAGCCTCCACGCCGCAAAGGCCACCGACGCACCGCCCAGGCCGAGCACCACCCAGACCAGCGGCAGCCGCAGCACCGCGATGACGATGGCGGCAAACACCGCCACGCCGACCGCGCCGGCATGCCCGAGCACGTTGCCCTTGAGCGAGGGCAGCAGCTTCACGCCGGTGGACAGCACCAGCCCCGAAGCCACGGCGCCCATGCCGCGCAGTGCGCCGGCCACCGCTGGCACCTGCGCGAGCTGCGCGTACAGCATCGCCAGCGCCATCACGATGACAAAGGGCCCGAGCAGCATGCCCGCGAGCGCGGCACCGGCGCCGCGCCAGCCGAGGCAGCGGTCGCCGAACATCAGCGCCAGGTTGACGACGTTCGGGCCCGGCAGCACCTGGCCGGCGGAGAGCAGTTCGACGAACTCGGCGCGGGTCAACCAGCGTTCGCGCTCGACCAGCTCACGCTGCGCGATCGGCAGCACACCGCCGAAGCCTTGCAAAGACATGCGGTTGAAGACGCGGAAGAGTTCGCCCGGCGACTGCGGCCGGCGCAGGCCGTTGCTTTCTG
>JANNGZ010000253.1:0-4378 GCA_031404155.1 Burkholderiales bacterium
GGGTCGTTCAAGGACTTGCCGTGCCAGCAGGTATCGAAGGCTTGTCGAACGTCGGCAGCTCGTGGCAGCGAAGGGGCGCTGGCGCGCATCCGCCCGGCCCGTCGCGCGGAAAGGGGTCCTTCGGCCGGGTCAGACCATTCCGACCGCCTGACGCCCCCGCTGGGCGAGGGGCTGCCTGGGTTTGGCGACCGCCGCGCGCCGTGGGCCGCCCTCTAGAATCTGGAGTTCCAGCTCCGCCCGTACAGGTCAAATGCTTAGTCGGAACATGCTTTCGCCGAGTCGAAGTCTGTTGGATCGGTTGCGTGCAAGCAGGCCGCTGCGTACCTTGCTGCTGCTGTTCGCGCTCGCCAGCGCGACAGCTGGATTTCATGCAGCGTCACACCTCGTCGAGGCAGCCGACCGCAGCGCCATCACGGCGCCGCTGTCGCAGGATGACTCCAACGACGGCGCGGCCTCGCACCAAGTGGAGTGTCCGGGCTGCCGGTTGCTTGGCACCTTGTCCTTCGCGCTTACTCCGGCCGCGGGATGGGAACTCCACCATGCGTCGGACGACGATGGGGCGCCGCCATTGCTTCGCGACCCGGTGCGTGCCGTCGATCCCATCGCACGCTGGCAGCAAAGACTGAAGCACGGCCCGCCGAACCTCCTTCGTTGATTGAACGTCGCGCGCTCGGCCAGAGCGCGCTGTCTCGTTTCATCCATCGAGGGATTCCATGTTCATACGCTTCACCCTTGCCGCCGTTGCTGCGGCAGCCCACTTGTCGTCGTTTGCGCAAGCCGACAGCACCGCCGAAATCCGTCTGCAGCTGCAGCAGCTGCGCGAGCAGTACGAGGCTCGCATCAGGGCGCTGGAGCAGCGACTCGACTCCGCCGAGAAGGCGCAGGCGGCGGCAGCGCCCGCAGCGGCGGCCCCGCCGCTCGCCCGGTCACCGGCGCCGCGGGCCACGCCAGGCCTTGCCGTGTCCGCCGTGTTGACGGGCACCTTCGCCAATCTGCGCAACGACCCCGAGACCTACCGCATCCAGGGCTTCATTCCAGGCGGCGAAGAACTAGGCCCGGGCAGGCGCAGCTTCAGCCTCGGCGAATCCGAGATCACGCTGTCCGCCAACGTCGACCCCTACTTCACGGGGCGCCTGACCTTCGCACTCACGCCCGAAGGCAGAGCCGAGGTGGAAGAGGGCTACTTCCGCAGCACCGCGCTGGCGCGCGGCTTCACGATCACCGGCGGGCGCTTCCTGTCGTCGATCGGCTATCTCAACAACCAGCACGCGCACACGTGGGACTTCGTCGATGCGCCGCTGGCCTACCAGGCGTTCTTCGGCGGCCACCACCGCACTGACGGCGTTCAACTGAAGTGGATCGCGCCGACCGACACCTATCTCGAGCTGACGGCCGAGCTGGGCCGCGGCGACTCGTTTCCCGGCAGCGATCACAACCGCAACCGCGCCGGCAGCGCGTCGCTCGGCGCGCGCGTCGGTGCAGACCTCGGCGACAGCGCGAGCTGGCGTGCGGGCCTGAGCTACCTGCGCTCCAGGAGCGTAGATCGCGTCTACGAGGACAGCGACAGCAGCGGCGCCGATGTCGTCAACGCATTCACCGGCAACAGCCGCACGGTCGTGCTGGACGGCGTGTTCAAGTGGTCGCCGGGCGGCAACCGATCGACCACGAGCTTCAAGCTGCAGGGCGAGTACTTCTGGCAGCGCGAAAAGGGCTCCCTCACCTACGACCTCGACAGTGCCTCGCTCGGCACGGCGAGCGGCGACTACCGCTCGCGCCAATCGGGCTGGTACCTGCAGGGGAATTACCAGTTCGCCCGCATCTGGCGCATCGGCCTGCGACACGACCGCCTGAGCTCCGGCACGCCGGCCATCGGCCTGGTGTCCAGTGGCGCGCTTGCTGCGGGTGACCTCCCGCGGCTGGAGCCCTTCTCGCCGAGACGATCGAGCGTGATGGTCGACTACTCGCTATCGGAGTTCAGCCGCCTTCGGCTGCAGATGGCGACCGACCGAGCGCAGTCGGGCCGCAGCGACCGCCAGCTGTTCCTCCAATACATCATGAGCCTTGGCGCCCATGCGGCCCACAGCTACTGAGGAAGCAGCCATGAACCGCTTCATTCGCATCATCCTCGCGCCGCTGCTGCTGGGCCCGGCGCTCAGCCATGCGGCCCTCAACGTGCTCGCCTGCGAGCCGGAGTGGGCCGACCTCGCCGCGCGCCTTGGCGGCGACCGCGTCAAGGTGAGCAGCGCGACCACCGGCCTGCAGGATCCTCACCATGTCGAGGCGAGGCCCAGCCTGATTGCGCGCACGCGCAACGCGGACCTCCTGGTGTGCACTGGCATGGAGCTTGAGGCCGGCTGGCTGCCGCTGCTGGTCGAGCAGTCCGGCAACGGCCGCGTGGCGCCCGGACGGCCGGGCTTCTTCGAGGCGGGCCGTCACGTGGCGGCGCTCGAAGTGCCGGCTCGCGTGGACCGCGCCGACGGTGACATCCACGCGCAGGGCAATCCGCACATCCATCTCGACCCGCGCAACATCGCGCGTGTGGCCGAGGGCCTGGCCCGGCGTCTGGCCGAACTGGACCCGCAGGGCGCGAGCCAGTACGCCGCGCGCCACCAGACTTTCGCCACCCAGTGGAGCGAGGCGCAACGCAAGTGGCTCGAACAGGCCGCGCCGCTCAGGGGCGTGGTGTTGATGGAGCACCACCGCAACCTGTCTTACCTCGTCAACTGGCTCGGTATGCGCACTGAAGGTTCGCTCGAGCCCAAGCCGGGCATCGAGCCCAGCGCAGCGCATCTGAATGCGGTGCTGAAGACCATCGAGAAACGGCCTATCCGGCTTGTCGCCCATATGACATATCAGGATGGGCGGGCGGCCCAGTGGCTCGGCAGAAACGCGCGCGTACCGGCCGTCGCACTCCCGAACACCGTGGGCGGCAGCGAGAAGGCGAAGGATCTGTTCAGCCTGTACGACGACATCGTGTCGCGCCTGCTGGCTGCAGTGCAATGAGTGTCAGTGACGTGGCGATCGTGCTGCCGGCCTTCGTGGCTGGCCTGCTCGTGCTGGCCACGCACGTGCCGCTCGGCATCCAGGTGCTGCGTCGCGGGATCGTGTTCATCGACCTCGCGGTGGCGCAGATCGCAGGACTCGGCGTCATCGTCGCCGGCTTCCTGGGCTCGGGCGAAGGGGGCTGGATTACGCAGGTGGCAGCCGGTGGCGCAGCCGTGCTCGGCGCGGCCTTCCTTACCTGGACTGAACGCCGCTGGCCCGAGGTGCAGGAAGCGCAGATTGGCGTCGTGTTCGTGCTCGCCGCCACCGGGGGCCTGCTGTTGCTGGCGCATCACCCGCAGGGGGGCGAGCACCTGCGCGACCTGCTTGCCGGCCAAGTGCTGTGGGTGAGCTGGCCACAACTTGGCGCGATGGCAATCGTCACGCTGGTCATTGCGCTGCTGGGGTGGCTGCTGCGCGGCACGAGGTCGCGGCTGGCGTTCTACGTCGTATTCGCGCTTGCCGTCACAGCCTCCGTGCAGGTGGTGGGCGTCTACCTCGTGTTCGCCAGCCTGATCGTGCCAGCACTTGGTGCGCGCGCGTGGCCGACCCGCTGGGTGCTTCCACTCGCGTACGCGATCGGCGTGGCCGGCTACGCCGCAGGCCTTGTCGTGTCGACGCTGTGGGACTTGCCATCGGGGGCGCTGGTGGTCTGGTTGCTCGCGGCGGTCGCAGTGCTTGCGCAGGCGGCTGCGCCGTCCCGCAAGCGGCCGACAGGTCAATGAGCGGCGGTCCTTGCGCCCTTCGCGAGTACGACATTCGCGTCGATCGTTGGGATGGGCGGATGATTGAAACGAGCCACATGACCCCTCTCGATCACCGCTCCGGGCGGGCAACTCGAACCGCCGCAGATGCCCCGGCCGCACAGCTACGACCGTGCGCTTCTCGGTGCCACGTTGGGCAGCGCAATTGTGCCGCCGGCCCAGCGGAGAGGCTTCGCGAGGCAGCGCTCCATGCACACACCTTCTGCTTCCCTGCGACGAGCCTTGACATGGGAAGAATGGCTGCCGTCGCTGCGCATGTGCGCGCTGGTCTTCGTCGCCTACACACGGTGGGTCTTGCGCGCACCTTCGGCAACCGACGGCAAGGAGGGCCTGCGCATCGACCCGTAACGCCGCGCCCGCGGCCAGGAGACCCGGCCGCGCTTCATCGCTCCACAGCCCTCAAAGCGTGCCCGGCGGAAACAGCCGCGGCAAAAACAGCGCCACGTTCGGCCAGACGATGATCGTGGCGAGCACGGCGAGCATCGGCACCAGCATGATCATCGTGTCCTTCAAGGCGTCGACGATGCGTATCTTGGCGATGGCGCAGGCGATCATCAGGCACAGGCCGTAGG
>JANNGZ010000254.1:0-11027 GCA_031404155.1 Burkholderiales bacterium
AGCGCCTGGCCTGCCTTGACCTGATCTTCCACCGTGAGCGCACCGCTCCTGGCCGCGCTGGCCGCAGCGGTGACGGCGGCGAGGTTGGGCTGGGCACGGTCGCCGAGATAAACCTCGTCGACTTCCTTGCCCGAGTAGATCGCCTTGTTCTCGGGGCCGTCGACTTTGAGGATCGCGAGCGCGCCCTTGTTGAAGGCGCGGAAGATCGAGTGGTCGACGATCACGTAGCTGCCCGGCACCTCAAGATAGAAATCCATCATCGCTGCGCCGCCGGCCGGGATCAGCGTGGTCTGCACGTTCTCCTGGAAGCGGGTGCCGCCCTCGAACCAGACCTTGTCGAAAATCTCGCCGATGACGTGGAAGCTCGACACCAGGTTGGGCCCGCCGTTGCCCACGTACAGGCGCACCGTTTCGCCGGTCTTGGCTTTGATCGCCTTGTCGCCGGTCATCGCGCCTTCGCTGCCGTTGAAGAGCACGTAGGTGGCGTTTTCGTCGATCGCCTTTTGCATGTCGAACGGCTGCAAACCTTTCTCGCGGTACTTGCCGGTGGTGTAGAAGTCGCCCTGCATCACGTAGTACTCCTTGTCCACCTTCGGCAGGCCACCCGGCGGCTCGACCAGGATCAGCCCGTACATGCCGTTGGCCACATGCATGCCCACAGGCGCGGTGGCGCAGTGGTACACGTACAGCCCGGCGTTGAGCGCCTTGAAGCTGAACTGCGACTTGTGCCCCGGCGCGGTGAAGCTCGACGCCGCACCGCCGCCCGGGCCGGTAACACCGTGCAGGTCGATGTTGTGCGGCATCTTCGAGTCGGGCGCGTTCTTCAGGTGGAACTCCACCGTGTCGCCCTGGCGCACCCGGATGAAGCTGCCCGGCACCGTGCCGCCGAAGGTCCAGAAGGTGTAGCTCACGCCTTCGGAGATCGGCATCTCCTTCTCGATGACTTCAAGCTCGACGATCACCTTGGCCGGTGTGGTGCGGTTGGTGGGCGGCGGTACGTTCGGCGGGCTGGTGAGCACGGCCTTCACCGGCGCGCCCTGCGGCGGGCCGAAGTCACCCTTGCGCGAACCGCCGGTTTCGCCGGCGGGAACCGAGGCCGCGACGCTGGCAGCGTCGGGCTTGGCTGCGGGCGCGGCGGCGTCCGGCCTGTTGCAGCCCGCCAGCACAAGCGCGGCGCAGAAGCAGCTCAGCGATAGGGTGCGATGCATGGTCCGTCTCCTCTGGCGCGGCCGTTGCGGCCGGCGGTTTGTGGTGAGGAGCAGCTTGCGGTGCGGCGCCGGGCAGCGTATTGATGACGATCAAGCGCGAGATCGAATCGGGCCCCGCGACCCAGCGTTCGAGCCGATGGCATGCAGCCAGTTGCAGATCAGGTCCGCAGTACCTCGCCCTTGAACGAGTAGAGGATCGCCACCACCTCGTTGACCTCGGTCGCGCCGATCCCTTGGCCCTGCATCGTCGCGACAAAGTCGTCGATCGCGGCGATCAGTTCCTGCTCGTTGACGTTCATGCCCGCATGCGTGGTTCGCATGTCGCGGCCCTCGTATTTCTGGGGGCCGCCGGTTCCGGCGCAAAAGAACTGCGTGCCGAGAACCTTCAGGCGCGGCAGGTCCTTGCCGCGGAAGCGCGGGGCCAGCAGCGGGTTGACGGCATGGCGATCGAGCGCATCGTCGACGACGGACGCGATGCGTTGGGCACCGCCGAGACGTTGATAGAGGGATTCATGCATGGTGATCTCGGGCGTTCAGTGAAGGTTGATGGACCACGAGTCGACCTCGATGGAACCGGGGTCTTCGGGGGCGTTGCCGCGCAGGTCCTTGCGGATCGTGCGGAACATGCTTCCGATCGCTTCCTCGAGCCGGCCGATCGAATCGAGCGTCAAGGGGTCTGGCAGGGTCAGCATCGCGGGCGCGCAATCGGGAATGGAAAGCGTGGTCTGTTGCAGCGTCATGTGGTACTCCTTTGGCAGTTGGCAGGCATGGGACAGCCGGCTGAGGCGCAGCATCGCAAAGAGGTGTTCCTGAAACGTTCTTGGTGGCCGGGGTGGTTGTATGGGCCGGCAGGCGGTTGCACACTGGGGCAGCCATGGCTCTTTCCCCGCCTTCCGTTGGCCTCGACGCACGAGCGTGCCTTGAGGTGCGCCTGCTCGGCCAGTTTTCGGTAGCCGTTGACGGTGTCGAACTGGCGGCCGAGAACTGGCCCAGCCTTCGTGCAACCCATCTGGTCCAGCTACTGAGCCTCGGGCCGCGACACCGGCTGACTCGTGACGAGGTCATCGACGCCCTGTGGCCGCAACTCGATCCCGAGGCCGGTGCAGCCAATTTGCGCAAGGCGGCGCATCACGCACGGCAGGCGCTCGGCCGGCACGACGGCGTGGTGCTGCAAGGGGGCGAGGTCACGCTGTGGCCCGGGCGGACTGTCACCGTCGACGCCGACACATTCGACTTGCGTGCGCAGGCCGCGCTGGCCAGCCGCGACCCGACGGCCTGCGCGGAAACCGCCCGCGTCTACGGCGACCTCCTGCCCGGCTCGCGCTACGAAGCATGGACCGAGCCAGGACGGGAACGGCTGCGCGCACGCTTCATCGACCTGCTGCGGGCGAGCGGTCAGTGGGAGCGGTTGGCCGAGGAAGAACCCACCGACGAACCCGCCCACCGCGAGTTGATGGCGCTGGAGCTCACGGCCGGCAACCGGGCGGCTTCGATACGTTGGTATGCCCATCTGCGCGCAGCACTGCAGGATGCACTCGGCGTCCTGCCCTGTCGCGAGACCGAGGCGGTCTACGAGCGCTGCGTGGCCGGCCTTCAGTGCGCCGGTCCGGCCTTCGTCGGAAGAGAAATGGCGCGCGCGCAGGTGGCGGCATGGCTCACGATGGTCCCCAGGGAGCGCCCCGCAGGCATCGTGCTGCGGGGGCCCGCCGGCATCGGCAAAACCGCGTTCTGCCGCGAACTCGATGCGCTTGCGCGTGAGCGGGGGTGGACGGTCGCGCGCGTCGGTGCCGCGCAGCCGGGCCGTGCCTATGGGGTGATGGCTGCGCTGTCCGAGCACCTCATCCTCGCCGACCGCGGCTTGCTCGACAGCGTGGGCGCGCCCGCGCGCTCGGTACTGGCCCTGCTGAGCCCGCTCGCAGCCCCGGCTGCCGCCTTGCAGGGACCGCTGGGGCGCCACCAGGTGATCGGTGCCATTCGGCGGCTGCTGCTGGCAGCCTCCGGTGGCAGCGACATCATGTTGCAGGTCGACGATGCGCACCTGATCGACGACGCCGATGTCGATGTGCTGATGCACTTGGTAGCCGCCGGGCCGCCGGTGTGTGTGGTGTTGGCCACCCGTGCACCGGCCCCAGGCTCGGCCCTCGGGCGTGGTGTGTCGCGGCTGATCGGCAGCGGCGGCGCTCGGGCCATTGACCTTGAGCCGCTGGCCGACGACGAGAGCCGCCGGCTGGTCGCTTTGGCCTCCTCTCGTCCGCTTGCCGCCGAGCTCGCGTCGTACATCGTGCGTGTCGCCGAGGGCAACCCCTTCGCCGCGATCGAACTGGCGCGCTGCGCCGGGACGACTGCCGGGACGACCGCCGACAAGCGGTTGCCCGCCAGCGCGGCCGAGGCCATCACCTCTCGCTTGTGCGACGTGCCCGACGAGGCGCTCGCGGTGCTGAAGTGGATGGCCCTGGCCAGCGACGAGTTCGATGCCACCACGGCGGCGGCGCTGGCGCCGGCCGCCCAGGCGCACGCCTTTGCGGTGCTCGATGCCGCGCTGGCTGCGGACGTGCTGGTGCTGGCCGGCGCGCGATTGCGCTTCCGGCACGAACTCGTGCGCCAAGCGCTGATCGATCAGATTGCGCCGCACCGTCGGCTGAAGATGCATCGCCAGGCCGCGCAACGTCTGGCAGAGCTCGAGGCCGCGCCGGCGATCGTGGCGCGTCATTGGCTCGAAGGTGGCAGCCCGCGCGAGGCGATGCCGTGGCTGCTGACCGCGGCGCGCGACGCGGCGCGGCTGGCCGCTTTCAGCGACGCGCTGCGGCATCTCGAACCCGTGCTGGCCTTTCAGGCTGACCACAAGGAGGCGCTGCGCTTGCGCGCCGAGGCGTTGGACGCCATGGGCGATCCGGCCGCGGTGGCGGCGTATCGCGCGGCTGCCGACGCCACGGGCGAGCCGATGTCGCACGACCTGCGCGCCAAGGCCGCGCTGGCGCAGATCAAGCTGGGCGACCCAAAGGGTGCGTTGGCGACGCTTGCGGGTGTGCGGCCGACCACGGTGGAAGGACGCCTGTGCGAGGCCCTCACCTACAGCGGCGCCGCGGCCCTCGGCGCCGCCGATCCCGCCATGGGTACGTTGAAGGCCGCAGAGGCACGCCGGCTCGCGCTGCAGACCGGCGACGCCGCAGCCCTCGTGGTCGCCTCGTGGGCACAGGCCGCCGCCGCACACGCACGGGGTGAGCTGCATCGCAGCGTGTGGGCCGACCTGCAGGAGACCAGCCACGTGCCGCACCTGGCCGCCCGCGTGTTCGACGGGCAGCTCTGCATTGCGCAGCGCTTCCTCTATGGCGCGCGACCCTATCCGGAGGTAATCGCCTTCGCCGAAGCACTGGCGACCGAGGCGCGACGGCTCGGTGCGGCACGGGGGCACGCTTTCGGCGTCACCATCCGCGGCGAGGCCGAGTTGCTGTCCGGAGACCTGCCGGCAGCCGAGGAACACCTGAAGCTCGGGGCGCGCCTGCACCGCGCCATCGGCGCTGCCACCGGCGAGGCCTTCTCGCTGCAGCGGCTGGCCGAGGTGGCGCTGCATCAGGGTCGGCTCGACGACGCCCGGGTCGTACTCGACGAGGCCCTCGACGTTGCGCGCCAGACCGACGTCGGGTTCCATCTGCTCGACCGCATCTACGGCACGCGCATCCAGCTCGCGGGGAGCCCGGCAGCCGCCCTGCACGCGCTGGAAGATGCGCGCGAGGCCGTGCGCGGGCCGCTGGAAACCTGCCCCGGGTGCCGCATCACATTTGCCGTGCCGGCGGCAATTGCCGCCGCCCGTGCGAGGCAGCTCGATCTGGCGGAGGACTACGAGGGCCAGACGGCGTACCTTGCCAACGTGGTGATGCGTCTGCCGGCATGGTATGCCGCGCACGACGAGGTGCGAGGCCACATGGCCATCGCGCGCGGCGAGGGTCCGGAAGTCGCCGCCTCCCGGTTTGCGGCTGCGGCCGCGCGTTTCCTCGGGGCGGGCCATGCGATCGATGCGGCACGCTGCGACAGGCTCGCGGCTGGGGTTGACCCGACGCTTGCACGGCCTTGACAACAGTCGCGTCGCGGTTGCTCGCGGGCGACGAACGGGAGGTCACGAAAATCGTCGCCAGCGCGATGTCGGGCAAGGCCAAGATGCTCTTCAGGTCGTGCTCGCGCAACCACTCGCCGAACCAGCCTTACTGGTGACGCACCATTGCGCTCTCCTGCGGCGCGGCGGGTTCGGCTGCCGCTCATCCTCCGGGAGGTAGCAGGTCAACGCAGCGCCGTGAATCTCCGTTTGACTTGGCACAAACGGTGCGTCTTCTGAAAGGCACTCGCATGGACACGTCAACCTTTTTCCGCCCTCGGTGGGCGCTCGCCAGCGCTCTGTTGTTGACCTTCAGTGGCATGGTCGCGGCGGAGCCGCCATCGCGAGCGGCGCGTCTAGGCTACATCAACGGCACGGTGAGTTTCTCGCCGGCCGGGCAGCCCGATTGGGTGCGGGCTGCCGTGAATCGGCCGCTGACCACTGGCGATCGTTTGTGGACGGGTGGCAATTCGCGCGCCGAGTTGCAGATCGGCGGGGCGGCGATCCGCATGGGCCCGTCCACCAGCATGGTCTTGCTAAACCTCGACGACCGCATCGCGCAGGTGCAGCTATCGCAAGGCACGTTGAAGGTCCGCGTGCGCAGCCTGGGACAAAGGCAGACCTTTGAAGTGGCGACGCCCAACCTCGCCTTCACGCTGCGCCGTCCTGGCGAATACCGCATCGAGGTCGGTCGCATCGACGACGCCACCGCGGTCTTCGTGCAGAACGGCGTCGCCGAGGTCTATGGCGATGGCGCGTCATACACGCTCACTCCGCGCCAGGGCTATCGCTTCTACGGCACCGACCTGTCCGACTACGAGACCTTGACGGCTCGGCGTGAAGACGACTTGGACCGCTGGTCACGCCAGCGCGACCGCCTCGGCGACAGATCGGTGTCCGCTCGCTATGTGTCGCACGAAGTCGTCGGCTATGAAGACCTCGATGCCAACGGCACCTGGCGGGTCGATCCGAACTACGGCAACGTCTGGACACCGCGCCGGGTGGCCGCCAACTGGACACCTTACCGAGACGGGCATTGGTCCTGGGTGGAACCCTGGGGCTGGACCTGGGTGGACGACGCGCCCTGGGGTTACGCCGTGTCGCACTACGGCCGCTGGGCCAACATCAATGGCTCCTGGGCCTGGGTTCCCGGTCCGAAGCGCGAGCGGGCGGTGTATGCGCCGGCGCTGGTGGCATTTGTCGGCGGCAAGAATTTCCAGATTTCGGTGACGGCCGGCAACACAAGCCCCGCCGCCGTCGGCTGGTTCCCGCTGGCGCCGCGTGAGGTCTATCAACCCTCCTATCCGGTCAGCCGCGTTTACTTCGACAACATCAATCGCAGCAATGCGGTGATTCCTGCTCAGACCATCACCAACATCTACAACACCACCAACGTCACCACCAACACAACCATCGTCAACACCACCAACCTCACCAACGTGACCTATGCCAACCAGCAGGTGACGGGCGCGGTGGTCGCCGTGCCGGCGCAAGCCTTCGTGCAGTCGCAGCCGGTGGCCAAGGTCATGGTGCAGGTGCAGCGGGAAGCCGTTCTCAGCGCGCCGGTGATGCGCGTCGCCAACGTGGCACCGGTACAGCAAAGCGTGCAAGGCGGCGCCCCTGCCGCCGTCACCTTGCCACCTGTCCTGCAGCAAGCCGTTGTTGCGCGCACCGCGCCGCCGCCCCCGCCCGTGGCCTTTGCCGTCCAGCAGCAGCAATTGGCCGCCAAACCGGGCGTGCCGATCGACGAAGCGCAACGCACGCAACTCAAGCCTGCCGCCCCGGCGGCACCGGCACCCAAGGTCAGCGTGGTGGCCACGGTCCAGGCGCCGACAGCCACCGCGCTGCCGCCGGCGACGGCTCCGGCCGCCAAGTCACCGGATGAGCGCAAAGCCGCCGCGGGCGCGACCCCAGGGACAACCACCGCCACAACCCCGGACACCGCCATTGCAGCCAGCGGAGTACCCCGCAAGGCGGATGAGGACAAGAGCGCGGCGGCAAAAGAAGCAACGCGGGCCGAAACGGCGAAGGCCGAGGCAGCCAAAGCCGACGCCGCCAAGGCCACCAGCGCGCAGGCCGAGGTATCGAAGGCCGAGGCAGCAAAGGCCGCGGCTGCGCAGGCCGAAGCCACCAAAGCCGTTGCGGCCAAGGCAGCGACCGCGACGGCCGAAGCCTCCAAGGCCGCGGCAACCAAAGCCGATGCTGCCAGGGCTGTTGATGCGAAGGCTGCCGATGCCAACAAAGTCGAGGCGACCAAGGCGGCGAGCGCGAAGGCCGAGGCAGGCAAGGCAGACGAGGCCAAAGCCCAGAAGGCCAAGGCGGACGCAGCACAGGCCGAAGCGTCGAAGGCCGAGGCCATGAAGGCTGAAGCAGCACGAGCCGACGCGGCCAAGGCCGCGACGGCCAAAGCCGAGGCAGCGAAGGCCGAGGAAGCGAAGGCCGAGGCCAGCAAGGCCGCTGCCGCCAAGGCCGCGACGGCGACGGCCGAAGCATCGAAGGCCGCGACAGCCAAAGCCGAAGAGGCCAAGGCTGCCGATGCCAAGGCCGATGCGAGCAAGGCGTCCAGCGCGAAGGCTCAGGCAGGCAAAGCCGACGAGGCCAAAGCCCAGAGAGCCAAGGCGGACGCAGCACAGGCCGAAACGTCGAAGGCCGAGGCCATGAAGGCTGAGGCAGCACGAGCCGACGCGGCCAAGGCCGCGTCGGCCAAAGCCGAGGCAGCGAAGGCGGAGGCAATGAAGGCCGAAGCCACCCGCGCCGACGCCGCAAGAGTCGCCACAGCAAAAGCTGAAACGGCAAAGGCTGAAGCTGCAAAAGCCGACGCAACCCAGGCCGACGCCGCCAAAGCCGCCACGGCGAAAGCTGAAGCCGTGAAGGCTGATGCCGCCAAAGCCGAAGCGGCGAAGGCCGAGACAGCAAAGGCCGAAGCAGCCAAAACGGCCCTGGTCAAGGCACCCGCTGGCGCGCCGCCGCCAAAGTCGCGCGCGTCAGGTCCAAAATCCGGCGCCGATGGGGCTGAGGAAGACGAGACGAAGAAAGGAGGCCGCAAACCGTAGTCAGGAGCTGCCGCCTGGCCCGTCACGCGTCCTCGACCTTCGGCCTTCCCGCCGGCACCGCAAATTTCGCCAGCGTCCCGATCTGCGTCTGATCGGGAACATGCAAGGATTCAGTGTGCACGCCGCCGTGCGCTGCGGCGCCGACAACCGCCAGGCGCTGGAACCAGGCTGCTGCGCCGCGCCGATGAACGCCTATCGGTAAAACGCCTCCACCTTGCCCTTCAACTTGATCAACAACGGATGCCCCTTGCGGTCGACCGTCTTACCGGCTGGCACCTTCACCCAGCCCTCGCTGATGCAGTATTCCTCGACGTCGAAGCGTTCCTTGTCATTGAAACGAATGCCGATCTCGTGTTCGAACACCGCCGCCACGTGATGCGGGCTGCCGGGGTCGACTGACAATCGGTCGGGCAAGGGGGGAGCGACTTTGGCTTCGGTCATGGGCGACCTCTTGTTCGATGGATGCGGATGGACATCCATTGTCGAGGACCCTGCCGATCGCTCCTGCTCGCCTCCAACTCCCCGCACCACCCACCCGCCAGCCAGCCCGGTGGCTGGTGCGTTCGCGCAAGCCAGTAGCACCCCTCGGGTTAACCAGCAATTCCAGCACTTGCAAAGACACGGCCCGCGAACCGATCATGTCGCGGCGCTGCAGTAATTTCCAACATTCACGCTCTCGACCCGGCCAGCCCACCGCGATGCCCACGACCGCCGTCCCGCAGACGCTGTTCGACAAGCTCTGGCAGCGTCACCTCGTCGAGCAGACCGGCGACGGCGAAGCGCTGCTCTACGTCGACCGCCACCTGGTCTACGAAGTGACCAGCCCGCAGGCCTTCGAGGGCCTGCGCATCGCCGCCCGCTTGCCCTGGCGGCGCGAGACGGTGATTGCCACGGTGGATCACAACGTGCCGACAACGCCGGCCGAGCGCGCCAGCATCGACGCTATCGCCGATCCGCTGTCGCGGATGCAGGTCAGGCAACTCGACGTGAACTGCAAGGAGTTCGGCATCACCCAGTTCGGCATCACGAGCCGGCTGCAGGGCATCATCCACGTCATCGGCCCCGAGCAGGGCGCCACGCTGCCGGGCATGACGGTGGTGGCCGGCGATTCGCACACCAGCACGCACGGCGCTTTCGCGGCCCTGGCCTTCGGCGTCGGCACGTCCGACGTCGAGCATGTGCTGGCGACGCAGACGCTGGCGATGCGGCCGATGAAGACGATGCGGGTGCAGGTCGACGGCGCGCTGCCGGCCGGGGTGACCGCGAAGGACCTGATCCTGGCCATCATCGGCCGCCTCGGCACCGCCGGCGGCACCGGCCACGCCATTGAATTCACCGGCAGCACGGTGCGCGGGCTGTCGATGGAAGGCCGCATGACGGTGTGCAACATGGCGATCGAAGCCGGCGCGCGCGTCGGCCTGGTCGCCGTCGACGACAAGACCATCGCCTACCTGCGCGGTCGGCCCTACGCGCCGGGAGGCGCGTTGCCCCATGACCCACCCGCGGGCGCACAGTGGGACGCCGCGGTGGCGTACTGGCGCACGCTGGCCAGCGACGAAGGCGCGCACTTCGACCGCACGCTGGTGCTGGATGCCGTGACGCTGAAACCCATGGTCACCTGGGGCACGTCGCCCGACATGGTGGTGCCGGTAGATGGCGCGGTGCCCGATCCGGCGCGCGAAAGCGACCCGGTGCGACGCGCCGGCATGCAGCGTGCGCTGGCCTACATGGGGCTCGAGCCGGGAACGCCCATGGTCGAGATCCGCCCCGACAAGGTGTTCATCGGCTCGTGCACCAACGCACGCATCGAGGACCTGCGTGCCGCCGCCGCGGTCATCCGGGGCCGCCGCGTCTCGCCGGGCATTCGCCAGGCGCTCGTCGTGCCGGGCTCGGGGTTGGTGAAAGCGCAGGCCGAGGCCGAAGGCCTGGACCGTCTGTTCATCGATGCCGGCTTTGAATGGCGCGAGCCGGGCTGCTCGATGTGCCTGGGCATGAACGCCGACCGGCTGGGCCCCGGCGAGCGCTGTGCGTCCACGTCCAACCGCAATTTCGAGGGCCGCCAGGGGGCCGGCGGGCGCAGCCACCTCGTGAGCCCGGCGATGGCCGTGGCCGCTGCGATCGCCGGCCATTTTGTCGACGTGACTGTCGACCCCACTGCGGACGTCGCCCCGCAGACCGCGTAATGGAACCGTTCACCACCCTCGACGCGGTCGTCGTGCCGCTGGACCGCGCCAACGTCGATACCGACGCGATCATTCCCAAGCAGTTCATGAAGTCGATACTGCGCACCGGCTTCGGCGACAACCTGTTCGACGAGTGGCGCTACCTCGACCGCGGCGAGCCCGGGCAAGACGCGAGCCGGCGGCCACGCAACCCCGACTTCGCGCTCAACCAGCCGGCCTTCGCCGGCGCGCAGATCCTGCTGGCGCGCGAGAACTTCGGCTGCGGCTCGAGCCGCGAGCACGCGCCGTGGGCGCTGCACGGCTACGGCATCCGCGCGCTGGTGGCGCCCAGCTTTGCCGACATCTTTTTCGGCAACTGCTTCAAGAACGGCATGCTGCCCATCGTGCTGGATGCGGGCACGGTCGACCGCTTGTTCGCATGGGTGGCCGCGCGGCCGGGCATGCGCTGGGCGATCGACCTGCCGGCGCAGACGCTGACACCCGAGGGCGAAAC
>JANNGZ010000255.1:0-5274 GCA_031404155.1 Burkholderiales bacterium
TTCGACGCCAGCGGCAGCCTGATGGAGCGCATCGACGGCGTCTTCCACAACCTCTGCGCGAGCGAAACCTCGCCCGAGTTGCAGGCCGCACAGCGCCGCCTCGCGCAGCCGCTGGCCGCGCACAGCAACGCGGTCTACATGCATGCCGCGCTGTTTGCGCGCATCGACGCGCTGCACCAGCGCCGCGACCAGCTCGGGCTGGATGCCGAAGCGCTGCGGCTGCTCGAGCGGGTGCACCTGGACTTCGTGCGCGCCGGCGCCAAGCTGGTGGGCGCGCAGCAGTTGCGCTATGCGCAGGTCACCGAACGCCTGGCTCAACTCACCACCCAGTTCGGCCAGAACGTGCTCGCCGACGAGCGTGACTACAAGCTCGAGTTGCGCACCGAAGCCGAGCTGGCCGGCCTGCCCGACGGCGTGCGCGCAGCGGCGCGCTCGGCGGCGCTGGAGCGCCAGCTCGGCGACACCCATGTGATCACGCTGTCGCGCTCGCTGGTCGTGCCCTTCCTCACCTTCAGCGAGCGGCGCGACCTGCGCGAGCAGGCCTGGCGCGCCTGGACCGGCCGTGGCACCCACCCGGGCGCCAGCGACAACCGCCCGCTGGTGCGCGAAATCCTTGCGCTTCGCGCCGAACAGGCCGCGCTGCACGGCCATGGCTGCTACGCCGACTACGCGCTCGCCGACAACATGGCGCGAGAACAAAGTGCGGTGCGCCGCCTGCTCGACAACGTGTGGCAACGTGCGCTGCCGGCGCTGGAGCGCGAACGCGCGCAGCTCGACCGGCTGCGGCGCGAGGCCCACTCGAAGGACAGCAGCATCGAACCCTGGGACTGGCGCAGCTGGGCCGAGCAGGTGCGCCAGCGCACCTACGCGATCGACGACGCCGAGGTGAAGCCCTACTTCTCGCTGCCGCGCATGGTGGCCGCGGCGTTCGACTGCGCGACGCGGCTGTTCGGCATCCGCTTCGTCGAGCGTGAGGACCTGCCGGTCTACCACCCCGACGTGAAAGCCTACGAAGTGCGTGGTGCCGGCGACCGGCTGGTGGGCGTCTTCCTGCACGACAACTTCGCGCGGCCGAGCAAACGCAGCGGCGCGTGGATGAGCGAGTTCCGCGCCCAGTGCCGCAACGGCGGCGAGACGGTGCCGATCGTGGTCAACAACAACAACTTCGCCAAGGGCGCGCCGAACGAGCCCACGCTGCTTTCCTTCGACGATGTGCGCACCCTGTTCCATGAATTCGGCCATGGCCTGCACGGGCTGCTCTCGGACGTGACCTACCGCCGCCTGGCCGGCACCAGCGTGCTGCGCGACTTTGTCGAGCTGCCCTCACAACTCTTCGAACATTGGATGAGCGAACCGCAGGTGCTCAAGACGCACGCCCGGCATGTGAGCACCGGCGAGCCGATTCCCGACGCGCTGGTGGCGCGGCTGAAGGCCGCGGAAAAATTCGGCCAGGCCTACGAGACGGTGCGCTACGCCGCCAGCGCGATCACCGACCTGGAAGTGCATTCGCTTTCGGCGGCCGAGTTGCCCAGCGACGTGGTGGCCTTCGAGGAGCAGGTGCTCCAGCGCATCGGCCTGCCCGCGGGGGTGGGCATCAACCACCGCTTCAGCCACTTCCAGCATCTCTTCGCCGGCTCCGGTTATGCCGCGGGCTACTACGTGTACCTGTGGGCCGAGGTGCTCGATGCCGATGCGTTCCAGGCCTTTGTCGAAGCCGGCGACCCCTTCGACGCCGCGGTGGCGGCGCGGCTGAAGCGGCATGTCTATGCAGCGGGCAACAGCGTCGAACCCGGCGCCGCCTACCGCGCGTTTCGCGGCCGCGACCCGCAGATCGAGCCGATGCTGCGCGAGCGCGGTCTGATCGAAGAGGGTGCCACCGCGTAGACCGCGGCCTGGCACCGCACGCCGGGCGTCACGCGCTCAGCGCACGGTGCCACGGCCGGCCTCTCGCATTGCTCAGTTCACTGCGCGCGCTGCGGGCCGGCCGAAGAGCCGGTCCAGACCCGACATGAAAGCGCGGAAATCCACCGGCTTGGTCCAGTAGTCGTTGAAGCCCGCGGCCAGTGCGCGCTCGATGTCCTCGGGCATCGCGTTGGCCGACAAGGCAATGCACGGGATCGACGCGGTGGCCGCGTCGGCACGCAGGCGGCGCAGCACCTCATGGCCGTCGAAGTCGGGCAGTTGCATATCCACCAGGATCAGCCTCGGCCGCATCTCGCGGGCAATCGCCACGCCCGAAGTGCCGTCGCCGGCACTCTGGAAATCGATCTCCGGCCGCCGCGATACCAGCTCGCCGACCACCAGCACATTGACCGGGTTGTCCTCGATATAGAGCAGGCACGGGCGGGCGGCGCCGTCGGCGGGCAGCTCGCCGAGCGCGGAGGGTTCGGTCGGTAGCCACAAGGGCGCATTGCCGGTGCTGGCGAAGGCCAGGCGCACAGCGAACACGCTGCCGACGCCGACGCGGCTGCTCACCGCGATGTCGCCGCCCATGCGTTCGACGATGGTCTTGACGATGGTCAGGCCGATGCCGGTGCCTTCGATGCCGTCCTGCTCCACCCCCA
This sequence comes from Burkholderiales bacterium, assembly GCA_031404155.1. Classification (GTDB taxonomy): domain Bacteria; phylum Pseudomonadota; class Gammaproteobacteria; order Burkholderiales; family Burkholderiaceae_C; genus JANNGZ01. The sequence continues at coordinate 2,565 of JANNGZ010000255.1, forward strand.
GGCGGTTGAAGGGCTCGAAAACTTCGTTCAGGCGCTGCGGCTCGATGCCGCGGCCGCTGTCGGTCACGCGCAGGAAGATGTCGTCGTCGCGGCGCTGCGCATCCACCGTCACGCTGCCGCCGGGCCGGTTGTACTTGATCGCGTTGGAGAGCAGGTTGAGCAGCACCTGGCGCAGGCGCGTCGGGTCGGCGAAGGCGCCGCCGTCGAGCGGGCCGAGTTCGATCTGCACCCCATGTTCGCGCGCCAGCGCGTCCACCAGCGGCAGCGTGTCCAGCACCAGGCCCTCCAGCGCCACCGGCTGCAGCTCCAGGCGCAGCTCGCCGCCCTCCAGGCTGGAGAGGTCGAGCACGTCGTTGATCAGCGCCAGCAGGTGCGTGCCCGCGGCGCGGATGTGTTCGAGCCGGCGCAGGCGTTGCTGCGGGTCGGCGTCGGCCGCGTCGGTCTGCAGCAGTTGGGTGAAGCCGAGCACCGCGTTGAGCGGGGTGCGCAGTTCGTGGCTCATGCGCGAGAGGAACTTGGACTTCGCGCGGCTCTCGCGCAGCGCCAGCTCACGGTCGCGCTGCGCGATCTCGGCATGCTTGATGTCGGTGATGTCCCAGTTGACGCCGATGCGCCGTGTTTCGCGCCCCTCGTCGTCGAACACCGAACTCGACCGCGACGCCAGCCAGCGCACCGTGCCGTCGGGCCAGACGATGCGGAACTCCAGCGTGCTGCTCTTGGTGGCCGGGGTGCGCGGCGCCATCATCCGCCGCATCTCCTCGCGGTCGTCGGGGTGGATCGCGGCCATGCGCTGGGCCAGGCTGGGTGCTTCCAGCGCCGGCTCCAGGCCGCCGAGGCGAAACATCTGGTCGTCCCAGATCGCGCCACCGTCGGCCGGGACGTGCTCCCAGGTGCCGATGCCCGCGCCGCGTGCGGCCAGCGACGAACGCCGCGCCGCGTCGCGCAGGTTCTCCATCGTGTCGTGCTGCTCGGTCACGTCCATGACCACGCCGAAGAAGCGGTGCCGGCCTTCGGCTTCGGTCTCGCCGTTGCCGCGCACCAGCACCCAGCGCACGGTACCGTCGGGACGAACGATGCGGAACTCGTCCTCCGCGGGTGCGGCGCTGCCGCTGAACCAGTTCACCGCGCCCTGAGCAACGCGCTCCCGGTCTTCAGGGTGAACACAACGGCGCAGCCACTCGCCCAGGCGCAGCGGAGCGTTCGAAGCCTGGAGCCCGAACAGCTCGTACATGCGGGCGTTCCACTCCGGCGCGGTGTCTTCGAACGAAGTCGACCACAGGCCGATGCGCGCAGACTCCGCGGCCGCTTCCAGGCGCCGCGCCAGGTCCATCGCACGGCGCGCTTGTTCGACCCGCTCGGTCACGTCCAGGGCCACGGTCAGGCAGGCCAAGGGCTCGCCCTTGGTGTCGCGTTGCAGCACACGGCGGGTGAGCAGGGTGCGCCAGCCGCCGTCCGAGCGGCGAAAGCGCGCCTCGAGGCCGGTCGGCCCACCGCTGCGCAGCGTCTCCCTCACCGAAGCCGCCATAGCGGGCAGGTCGTCCGGGTGAAGGCGCTCTCTCATCTCGCGCAAGGTGATCGGCTCGTCGCGCAGCGGTATTTCCAGCAGCTTGTAGCCACGCTCGTTGCAGTGCACCAGCTTGGTTTTCAGGTCGTGGCGCGAAATCGCGATGTCAGCCAGATCCACCGCCAGCTGCAACTGCGCATTGGCGTCCTCGAAGGAGCGCGCAAGATCGAAGGCGTCGGTGTCGTCGAGCAGGATGCCGAGCACCCGCGCGGGTTTGCCATTCGGGCCGTCGATGACACGCCAATGCGAATGGATTCGGCGCAGGCTGCCGTCGTCATGCATCACCCGGTAGCGCACCGAGTAGCTGCCGGCCTTGGCCAGCGAGGCGAGGAAGCGCTCGGGCGCCCGGTCCTCGGGGTGGATGCGCGCCGCCGCGGCGGCGAAGTCGGGTGTGCCGTCGCCTTCGGGCAGCCCCCAGAAGCGGAATACATGCTGGTCCCAGCGCCCCTTCAGGGTTGCCACGTCGCGTTCCCAGACGCCCATGCGGCCGAAGTCCTGGGCCATGTCGAGCAGTTCGGTCAAACGGGTGTTGTCGGCCGCCAGGCGCTTGCGCTCGCTGACGTCGGCCAGCGTCACCAGGTGGCCGGAACCGTCTTGCAGCGGCGTGCTGTCGAGCTGAAGCCAGGGCGCCGAGTCGTCGTTGCGCCGAAGCTGCCATTCGAAGCCGCGAATCACCGGGTCCTTGGTCCACTGGACGCTGAGGCTGGGCGTCGGGTGGCCGAGCAGCGCATCCAGCGCTCGGCCCTCGCAGGCCCCCGGCTTGCGGCCGAGCAAAGCCTCGAAAGCGCGGCTGGCCCACTTCACCCGCCCGCGCGCATCCACCATGGCCATCCGGCAGGCGTCGTGGTTGAGCATCGCGGCCAGCGCGTGCGGGGCAATCGAGTGGGACGGCGGAGCGGCGATCGGCGGCATGGGCAAAACCGCCCAGGGTTTGGGCGGTCGAGGGGCTCCTGCGGGAGGGCGTGCCCAATTTTGCGTGCCCGTTCCGCGACCCCGCGCCAAAAAACCGTGAACGAATGGGGCGCCGCGCCAAGGGCGAGGTAATGAGACGCAGCGGCGGAGCGCGCCCGGCCAACCGCTGCGCGGCCGCCGGCGCTGCCGCTCGGAAACGCCGGGCCGTCCCAAGTTTCCTTGCTCCCCCCTCGG
>JANNGZ010000256.1:0-27813 GCA_031404155.1 Burkholderiales bacterium
GTAGAAGCTGGGGTCCGGGCTGAGCTGGAAGGGCGAAGCGCTGAAGCCGAAGCTGGATTCGTACATGGAGATCGGCTTGCAAGGTAGACGAAGCCCGCTCCGAGATTCCTTGACATCCCCGGGCGGTGGCTCGGCAGGGGCCGAGACTCGGGCGGCGCTCAGAACCGATGCAGCAGCGTGGCGATCAGGGCGCTTTCCCGGGTCGGGCCGCTGACCGAGGAGCGAACCACATGGTGCCGTGCGCCCAGCCTCAAGTTGGAGTTCGGGCTGAGCAGTGCCGTGACGCCGCCTCGCAGGACGACGTCGGTGGTGACCGCGCTCGAACTGACCCCGAGGCCCTCGATTCGCATCCCCCGCACGCCGACGTCGGCGGTAAGTGTGCGCGACAGCCGCCGAAACAACTCGGCTTCGAGACCGAACTGCTGGTTGTCGGCGTCCAGCGAAGCCGGCGCGAACACGTCGTCCAGGCCGACCAGGCGGGTACGTTTGCGGTAAAAGGCGCCGGCGGTCAGCGTGGTGAGCCGCCCATAGCCGACGACGGTGACCCCGGCCTCTTCCTGGAGCTGCGCATAGGCGGTGTAAAGGTCTAGGGGTGCCGCCAGCGTGGTCGGCAGGTTCAGGTCGCGGATCAGGTTGTTGACCAGGACGCCGCGCTGCGCCGCGTTCGGGAAGCGCGTGGTCAACACGCCGTCAAACAGGCTGCGAACGTCGGCGCTGGGAAAGCCAAGCAGGTGCGAGCCGGTCTGGGCCACGGGTTCGCGGATGGCGCGGGCCATGAATCCAAAGTAGGGCGAGCGGTGCCGAAATTGCAGATCGAAGCCGGCGCCGAAAAAACGCTTCTCCACGCGCGCCTCGAGCGTTGTGCGTTCGGAAGGCAGCCACCGGATGCGCCCACCGAAGATGTCGTCGGTGCGGTCGATCAGGGAGTAGCGGGTCGACTCCCGGCCCACGGTCGCTCCAAGAGTCAGGGACGGTGCCGGTACGTAGGTGCCGATGAGGCGCGCGGCGGTTTGTTCCACGATTGAGACCGACGAGTCGTTGTGACGGGTGTCCTCGCGTGTGAGTTCCGCCGTCCAACCGACCGGCAGCGGCTGAAACTCCAGCCGCACGAGCTGTGCCTGCTCGAGGGCGTCGCGTGCCGGCGTGGTGCCGCCCGGGTCGAGCACCGAGGCGCCGCCGACCCGCCGCGTCCATACATGATCCGAGCGCGCGAGCAGATTCAGGCGCGAGGTGAGGCGCCTCTCCACGTAGGGCGTTATCTGGGTTCGCAATGACGAGTAGTCGTTGAACGCGGACGCTGTGTCCGGCGTGGCCGCATGGGGATTCGCGCGGGCTCGGCCAGCGGAAACGGAGCCGTCCAGAAACAGCCAGCGCTCGATCAACTCGCTGTGCAAGTCGAGGCGGCCGCGCGGTCGCACCTGCGACGCGCCTTCGGTCCTGGCATACACCACACCCTCGAAACCAAAGCTGCCAGTGAGGGAAACGCGGGAGCCGCGGGAGGAGATGACCAGGCGTGGGTTGACCGCCAAGACGGCATCTACGCGCGCCTGCTCAACCGCCGAGTAGCCGGCGTTGCTGGTGAGCACCAACGAGGCTTCGACCTCGGGGCGAATGCGCAACTGTGCCGCGCCCTCGGTTGGCAGCCCGCTGGCGGCCAGCAGAAGCAACAGCGGCCGCACCGCGCGCCGGCAACCGTGGTGCCAACGCGCGGTACGCGAAAAAGGGGGGCGGTCAGTATCCATAGCCATAGCGCGCACCACCCAGAAGCCCACCGGATCGACGGTTCAGCACCGACAGCACCACCTCGCATTTTTCGACGGTGGCAAAAGCCTGGGCCACTTCATCGTGCGTCGTCTTCCCACTCTGCACCACCATCAGCACCTGGCCGGTCAGCTGCGCCAGGATGCGCGCCTCGATGGTCGGCAGCAGCGGCGGGCCATCGAGGAGGATGATCTTGTCCTGGTGTCCGACGACGACTTCTTCGAGCAAGCGCTTCATTTCGCCGCTGGCGAGCAGTTCAGCGGAATTGGCGCGCGGCGCACCCGACTGCATCACCGAGAGCTTGGGGATGTTGGTGCGCAGCACCACGTCGTGCAGCTTCAGGTCGCGGTTGGAGAGCAGGTCGAGCAAGCCCAGGTGAGGCTGGAGCCCGAGCCGCGTCGCGATCGACGGCTTGGCCACGTCGGCGTCGATCAGCAACACCGTCTTGTCGATCTCGGCCGCCATGCTCAGCGCCAGGTTGATCGTGCAGAAGGTCTTGCCTTCGCCGGGCAGCGCGCTGGTCACGAAGATGAGGTTGCCCCGCGCCACGCGCGAGGCACCGAAGGCGTTGGCCAGCAAAGGCTGCTTGACGGCGCGGAACTCGCGTTCGAGTTTGTATTCGGTGTGGTTTGGCACCATGTAGTTGGCCGCCGCCAGTGCGCCCAGGTCGAGCGCAACGAGCTCAAAGAGCGCGTCGTCGCTTGAGTTCGCCGGCACCGGCGCTTGACGCGGCGCCACGAAGGCCGGCGCCGGCGGCGTCGGGCGTGCCGGTTCGGGGACATCGGCCACCTCGATCCCCGCTTCGCGAAGTTGCGTCAACCGCCGGGCCGCCTGTTCGATGATGCTCATGAATTTGCCGGTATCGCTGGGCTTAAGACCTGCCGCTGGTCACGACCCAGCCCACCCAGGCCAGGTTCGCCACCAGGAACAGGGTGGTCACGCCGGCGAAGCGGGCGATTTCCATGCGCCGAGCCTGTTTGGCCGCAGCGTCGAAGACGGTGCCGATGCTGCCAAGCACCGGGCGCTTGCTCGCACGCAGCAACTGGGCCTCGTTGGACAGGGTCGGGAAGACGAAGGTCAGGCCGAGTGCCGCCACAAGGCCGATGCAGATCGCGCCCGCCACCCCGGCCATCGCCAGCACGGCACGCGACGGGAACACCGCCTTCTGGTTGACCGATGCCGGTTCGATGATTCGAAATTCGGCCAGCTGCGACGAGTCGTCCAGCTTGCTGCTGAGTGCCGCCGACTCGCGCCGCTCAACCAGTTGCGCATAGTTCTTGCGGATGACGTCGTAGTCGCGATTCAGCTGCGCCAGCTCCGCCTCCACCTGCGGCATCTTCGAGGCTTGGCTGCGCACCGCCTCCAGCCGACCCTGCTGCGCCCCCAGCTGCGAACGCAGCGAGGCCACCTGCGCCTCGGCGGTCGCCAGCGACATGCGCAATTGCTGAAACACCGGGTTGGTGGCCGCCGCGGTCGGCCCGACACGCCGCGCCGCCACAGCAGTCTCCTCGCGCCGCTGCGCCTCCATCTGCGCGATGGTGCGGCGAGCGGAGATAACGTCGGGGTGTTCGTCGGTGAAACGGCGCATCAGGTCGTCGAGCAACCTGCGTTGCGCTTCGAGCCGCATTTCAGCCTCGGTGGGTGGCGCCGCCGGCCGCGCGGGCAGAGCCTCCGCAGGGAGCTGCGGCAGTTCGGTCTGCAACTCTCGCTTGAGCGCTTCGCGTGACTGCTCCGCAGCTCCGAGTTCGAGACGCAGGCGGTTGACTTCGTCGGAGGTTGCGGCCATGCGCGCAAAGAAGTCCTGGTTCGTGGCCCCCGAGACACCGAAGTTTTTGACCTTGAACTCCTTGAGCCGGTTCTCGGCTTCGGCGAGCTTGCCCTCGTACTCGGCGATCTGGGTGCCGATGAACTCGCGCGCCTGCAGCGAATCCTGGCGCTTGGAGGTCGTGCTCGACTCGACAAACAGCTCGACCAGCGAGTGCACCAGCTTGCGCGCGCGCACCGGGTCGTTGTCCTTGTAGGCGATCGTGTAGAGGTTGCCCTGCGGGCTGCCTTCGAGGCGGATCGACGTGACCAGCTTGGCGGCGATGCGTTCGCGCTCGCCCGCCGGCGTCGAGGCGCTGACAAAGCCCAGCGGCTCGACCAGCTTATCGATGCGGGGGTAGGTGATCAGGGTGCGCGCGAGCATGCGCACCTGCTGGTCGATGTCCGGCTGCGCGGCCAGTTCGCGCATCAGCGGCTTGAGCACGGTCTGGGTGTTGACATGGACCCGCGCGGTGGCTTCCCAGCGGTCGCGGTAGAACTGCAGGCCGCCGGCCACGACGACCCCGACCACCAGGGCCGCGCCAACGCCGACCCAGCGATAACGCCAGGCATCCTGCGCCCGCGCCAGCCCCAGGCGTACCGCTTCATGCATGGGTCAGAACCAGCTCTGCGGCACGATGATGATGTCGCCGGGCAGCATCGGCGAGTTGGCCGAAATGTCGCCGCGCTTGAGCAGGTCTTTCAGGCGCAGGCTGTACTGCTTGCCCCCCTCGGCGCCACGCACCAGCACCGCGGCGTTGCCGTCGGCGTAGTCGGTGAGCCCGCCCACCTGGATCATCACGTCAAGCACCGTCATGTTCTGCCGGAACGGCACCGCCTGTGGCCGCGCGGCTTCGCCGACGATGCGAATCTGCTCGCTGAAGGTGCCGTTGAAGCCGCCGACCACGACGGTGACCGACGGGTCCTTGATCACCTTCGACAACCCGGCTTCGAGTTCCTTGGACAGCGCGGTGGCGTTGCGCCCGGCCGCGACCACGTCGTTGAGCAGGGGCATCGAGATGCGGCCGTCGGGGCGCACGGTGACCGTGGTGGAGAGTTCGGGGTTGCGCCAGACAGTGATGTTGAGCACATCCAGCGGCCCGATCAGGTAGGGCTTGTCCTGCGACGCGGCGGTAGACGGGGCGGCCGGGTAGCCGCTGCTGCCCGCGCAGCCAGCGAGCACCGAGACGGCCAATGCCGCCGCCGCCAGGAACAGGGCTTTCACGAAGTTCGCCGAAGGTCCAGATCTCATTTCAATGCTCCAAACGTGGCCGGTGGATTCGCCCTGCCCGGCGCCCCATCGTCGCGACGGGAGCTCAGGCGCTGCACGCCTCCGTCGCGGTCAGGCCGACCGCTTGATGCGATCGCGAGACTCCCAACCCCGTCGGAGAACTTGTAAACGATTATGTCGGCTTTGCGGAGGAAGCCGACATCCCACGGTTGAGGGTGTCGCCTTGGCGCACACGCGCGGCAAAGGTGACCGAGGTGCAGCAAAGTTGCTCGGCCGGATAGCGCTGGAACTGCGGCGCAATCGGCAATTGCTCGAGCCGGTCGAGCAGGCGCTGCTGCGGCCGCTGCTGGTCCAGGATGACGTCGAGGCTTGCGGCGCCTGCCGCATCGGTGAAGTCGACCGGGCGCAGCCGGTTCTGGTAGAGCAGGTCGTTGTTCCACCAGCGCCACTGTCTGTCGGAATAGCGCAGGTAGTGGATCGGTGTGATCGAGATGTCGAAGTAGGCATAGTGGTCGCCGCAGTTGACGCTGTGCAACGCCACGCCCTCGGGGCCGAGCACGCGACGCGCCTCATGCATCAGCGCGCCGAGCACCTCAGGCGAAACATGTTCGAGCACGCTGTTGGAGAACACCAGCGCCACGCTGTGGTCGTCCAGGCCGGTGGCCGTGGCGTCGGCCGGGGCGCGGTAGACGATGCCCGCGCGCTCGAGCACCGCGTCGCCAGTCTCGGCGCGCAGCAAATGCTGCCAGCGCTGCCGCACCTCGGCCTGCGACTGGCCGCTGGCCTCGGCAATCGCCGGCAGGTGTTTTTCCAGGTGCTCCAAGGTCGGGCGCACCGCCTGCACCCGAAGGTGGCGATGGAGGTCGAAGGTGTGGCAGCGGCGTGCCCCTGCGAGGGCGTAACACAGGGGGAACACCGGCAGCCAGCCGGTGCCGATTTCGACCAGGTCGCGGCCTCTGAGGTCGATGCCCAGGTCGCGCAGCACCTGGGCGTGCACCAGCCAGTCGTCCGCGAACTTGCTGTCGAGATGGGCCGCAGCGTTGCGGCGACCCCCCAGAACCTGTTGCAGCCGGTCGTTCAGCACGGTCCCACCAGGCAGGCGCGAGAGCGCACCCTGCACACAGGCCTTGATTCTCCAGTCCATACTGCTCCTCGATAACGGGCGCGCGGAAGTGACCGCGCTCAGTTCTTGGTGATCGGTCGGGCGCCGCTGAAGCCTTCACCGGCGAGCGCAAACGGCTCTGCGCTCACCGCGCTGTCGGGTGCCGGCACGGCCACGGCAGCCCGCGCGCGGGTCATCGCCGACACCAGCATCTTGAAGCTGTGGTGGTCGGGGCCGATCGCGCTCAACACCGACGCATCCACCACCTGAACCGGCGCGTCCGCGCTGTTGACGCCGGTGGCTTTCAGCGCGGCCATATCGACCGAGTGGTGCAGGTGAATGCCCGGTATATGCATCTCGGGGCGGCGTGAAAGCTGCACCCTGTCACACGGCACATCACGGCGCGCGGCGTCGGTGGCGGCGGCGATGCGGTTGCTACGCGGCTGCAAGGGCGTGGCCTCGCCCTCACGCCAGACATACGCATCGGAAACGAGCACCTGCGCGTAGACGCTTTGGCGCGCGGCATCCGGCCACAGGCCGAAGCGGTTGAAGAGCGCTTCGGCGAGCAGGCCCGGTGACAGGCGCCGCGCGATCTTGGCGATGGCGCTGCCGGTCGGCAGGCCGAACACCGCCCGTTGTTCGATGCCGAAGTCGAGCTCGCGAAACGCGAAGCGCGCGGGGCGCAAGGAGTACAAAGCGTTGGCGCCCGGGTTGCTGCTGACCTCGGTGGCGCCGGTGTGGCCGCGGGCGTTGGCGCCGAGGTCGGCAGCGGCGCCTTCAGCGGCATTTTCAGAGTACCGCGCGGGCAAGAACATGCCATCCCAACCCCGCGTGGCGCGTGGCACGGGCAGGCCGTCCGCCTGCCCGACATAACAGAACACATGGTCCGACACCACCGGCCGGCGCAACTTGGCACCGAGCGAGCGTTCGAGCAAGGCCGGCGTGTGCAGCACGCCGGCCGCGACCCACAAGCGGCGGGCACGGATCACGCGGCCGCCGGCATGAACCTCGACACCACGCTCGCCGATGCTGAAGCGTTCGGCCAACTCCGGCCGCAGCGTCAAACGGCCCCCGCGAGCCGCGCTCAGGCGGCGCAATTCGCGGCGCGGCCGGATCGGCCGCCACGGCACAAAGATGCCGGGCGTGCCCAGCCGCTCGCGGATCGGGGTGTGGGGGTAGAAACACGCAAAGGTGGCGGCGAAATCTTCGTCGCTGGTGGCGCCGAAATTGCAGCGCCAGCCGGTGGGGATGACCCCATGCCAATCGTTGCCCAGGCCGCCGGCGCCGAGGTACGCGCAGGGCACCGTGCGCCGCGCGTCGTAGTAGCTGAACCGCCCCGCCGAGGGCCCGGTGAGCACGAGCACGCTGGCGCTGTGCTCCAGGCCGATCACAGCGCCGAGCGCGGCGAGGCCGGAGCCGATCACGACATCTTCGAAATCCATAAGCGGTTGCTGAGGTAGGTGTAGCCGTACCAGCGCATGCCCAGGGCACGCAGAATCAGGTCGAGCGGCCTGAGCAAACAAGGGTGGCGACCCGCGAGTGTGAGCAGCACGCCGTAGACCTCGAAAAGGCGGCTTTCGAGGGTGCCGGCGAACGGCCGCTCGACGATGTCGAACAACTGGCGCGTGCGTGCCGCACTGGCCGGCCACGAGCGCGCGGTCATGAACTGCGACAGCGCTTCGATCGAGGTGGCAATGTTGGCGCCCGAGGGCAGCTCCGACGGATGGGTGTAGACCAGGCCGAGCGTGAGCACCCGGCCTTGCGGCAGCGCCAACGCAGCCCGCTCGGCAGCACGCTTGACTCGCGGGTAGTCGTAGCAAGCGGTGGTGGTGTCGACAATGGTCGAGGCGGAAGAAACGTAGACCAGCTCGCGCACACCCGCGGCTTGCAGGCGCGCCAGCATCGCGAGGTTTTCGCCTTCACGCCGCGAGTACGAAAGGATCCAGACCCGGTCGCCGGCGCTGAACTTGAATGCATTGATCTCGGCATGGCCGATCGCCGCCGCCGCCCAGCCCGCCACCGCTGGCTGCGCCGCAAGCGCCTTCCAAACCCTGGAGCCGCTGCCGAGCACGATCTCGCGCGCGGCTTCAGGCATTGACGATCGCGAAGCTGCCGCGCAAGCGATTCCAAAGTCGCTTGGCACGGCCCGCATGAAACACACCCAGCTCTCGCTGCGTGCGCTGGATGCGCTGCAGCGTCGCGGCATCCAGCGCTGCCGGCACCGCGGTGCCGAAGTTGCTGCTCGCCTGCGCTGCGCTTTTGCAGCCCAGGATCACGGTGGACACTTCGGCAAACGAAAGCACATAGGCCACCGCCGCGGCATGCGCGCTGCCGGCCGCTTGCGCGGCGAAGCCAAAGGCGCGCGCCTGCCGCGCGGTGTCGCGGATGCGGCCGCGCTCCCACGACGCGCGCTGGTCGCCAGCGCCGCTGAACACCGACGTTTCGTCATAGCGGCCGGCGAGGAAGCCGCCGCGCAGCGCAGAGCGGGCGACCAGCGCCAAGCTTCGCGCGCGAATTTGTTCCCGCCGCGCCGACAGCGGGTCCGGGTCGAGCAGGCTCACCGGCAACTGCACCCCGTCGATATGGCTGTGCGCGAGCACATGGTCGATGTCGGGCCCCAGGCGCAGCGAGACGCCGCAAAAACGGATCTTGCCGCTGAGCTTGAGGCGGTCGAGTTCTTCGTACAGCTTCAACTCGTGGCCGCGTGGCGCCCAGTGCAGCTGGTAAAAGTCGATGCGGTCGGTGCGCAGGCGCCGCAGTTGTTCCTCGACCAGCGCGGTCATGCCCTGCGGCTGGCCCGAGTACTTGCTGGCCACCACCCACCTTTCGCGCCGGCCGCCGCAGAAGAAGCGCCCGAGACGCGCCTCCGACTCGCCATAGACCTCGGCGGTGTCGACAAAATTGCAGCCCAGTTCCTCCGCGCAAGCCAGCGCGGAAACTGCGTCGTCGGCAGCCACCGGGCCGTAGCTGGCGCTGCCGATCGCCCAGGCGCCGAAGCCACGTTCGGACACCGCCAGGCCGGTCTTGCCGAAGGGCCGCAGCTTCAGCATGGCGCTTCAGCTTTCCAGCGCCGCATGGGCCAGCGAGATGGTGAGGCGGCGCTTGCCCGAGCGGGTGGGCGCGATCGATTCGACCTCGACGATTTCAACCCGCATCGCGGGGCCGGCGGTGGCGCGCACCTTGGCGCTGAGCTTGTCCCGGCGCGCCTGGTCCCAGGGCTGCGGCACGACGAGCCGGAACTGCACGCAGTCGGGCGCGGTCTGCACCACCTGCCACTGTTTGACGTCGATCCAGTCGAGCATGACGTAAACAAAAAACTCGCCGGGCACATGGCGGCCGTCGGGCGTCTCGATCATGTCCAGCACCCGCCCGTCCACCGACGCCAGGGTCGGCAGGCCGCGGCCGCAGCGGCAAGCCTCCGTGGCATAGGTCGCTCGGTCGCCGTTGAGGTAGCGCACCATCGGCATGCCGAAGTTGTGCAGGTCGGTGATCGCTATGTCACCGGACACGCCGCTCACCGGTGCACCACGGTCGTCCAAGGTTTCGAACACGAGCTGGTCGCTGTTGACATGCAGGCCGTGATGCTCGCACTCCGAGGCCATCAACATCACCTCGCGCGAACCGTAGGTGTTGAAGACCGGGCAGCCGAACGCGCGCTCGATGTCGCGCCGGTCGGGCTCGTGCAGCGCCTCGGCGCCGGTGAGCACTCCGCGCAGGCCGCTCAAGGTCTTGCCGGTGGCGAGCATGCGCCGCGCCACGGTGGCCATCGGCGTCACGTAGCCGACCGCCGCGTGCGGGCGGTATCGGATCAACTCGTCGATGCGCTGGTCGATGGTGGCTTCGCTGAGCGAGAAGGCGTCGAAGAAGCGCCGGTTGAACGCGCCGTGGTACAGGCGGTCCTTCAGGCCGCCCCAGCCGCCCTTGCGCAAGCCGGTGCCCCACAGGTAGGCGGTGCGGGTGCCCAGCCGTGCGCCTCCCCAGCCGTAGCCGCGCCACATCACCGCGGTGCGGCGGGCGTACGCATCCATCGTGTATTCGAAGCGAAACGGGTCGCCGGTGGAACCGCCGGTGGTTTTGCTCAGCGTGCGCCCACGCCAGGGCGCGGCCACCATGTCGGCATAGTTCGCGGTGATCTGCCGTTTGGTGAGCACCGGGTAGCGGGCGAGTTCGGCCGCGTGGCCCAAGGCGCCGGGCTGCACGCCGTGCTCGCGCCAATGGCGTTGCAGGAACGGCACGTGGCGCCAGCAATGTTCGAGCAGGGCATTGAGCTTCTGCAGCTGCAAGGCCTGGAGCGCCGCGCGGTCGAGCCACTGGCTCTTGTCGTACTGCGCGATGTACGACGCAGTGGCGCGCCGGCGCACCACGGTTTCGTAGGCCGGGAACATGACGTGCCTGAACAGCGACTCGTACAAGCGACCCTCTCTAGACCATCAACGACGACGACATCACGAGCCCGCTGCGCCGGGTTCAGTTGGCAAACAACGGTGGCGGCGTCACGCCCGCTGGCAATGCGCCCTGCGCCAGGACGGCTTGGTCCGGCCCACGCAATTCAAACTCGCCTCCTGCCCCTTGCGCCGGAAAGCGAACCACCGCGCTGCGCCCGTCGGCAAAGGTCAGGCGGGCACCGAGCTTGCCCGGCAGGTCTTCGCGCACCGCCGACTTCAACGCGCCGTTGACCGACATCACATGCAGGAAGCTGCCCGCCTGCGCGGAAGCAACGTCGACCCGCGCACCGGCGCTGAAATTGCGGCCGGTGCTCGGCCAGGCCGTCACCGCGACGTCCGCCGTAGCGGGCGCGAGGCGACGCACCTCGAGGCTGCTGCGGCCCTGGTTGATGCGGATCAGGTTGTCCTCGATCACCGGTGCCGCCGGCAGGTTCAGGGTCCACACCGGCCTGGCGCCGGCCGCTTCGGCGCGGTCGAGCACGACAAAGGTGTCGGGCTTGATGAACAGGAACTCGCGTTCGCTGCGCTTGACCGCCGCGTGGTTCTTGTACACCGGCGTCATGCGCGCCGAGACATAGGTGTAGTGCGGGCGTTCGGCCAGCGCGGCGAGCGCGCAGCTGGTGCCGTAGGCCTGCTTGGCCGGCCCGGCCGAGGTTTCGAAGCGCACCAGGTTGTGCAGGCTTTCGTCCTGCTCGATGCCCGAGCGCGAATACAGGTTGGCGTCCAGTGCCAGCCAGTCGCCGTTGAAGATCACGAAGCTGCCCTGGTCGCGGTGGGCGTGGCTTTCGGTGTAGGGGCCGCAGATGAAGTTGGCGAAGGTGGCCGACTTGTCCCACGACGAACGCATCATCACCTGGCCGGTGCCGCTGCCGTAGTAGGCGGTGGAGAGTTCGTCGAGCTTGCGCGCCTGCAAATTAGGCTGCTCGTAAAGGTAGTCGGTGACGAACATGAAGCCATGCTTCATTTGTGGCACCGAGGAGCTTTCGAGCAGCGTGCGCGCAACACCCGAAAGCCGCTCCTGCGGGAAGAGCGTCATCAGCACCAGCAGGTACTCGCGGTGGTAGTCGAACAGCGCGGCAGTGGAGTCGCGCGCGTGGTCGCCGGTGGGGGCGAGGCGGTCCAGCGTGGGCACGATGCTGTGCATCAGGTGCGCCATCGAAGCCAGCGTATGCGGCGTGCGCGTGGCGATGCGCTCGCCGGTGGAGCGCTCCCACCAGTCGTAGAGCTGGAACAGGTTCTTCATCGCAGTGCCGTAGCCGGTGCCCTCGCGCGAGCCGCCGCCCTGCAAATCGCGGTTGAAGGTCGGCAGCAGCTGCTGTTCGATCTTGGTGTTGCGAAAATGCTCGATCCAGCGCTGCGCCTGCGGGTTCTCGCCCTGCGTGGCCAGGCCGAGCAGCATCGTGGCGCGCAGGAAGGAGTAGTAATAGTTGTTCGACGGGTTGTCGACCGACCAGCCGGTCCAGGCGAACACCGTGTTGCCCCAGCGCGCCTGCGGGTGGTTCCAGACATTGCCCACCGCCTGGTTGGCATAGGCCGTCCAGCGGCGGCGTTGCTCGTCGCTGAGCTTGGCATGGCACCAGTCGTAGACGAGCGCCAGGTTGCCCACCTCCTGCCCGACTTCGAGGTAGCTGTCGCCGGCGACCGACGGCTTCTGGCCGCTGGCGATCTTGGCCTCCTCGGCGGCCACGAACTTCTCGGTCTCTTCGATCGCGTAGCTGGCGTAGCGCTCGTCGCCGGTGAGCTGAAACATCAGCGCCGCGTACCAGGGCTGGAACGCATAGGCGCGGCGGCCGAGCAACTGGCCGTCGACCTGCGCGCGAAAGCGCGAGGACGCAGCCGACGAGCCTTCGAGCACCAGCTTCAAGCGCTCGCGGGTCGGTGCATCGGCGAGCAGGATGCGGGGATGCCCGGGCGCGATCTTGTACGAAGGGGGTGGCAGCGGCGTCGCGGCGGTGGCGCCCGCGGCCTTCGTCGACACCGGGTTGGCGTCCGAGCGGCCGCAACCCACCAGCAGGGCGAGCAGAACCCACATGACCGGCGCAAGCCGCCCGAAGGGCCGGCCGGTCCGTTCAGGGACACCGTCAGAAACGCTCATTGATCCATGCCCGGCACGGGCCCTCGACAAGGTAGAAGGAGGTGAGCGCGGCGAGCATCGCCCCCGCAGCCGCGACGCCGTTGGGCAGCGACGACTTGTGCATGAAGAAGGGCTGCTGCCAGAGGTAGATCGAGTAAGACCAAAGGCCGAACTGGCGCAGCGGCAGGCTCGACAGCGCGCGGCGCACCGCGGGCCCGGTTTCGCGCAGGTGGTTGGCGGCGAAGGCGAGCAGCAAGGGGGTCAACGCGTCGCTCAACCACCAGCGGGCGTGCGGCAGGTAAGCCAGGGTTGCAACGGCCACAGCGGCAAGCGGCACCCAAGGCTTGATGTAGGGCGAAACCCGGTCGCGCACCAGGCGGTAGGCCGCGGCGGCGAGCAGCGGCATGGCCGCGGTCTCACTGCGGATTTCGAAGTCCACGCCCGCCATGGACGGCGACTGCATGTAGTAGTAGTCGATCGCGACCGTCGTGGCCGCGGCGGCGCCGAGCACCCAGGCCTCGCGGCCCCGAAGCGCACTCCAGAGCGTGACCAGGCTCAGGAACACGTAGCTGTGCTCCTCCACGTTGAGCGACCAGATGTGCCCGATCGGCAACCCGCTGTGCCAGATGTCCGGCGTGCTGGGCAGGTAGGTGCGCAGGAATAGCAAGGTGGACACCACCTCGCCCAGGTCGGTCTGCCGGCCCGCCTGCGCGGCGACGCCATAGACCACGGCGACGAACACCAGATAGGCGGGCAGGATTCGGCTCAGCCGGCGCTTGTAGAAAGTGGCCAGGGCCACCCGCCGGATGAACAGCAACTCGCTCATCAACAGGCCGGACAGGCAAAAGAAGATCTCGACGCCCATGCGGCCGGAATCGAACCCCGGGATCGGCAGGAAGTGGCCTTGCAGGACCAGCAAGATCGCCAAGCCTCGCCAGCCGTCGAGGTAACCGACGCGCTCGACTGTCGCGGCGTGTCCGTCCAGGGCTGGAGTTCCCGCGAGCGAGCGCGTGAGGGCGGTGTTCACAGATTTCCTTGGCGGCGCGCGGCTTGTCGGCGAATGTACCCGCAGCGCTTCGGCCGCGGCCATCCCTTGTATCGGGGCTCGCTCCGGGCGACCTCTTCGTTCAATCCCTTGGTGGGCGCCAATAGACCCAGAGCCAGGCATAGGGCTCGTGGAATATCCAGCCGCGCTCACTGTTCACCAGCGCCAGCAGGTGCGGCGCCACCACCCGCGCCGCGGGGCAGAAGAAGGTGACCAGGCAGGCGCGGCCGAGCTGGGACATCTGGCGCACCGCGGTGTCGATGTCGCCCATGTAGTACAGCACCTCGCAAGCCACCACCAGGTCGTACTGGCCCGCGGGTGGCGCCGGCCACGGCAGCGCCTGCAACCCACCCACGCCGAAGCGTCCCTGCGGCAGCCGCTGCGCCGCGCGCTGCACTGCGCGTTCGCTCACGTCCAGGCCGTAAAGCTGGTCGCAAAGGCGCGCCAGGTGTTCGCTTTGGTGGCCCTCGCCGCTGCCGATCTCGAGCAGCGTGCCCACACGGCCGCAGCGCTGCTCGATCAGCGCGTTGGTTTGCTGAAAGCGCGATTGTTCCTGCGCCGAATTCATGCGCCAGGGGTCGGGCAGCGCGTACAGCTTGTCCAGGCCGGCATGGTTATCGTTGGCGCCGATGCTGCGCAGCGCATAGCGGCGCCACAGCTTGGACACCACCGCGCGCGCAGGCGACGCCTCGCCGCCGACACGCTCCAGCAAAGTCTTGCTCATTGGGCTCCTGGTGGGATGAGGCGGCTTCAGCGCGCCGAACGCAGCGATGCGACGGCACTGCGCGCTGCAACAGGGATCAGCCCGAGCAGGCGCGCTCTGGCGCCGGCTCCTTCGGTCTGCGCCCAGGCCTTGCGCCACATCCGCCAGGCGTCAGCCCAGCGCCGCTGGTACAACATGCCGCGCGCATTGCGCTCATAGGCCCGGAGCAGCGCCCGCGCACGGTCCGCGGAGGGCACCTTGTCCTCGGCGGCCGCCGCGGCACGTTCGATCACCCGCACATAGTCGTCATAGGCGCTCGCCGCGAACGAGAGCCCACCGTGACCACGCATTGCGCGCACCAAGGTCTGCTCGACGACGCCGATCTTCCATCGTGCCGCCACGCGAAGGTGAAGGTCCAGATCTTCGCCCGTCGCCAGGGTCTCGTCGAAGCCTCCGACGCTGTCGTACACCTCGCGCCGCATCAACACTGACGCCGGCACCAAGAAGGGATTGAGCAGCACCCATTTCAGGATCTGGCCGTCCTCGGGCAGCACCTCGCGGCGGCGCATCACATCGAAGGGCTGGTGCTGCGCGTCCGTGCGCTCGACGTCGCAAAGCACCATGCCGAAGTCGGGCCGTTCGTCGAGCCACTGCGCCTGCAGCCGGGTTTTTTCGGGCAGCCATTCGTCGTCGCTGTCCAGCAGCGCGAGCAGCCGCCCGCGGGCCAGGCGCAGGCCGTGGTTGCGGGCGGAGGACACGCCGCCGTTGGCCTGGCCGACGCAGTGCACGCGGTTGCCGAACGCGGCCGCGATCGCCGCTTGGGTGCCGTCGCTGGAGCCGTCGTCGACGACGATGATCTCCTGCACCTCGCGCGTCTGCTCGAGCACGCTGCGGATCGCGCGCTGCACGAGCTCGCGGCGGTTGTACGTCGGTATGATCACCGACACGTCGATTTCGAGCCCCATGCCTTTGGATTTTCTGAAGAAGCTGCTATACACCAGCGGCGCATTGAGCCTGTACCACCGCGCTCGCAATGCCCGCACACTGACGGTGATTATGTTTCACCGCGTGCTCGCAACGAGCGACCCGCGCTGGAATCATTGCGACCCCGACTACACGCTGCGCGCCGAGATCTTCGACGACTGCCTGCGTTTTTTTGCCGCGCACTACACGCCGGTGTCGGCCGACGAGGTGCTGCACGCACGGCGCGAACAGCGTCCACTGCCACCCCGCGCGCTGCTGCTCACCTTCGACGACGGCTGGGCCGACAACCTGGAATTTGCGCTGCCGCGGATGCGTGCACTGGGCATGCCCGGCCTGATGTTCGTGGTGGCCGATGCGGTCGGGCGCGCAGCACCGTTCTACCAGGAGCGCATCGTCTCGGCCTGGCGCCGCGGCCGACTCAGCGCCAGCGCGCTGGCGCAGGCTTTGCGTCGTCACGCCGCCGAGACACCGGTGCCGCCGGCCGACGACCTCGCCACGATGCGTTCGCTGATCGCCCACGTCGAGCAGCTGCCTGCCGCCGCGCGCGATGAACTGCTGGCGGCGCTCGACAGCGCGCTGGACGACGGCCTGCGCCACATGGTCAGCGACGACGAGTTGCACCGGCTCGAAGCCGGCGGCATCGCGATCGGCCTGCATGGCAAGACCCACACACCGCTGACCGAGGCGGCCGACCTCGACGCCGAACTCGCGGGCGCCCGCGCCGCGGTGGCGGCGCGGTTGCGCCCCGCGGCGCCACCGCTGACGATGTCGTTTCCGCACGGCCGCTACAACGGCGCTATTGCGCAGCGCGCGCGCGACGCCGGCTACGAGCTCGTCTTCACCAGCGTGCCGGTGGTCAACGCCACGTCATCGACCGTCGGCTGGCTGCTCGGCCGGCTTGGCTTCGAGAGCCACACCATCGTCGACGCCGAGGGCCGCTTCCGGCCTGAGCGCCTGGCGCTGTACCTCTTTCGCCAACCGCAGCGGCGGCTGGCCTGAGGAACTTGCGGCGGGCGCGGGGCGGGTGTGGGTGCGACAGCGGAAGCAGACGCGACAGCTGACCCGGTTACCGACTCCCCTTGCAGCCACCTGACGCGCCGCCGACCACCCAGTTTGTGGGTCAGCGGGTGCGGCGGCATGTGCTCCACTAGCGCGCTTCGGTTCGAAGGGGTGGAGTGAAAAACAAGCTGGCCTTGCTGCGCAATGTGGCCCTGGTGGCCGCGGCCGGGTATGTCGAGGCCGCGGTCGGCCTGCTCGCCGGCGTGCTCATCGCCAGAACGCTCGGGCCGAGCGACTACGGGCATTACGCCTTCGCGATCTGGCTCTGCGGCGTGCTCATCATGGCGGGCAACCATGCATTGCCGATGACCTCGATCAAATTTGTCGCCGAGGCGCGCGGATCGGGCCGCGAGGACGTGGCCGCAGCCCTGGTGCAACGCTTGCGCCGACTGCAAACCGCCAGCTCGATGCTGGTGCTCGGCATCTTTGCCGTGGTGATGCTGCTGGCACCGCTATCGGACTGGCGCGCGCAACTGCCGGCGATGCTCGGCATCGCGGTGGTGGCGGTGTGGGCACGGGCTAGCTTCTGGATGTTCGGCGCCATCGGCAAGGGTTTCGAAGCGTTCGTTCCCGAGAACCTGGCGCTGGCCCTCACCGCGCTGGCGAACCTGATCCTGGTCTCGCTGCTCGCCTGGCGCGGCGCCAGCGTCGAGATCTTCTTCGGCCTGTATGCGCTGCTCGGCCTGGTCTCGACGGTGCTGGTGCGCTGGCTGCTGCGCCGCTCGCGGGTGGTACCGGCTGTGAGTGGCACCATCCCCGCCGAACTGAGCCGCCGCCTGCGGCGCCACCTCCTGCTCACCGGCGTGTTGATGCTGATCACGGTGGCCACGTATCGCGCAGTGGAGATGTCGCTGCTGAAGATCCACAGCACCGCCGAGGCGGTCGGCTACTTCGCGATCGCGGGGGCGCTCACCAAGGGGGCGGTCGACCTGCTCGGCGGCGGCATGTCCGCGGTGTTGCTGCCGGCAATGTCGCGGCGCTTCGGCAGCGGTGGCTCCACCGGGCTGGCTGGCATGCTCTCGGAGTCGAGCCGGCTCTACTGGTTCATCGGCATGATGATCGCGGGGCTCGGCCTCAGCGTGTCCGAAGGGCTGGTCCGCCTGCTGTACGGCTCGCGTTACGACGGGGCGATTCCCGTGCTGATGTGGCAGTTGCTGGTTGCCGGATTGGTCATGGTCAACGGCGCCACGGCGGCGGTGCTCACCGCGAGCGACCGCCAGCTCGACCGCATCCGGATCAGCGCCTGCACGCTGACGGTGAACCTGGCCCTTGGCCTTACCCTGATACCCCGTTTCGGTCTTGATGGCGCCATTGCCAGCACAACGCTGTCGCAACTGTTCGAGACGGTACTTTCCTCGTGGTTCGCGCGGCGGCGCACTCGGGTGCGCTACCAATGGGGCGTGATGCTGCGCCTGTTGTTGGCCGCCGCCATCGCCGGGGCCTTGAGCATGGGGCTGCTCAAAGCGCTGCACTCCCCGTTGGCATTTATCGCCGCCGCGGTCGTTTTCCTTGCGGTCTACCTGCTGCTCAGCGTGCTGCTTCGCACCTGGCGCAGGGCCGAATTCGAGATCGTCGCCAACCTGCTTTCGCGGCTCGGGCATCGGGGCGCGCGCCTCGGCGACGGCGTGCTTCGGCTCGGTCGCTACGCACTTCCGGACGAGCCCCCACATGACGATGTCTGAGCGCGTGTTCGGCCAGCCCGGCGTCGGCGTCGTCTACTTCGGCAACGACTGGGCGGCGGAAAACCGCACCAGCAGCCACCATATCGCAGCGCGGCTGGCCGGCCATGTGAACCTGCTGTATGTCGATTCCCCCGGCATGCGCGCGCCCTCAGCCACCGGCCGCGACCTCGGCCGCTTGTGGCGAAAACTCGTGCAGACCTTCCGCCGCGCGCGGCGTGTCGAACCCGGCCTGTGGCATTGCACCGTGCCGCAGTGGCCCTGGCGCGGCTTGCCCGGCGCGCAGCGCCTGAACCGCTGGTTCGGCGCCTGGGCGGTGCGCCGCGCGATGAAGCAGGCAGGCATTCGGCGCGCGATCCTCTGGTTCGTGGTGCCGCACCCGGCACCCATGCTCGACACGCTCGCGCATGAGCTGGCGGTGTACTACTGCATCGACGACTACGCCGCGCACCCGGGTGTGGACGTCCAGGCGATTCAGAGCTGCGACGAGATGCTCACCCGCCGCGCCGACCATGTTTTTGTGGCGCCGCCGAACCTGCTCGAAAGCAAACTCGCACTCAACCCGGCGACCACTTTCTCGCCGCACGGTGTCGATGTCGACCTCTTCGCGCTGGCGCAAGACGCGGCCACGCCGGTGCCCGCCGCAGCTGCGGCGCTGCGCGGCCCCGGGCTCGGGCCGGTCATCGGCTACTTCGGCCTGATCGCGGCCTGGACCGACCTCGAGCTGATCGACTGGCTGGCGGCGCAGCGCCCGCACTGGCGCTTCCTGCTGGTGGGCCACGCCAAGGTCGACGTGGGCGTGCTCGTGGCGCGGCCGAACATCACCATGGTCGGGCCGCAGCCCTACGCTTCGCTGCCGGGTTGGGCCAAGGCCTTCGACGTGGCGATCATTCCCTACCGGCTCAACCGCCAGGTGCTCAACGCCAACCCGCTGAAGCTGCGCGAATACCTGGCCACCGGCAAGCCGGTGGTTTCGGTGCCCACGCCCGAGATCGAGCGCTTCAGCGAGCTGGTGCAGATCGCGCCGGACCGCCAGGGGTTCCTGGCCGCGATCGAAACCGCACTCGCGAACGACACGCCGCAACAACGCGAGCGCCGCATGGCCGCGGTGCGCGAGATGAGCTGGGAGCGCCGGGTCGAGGAAGCGCTGGGCACGGTGCAGGCCCGCTGGGCACAGCGAAAGACCGCGAGCTAGCGAGCCCGTTCGGCCGCGCAGGTCGTCGCGGCAGCGCCGGCGCAAACCGCCCGGTCACCTCGGATACGGGGTCGGAGCGCGGCGCGCCGGATGCAATACTCGACGCTCTTTCGCAGCGCGCGCCATGCACTGGATCTGGTCCCTCGTCAGCCTTCTCACAGCGAACGCGGTTCGCACGCGGATGCCGCGCCGGGCGCCGGTGCTGTATCTCTCCTTCGACGATGGGCCGCACCCCGAGCACACACCGGCCTTGCTCGAACTGCTCCGGCGCCACGACGTGCGGGCCACGTTCTTCCTCATCGGCACGCAGGCCCAGGCGCACCCGGAGATCGTGCAGCGCATCGTCGCCGCGGGGCATGGCATCGGCAACCATTCGATGACCCACCCGCGCATGCCGGCTTTGTCCGCGCGCGAGCAATGGCGGGAAATCCGCCGCGCCGACGCGGTGCTCGCACGCTTCAACGGCCGTGCGCGGCAACTCTTCCGGCCGCCCAACGGGCGCGCCACGCTGGCCACCATCCTGAACAGCATCGTCTGCCGGCAACCGCTGGTGCTCTGGTCGGTCGACAGCCTGGACTACAGCCGCGGCGTGCCCGAAGTGGCACAACGCCTGGAGCAAATGACGCTGCGCGGCGGCGACATCCTGCTTTTCCACGACGACGGCGGCACCGCCGGCGGCGCGCTGGAACAGTTGCTGCCGCGCTGGCGCGCCGCAGGCTTGCGCTTCGGGACGCTGTAGCCGCGGCGGCGCCATGTTCAACCTGTCGCAGCCCTTCAGCCACCTGCTGGCCTACCTGCTGATCCTGTACATCCGGCCGCACGAATGGGTCGACGCGGTGATGAACTGGCCGCTGCTGTCGGTGCTGCTTCTGCTGGCGTTCGCCCTCTGGCTGGGGCGGCAGCCCAAGAACTTCGAGGCGCCGCAGTTCTGGTTGATGCCGGTGCTCACCCTGATGCTGATGCTGTCGGTGATCTTCTCGGGCTGGTTCGGCGGCGGCATCAAGGCGCTGTCGGACTTCTTCCCGGTGGTGCTGCTGTTCACCATGATCGCCACCTCGGTCGACTCCATCGCCCGCCTGCGCCAGGTGTTTGTGGTGCTGGCGGTGTCGGCGGTGGTCCTCTCCTGGCATGGCGTGGACCAGTTGGAAAAGGGCATCGGCTGGACCGGCGCCGAACTGAGCCAGAAAACGCGCATCACCTACCTCGGTTTTCTCAATGACCCGAACGACCTGGGCATGGCGCTGGTGATGGCGCTGCCGATGGTTGTGTACCTCGGCACCCGCGCATCGAAGATGTTGAGCCTGGTCTGGTACGCCGCCGCGGGCCTGGTGGCTTATGCCATCTACCTGACCAACTCGCGTGGCGCCACGCTCGCCATCGGCAGCATGGTCGGCCTGTTCTGCGTGCTGCGCTTCGGCCTGTTCCGCAGCGTGGTCGCGATCCCCCTGCTGCTCGGCCCGCTGATCGCGCTCGGCCCCAGCCGCATGGCCGAAATCTCGGCCGACGAAGACTCGGCGGAAGGTCGCATCGAAGCCTGGTACGAAGGGGTGCTGATGCTGATCCGCCGGCCGCTTTTCGGCGTCGGCAAGGGGCAGTTTGCCGACCACCACAACAACCTCACCGCGCACAACTCTTTCGTGCTCGCCTTTGCCGAGCTGGGCCTGCTCGGCTACTTCTTCTGGCTCTCCAACCTGATCATCACCTGGCTGATGCTGCACAAGCTGGTGAAGTACATGTTGCCCGCAGGCAGCCCCGCCGACGAAGTGCAGCGCTGGGACGAGCTCAAAGCCGCAGCCCGCACGCTCTGGTGCGGTTTCGCGGCCGGCCTCACCGCGGCGTTTTTCCTGAGCCGCAGCTACGTGGTGATCCTGTACATCCACATCGCTCTCGTGGTGGCGCTGTTCCAGATGGCGCGCACGATGCGGCCGGAGTTTCCCGCGGTGCTGTTCGGGCCGATCGCCGGGCGCCTGTTCCTCGCCAGCCTCGGCAGCGTGGTGGTGATGTGGCTGGTGACCCGGGTGCTGCTGGCCTTCACCTGAAACGCTTGCGGCAGCCGCGGCGCAGCCGGCGGCACGAGCCGCGCCGGCTGCGCAAACGCCCAGGCCGGGGGAGTCGCCGCGCTTGGGCCACTGCTAGCATCCATGACTCCCCTTGGAGTTCACGCGCGTGCTCGTTTATGGCGACCCGGTACACGATCGAAGAAGCCGACCTGCTTGCCGCCTCCGCCGCGATCCAGAGCCTGTGGGTGGCCAACCTCAGCGGGCATTCGGCCGACAGCGCCGCCGCCAAGCTCAACCTCGGCTACCGCGACAACCCGGCAGGCCGCGGCATCGCACTTTTGCTGTTCAGCGAGGGCAGCCCCGTGGCCAAGGGCGTTCATGGTTTGCACCCGCGGCGCTTCTTTTTCGGCGCGCGCAGCCTCAACGTGGCGGGCCTCGCGGACTACGCGGTCGATGAAGCCCACCGCTCGCTCGGCCCCGCCCTGATGCTGATGCGCTCGGGCATGCAACTCGGCGCCAGCCGCTTCGACCTCACCTACGGCCTGCCCAACGCCAAGGCGGCGCCGGTGTGCACCCGCGCCGGCCTGAAGCGCCTGGGCAGCATGCGCCGCTTTGCCAAGCCGCTCGCCAGCCGCGAGTACCTGTCCAGGCACCTGCCGGCGTGGCTCGCAAGCGCGGGTGCGCCACTGGTGGACATCGCGCTCGGCCTGGCCGACCGCGCCCGGGTCTGGCGTGACGAGGTCAAGCTGAGCTTCACCGAATCAGCCTGGAGCGAACCCGCCTTCGATGTCCTGTGGGAACAGCGGCAGGCGTCCTTGCTGCTCTCGCAGCGCTGCGGCGCGATGCTGCGCTGGCGCTTCGGCCATCCGCAGCGCGGCAGCTGGCATGTGTGTGTGGCGCACGATGCGAAGAGCGTGCCGTTTGGCTACGTGATCTGGCGCGTGCACGACGGTTTTGCCGAAGTCGGCGACTTCTTCTCGCGCGAGCCGCAGCGGCAGACCGAAGCGCTGATGCTGGCCTTCGCGTCGCATGCGCGGCGCCTCGGGGTGCGGACGATGTCGGTGCTCTTCTTCGGCGACAGCGCCGTCGCGGCCCAACTCGAACGCAGCGGCCTGCGCGTGCGCGGCGACGAGATCCCGGTCTTCACCTCGCCCGGCCTCGAGGCCGAGCTGAGCTCGCCCGAACGCTGGTACCTGACCGCGTTCGACAACGACGCGGATTGATCGGGGCTCACAAAAGACATGTGCGGCATTGCCGGCCTCTTCGCCTTCCCGCACGCGGCGCCGCCGCAACGCGGCGAGCTCGAACGCATGATCGCGGCGCTGCACCACCGCGGCCCGGACGGCGCGTCGACCCGCGTGGACGGGCCGGTGGGCCTGGCGCATGCGCGGCTGTCGATCATCGACCTGGCCGGCGGCTGGCAGCCGATCGCCAACGAGGACGAAACCGTGTGGGTCATCCTCAACGGCGAAATCTTCAACTACCTGGAGCTGCGCGCGGTGCTGGAGCGGCGCGGGCACCGCTTTCGCACCCGGTCGGATACCGAGGTCATCGTGCATCTGTACGAAGACCTCGGCGACGAGTTCGTGCAGGAGCTCAACGGCCAGTTTGCGATCGCGCTCTGGGACAGCCGGCGCCAGCGGCTGCTGCTCGCGCGCGACCGCACCGGCATCCGGCCGCTGTTCTACACCCAGGCCGCCGGCCGGCTGGCCTTCGCGTCGGAGGTGAAAGCGCTGTTCGCGCTGCCGCAGGTGCCGCGCCGGCTCAGCCTCGAAGGGCTGGCGTCCACCTTCACCTACTGGTCGGCACTGCCGCCGGGCACGGTGTTCGAAGGCGTGAACAGCCTGGCCCCCGGGCACCGCATGGTGGTGGATGCGCAGGGCACGAAGACCGAGTGTTATTGGGACTGGCAGTTCCCGCAGGAGCTGCCCGAGCCGCGCGACGAAGACGAATGTGCCGAAGAGCTGCATGCACTGCTGATCGACGCGGTGCGCCTGCAACTGCGCGCCGACGTGCCGGTGGGCGCCTACCTGAGCGGCGGGCTCGACTCGTCGATCATCACCACGATCATCAAGCGCCATACCGAGACGCCGCTGCGCAGCTTCTCGCTCACCTTCGAGGACGCCGAGTTCGACGAGAGCGAGCACCAGAACGAACTCGCGGCCCACCTCGGCACCGAGCATTCGGCGCGGGCCTGCCGCCGCGGCGACATCGGCGCGGCCTTCCCGGCGGCGGTGTGGCATGCCGAAGCGCCGCTGGTGCGCACCGCCCCCACGCCGATGATGCTGCTGGCGCACAGCGTGCGCGAAGCGGGCTACAAGGTGGTGCTCACCGGCGAGGGCGCCGACGAGGTGTTTGCCGGCTACGACCTGTTCAAGGAAGCCAAGATCCGCCGCTTCCTGGCGCGCGCGCCGCAGTCGAAGTGGCGCGGCAGCATCCTCGCGCGCCTCTACCCCTACCTGCAAAACTCGCCGGCCGCGGGGCGCGGATTCACCCAGCGGTTCTTCAGCGAGGGGCTGGACCAGATCGAGCAACCCTGGTTCGCGCACATGCCGCGCATGTCGACCACGCGGCGCACGCTGCAATACCTGCGCCCCGAGTTGCAGGACGAAGTCAACCGCTGGGACCCGCAGGCCGCGCTCGCAGCCACGCTGCCGCCGGGCATCGGGCAATGGCTGCCGCCGGGCCGCGACCAGTATGTCGAGGCGCACACCCTGATGTCGGGCTACCTGCTCTCGTCGCAGGGCGACCGCATGGCGATGGCGGCGTCGATCGAGGCGCGATTCCCCTTCCTCGACCACCGGGTCATCGAGTTTGCGAACCGCCTGCCGCCGCAGTTCAAGCTGCGCGGCCTGCACGAGAAGTACATCCTGAAGAAGGCCTTTGCCGCGGAGCTGCCAGCCTCGATCACGAAGCGCACCAAGCAGCCCTACCGTTCGCCGGACAGTTCGAGCTTCTTCCGCGACGGCCGCCCGCTCGATTGGGTGGCCGAGTTGCTGAGCGAAAGCGCCGTCGACGCGGCCGGCCTCTTCGATGCCCAAGCGGTGACCAAGCTGAGCGAAAAGTGCCGTGCCGGCCGCGCCCTCGGTTTCGGCGACAACATGGCCTTCGTCGGCGTGCTCTCGACCATGCTGCTGCACCGGCAGTTCGTTGCGCCGGCGGCCGGCGCGCAGCGGTTTGCCGCGGCCTGATGGCAGGCTGGGACCGCATGCTGCTGCACCACGCCTTCGAAAACACCTGCCGGCGCCTGCCCGCGAAGGTCGGGCTCGTCTGCGGCGACGAGCGCGCTACCTACTCGCAACTGGCGGCGCGTGTGGAGGCGCTCGCCGCGCAGCTGCTTGCGCGCGGCGTGCAGCGCGGCGACCGCGTGGCGCTCTACCTCGATGCCGGCATCGACTACGCGGTGGCGGTGCATGCGGTGCTGCGGGCCGGCGCGGTGTTCATGCCGATCTCGCCGCTGACCCGGGCCGCGAAGCTCGCCTACATGCTCAAGGACACACGCGCCGCGGCGCTGTTGACGCAGGCGCGGCTGGCGGACGAATGGCGCGCCGCGCTGGCCGAGTCTCCGAGCGTTCATACATGCGTCGTCCGTGAACCCGAGTCTGGCGCGGCCGGCGTGCTGCGCTGGCCTGACGAGAAAACCGACACGGGCCCATCCACGGCAACGCCCACGCCGATCGACCAGGACCTCGCCGCGATCATCTACACCTCGGGCACCACCGGCGTGCCCAAGGGCGTGATGCTCACCCACCTGAACATGCGCTCCGCTTGGGCATCGGTGCAGGCCTACCTGGGCTTGCGCGAAAGCGATGTCATCGGCTTGGCGCTGTCGCCTTGTTTCAGCTACGGCCTGTACCACGTGCTGATGGGCCTGGGGCTGGGCGCCACCGTGGTGCTCGAGCGCTATGCCTCCTTTCCGGTAAAGGTGATGGAAGGTCTGGCGCGCGAGCGGGTCACCGTGTTCCCCGGCGTGCCGACGCTGTTCGCGTCGATCCTCGGTTTGTCGAATTTGCCGCGCTTCGACTTGTCCTCGATCCGCATCGTCACCAATGCCGCGGCGGCCCTGCCCGACGAACACCTGCAGCGCCTGCGCGCGCTGCTGCCGCAGGCCGAGCTGTATTCGATGTACGGCATGACCGAGTGCAAGCGCATCTCCTACCTGCCGCCCGAGCAGCTGGACATCCACCCGGCCAGCGTCGGCCGCGGCATGCCCAACCAGGAATGCTGGCTGGTCGACGGCGATGGCCGGCGCCTGCCCAATTCACCCGATGGCGCCACCGGCGAGCTGGTGGTTCGCGGCGCGCATGTGATGCGCGGTTACTGGGAGAAGCCCGAGGAAACCAGCGCCCGCCTGAAACCCGGGCCGCTGCCCGGCGAACGGGTGCTGCACACCGGCGACATCTTCCGCAGCGACGCCGAAGGTTGGCTCACCTTCGTGGCCCGCGGCGACGACATCATCAAGAGCCGCGGCGAGAAGGTGGCGCCGCGCGAAGTGGAGAACGCGATCTATGCCCTGCCCGAGGTGGCCGAATGCGCAGTGGTCGGCGTGCCCGACCCGCTGCTCGGCGAAGCGGTGAAGGCGTTCGTGAACCTGAAGGCGGGCTGCACGCTGAGCGAGCGCGAGGTGATCCGGCATTGCCTAGCACGGCTCGAGAGCTACATGGTCCCTAAGTTGGTGGTGTTCGTGGACGCGCTTCCGCGCACCGACTCCGGCAAGATTCGCAAAGTTGATTTGCGTTGAGCTGCGCCACGCGCTCCGCGTCCCTGACCACAATTCAATCGCTACGAGGTGAGCATGTCCGACCACGACAACGAACAACGGGCGCAACTGCGCCGCTACATCGAAGACAACTTCATCATGGGCGCGCGGGCGGCGAAGCTCGGCGACGCCGACTCGTTCATGGAGCGCGGCATTCTCGATTCCACCGGCTTCCTCGAGCTGATCACCCACCTGGAAGAGAGTTTCGGTTTCGCGGTGGCCGACGAAGAAATGGTGCCCGAGAACCTGGACTCACTGGACCAGCTGTGCGCGTTTGTCGCTCGCAAAATCACTGCGAAGGCGGCGGCATGACCTCGGCCACGCTCGGGCCCGAGATGCTGGCACTGGATTGCGCCGCCGAGGCCGACCGCATCGGCCGCTGGATGGTGGACACGCTGGCCCACAAGCTCCACCGCCGCGGCGTGGTGGTGGCGATGTCGGGCGGCATCGACAGCTCGGCCTGCGCCGCACTCGCGGTGCATGCGCTCGGGCCGCGAAAGGTCTTCGGTCTGCTGCTGCCCGAACGCGATTCGAGTTCGTTCAGCTCGCACCGCGGCCGCCTGCTGGCCGAACATCTCGGCATCGAGTACCAGGTACACGATATCGCCGCCGCGCTTGAAGGCTTGGGTTGCTACAGCCAGCGCGACGAGGCGATACGGCGTGTGTTCCCCGCCTACGGCGAGGGCTGGAAAAACAAGATCGTGATCGCCGGCGGCACCCAGGGCGGCATCAACTTCTTCAAGCTGGTGGTGCAGGAACCCGGCGGCGCGAACCACGAAGCGCGCCTGCCGGTGCGCGAGTATTTGCAGATCGTGGCGGCCACCAATTTCAAGCAGCGGGTGCGCAAGACGATGGAGTACTTCCATGCCGACCGCCTGAACTACGCAGTCGCCGGCACGCCGAACCGGCTCGAGTACGACCAGGGCTTTTTCGTCAAGAACGGCGACGGCGCGGCCGACTTCAAGCCGATCGCCCACTTGTACAAGACGCAGGTCTACGCGATGGCGCGCGCGCTGGGGTTGCCGGACGAAGTCTGCAACGCGGTGCCCACCACCGACACCTACACCCTGCCGCAAGGCCAGGACGAGTTTTACTTCGTGCTGCCCTATGCGCAGATGGACCTGGCGCTCTGGGCCCACAACCACCACCGGCCCGCGGCCGAGCTCGGCGTGGCGCTGGGCGTCAGCGAAGCGCAGGCGCAACGGGTCTATGCCGACATCGCCAACAAGCGGCGTGCGACGGCGTACCTGCACGCCGCGGCCGAGTTGGTGGAGCCGGTGTTCGATAGCGCGGACCAGGTGTGACCAGGCGAAGGGTGTCCCGCTCGTGAACAGCCAACACGGCGCGGCGTCGGCGCGGCAAAGCCGCACCCGGGCAGGCGGTGGCGTGGCAAAGCCGCACCGGGCAGGCGGTGGCGCGGCAAAGCCGCAACCGGGCACGCGGTGGTGTGGCAAAGCCGCACCCGGGCAGGCGGTGGCGCGGCAAAGCCGCAACCGGGCACGCGGTGGTGTGGCAAAGCCGCACCCGGGCAGGCCACGGCGTGCGACTGCGGCGATCAGCCTGCAGCCGACTGCCCTGCGGTACTCGGCCTCATGGCCCGCCGCCGAACTCGCTACGTTCGCTGCGCTCACTGCACTCGGACAGCCGCGGCGAGTCAGATGACGAAGCGCGCTGCGCGCGCGGCCATGAGGCCTCCGCTCCTCGGGCCTTGCAGGCCGCGCCGGGCGCAGAGGCCCGGCCCTTCGCCAGGCACAAACAGTCCACTGGACTGTTTGTGTCCGGGCTCAGCCGCACACGCGCGCCGCGGCCTGCCCGGGTGCGGCTCTGCGGCAAGGTATTGGTTTCCCGTTGCCGTCGGGCAAAACAGTTCTCTGCACTCGCGGCAGGCGGTGCCCGGTGCGGGCTCACTTGGGGGGCGGCGAGGAACGCAGCCCTGGGGTCGGCGCGCGCAGCGCGCTTCGTAAACTGACTCG